>JAAWON010000045.1 GCA_022799495.1 Erysipelotrichaceae bacterium | reverse complement strand
TTTGATAGTAAAAATAGAATTGTGATAGCAGGAATACTATTAGATGCAGTGAAGAGCATGGATAAAGATCACAAAGAACAGGAAACGTATGATTTTGCCATGCAAATATTAAAAGATGTATGTGAGCGACCAATCACATATGCGGAGTATCGTTATTATAATGGTAAGATTCCCTCAGGCTTAAATGAACAGGTAATTAAAGAAAGAGCTAGGCTAATAATAGAAGAAGGAAAAGAATTTTGGGGGGAGTCATCTATGAAAATAACGGTAGAAAGGTTGACCACAGGAATCAAAAAGTTCCTTTCTGTCTTAAAGCGAAAACGCTAACTTCACAAACGTTTAATTGCCAGACTACATCAAATCTCTACATCAGTACGCAATGCCATCATTTTTAAAACAAATACAACGATGAAAATTTATACATATAATAAACCAATATACAGGAGAGAATTAAGATGACCGATGAGAAGATCAACAAAATCGCAGGATGTTTATGGGGAGGAAAGTTTGAAAATATTGATTTTAACATGCGCAAAAATGAGATAAACTTAAATATTTGTATGCATTATGCAACAGGAAAAGAATTCCATTGTCTCTCATTTATTGGAGTGAGTACATTCTACTATGTAAATGACAGTAAAAAGTATCGAACCCAAATAAGTGATATGGAGCCTGAATATGACTTTGATTTTACTTCACTTAATTATGTAGAAAATATAAAAATAGATGTATCACATCATACATACGACTGGATGGAACGATATTCAGCAGAAGTAAATGTATACATTGAAGTATGGGAAAAAGTACTATTCATAGAATGTACAGGAATGAAACTGGATGGAAAGATTTATAACTTTAGCGAAGAATAGAAGAAGGAAAAGAATTTTGGTATTCATCACTTGAGAAAAAATGGTAGAAAGTTTGATCACAGGTGAAAATGGCAATCTTGCCAAAGCCAAGCACACTGAAGGACAAAGCGATACTTATACGCAATCATCCGTTACATGAGAAAAAAGCACCCTTGAATGAAGTGCCTTTCTTATCCTATTCCCACTTTTTAAAAAGCGGTAGTAACTGTCACTATCATACCATGTTGTATTCTTTGTTGCAGGAATCCCTATCTTGTAGTATTCTTTTCATATACAATAAGTTTTGTGTAATAGCGTGTTATGCGATTGACGATTAGAGATGAGCGCAAGAAAACAGATTGAACTTTGTTCTATCATCAAACTAAAAAGAGTATCTCTGAGTTGTGAATGGGAAGAAGTTTGCTACCAACCACTCAAGGCACATTCATCTTGCGTAAATTCCCTTGCCGATCACGTAGCCGATTGCTAAATGAGAGAATCAAGAATCATAACAACTGAAAGGAGAAAGATATGAAACGATGCGATTGGGCAGTAGGCCCTTACAATGAAGCCTACCATGATGAAGAATGGGGTATGCCTGTTCACGATGACCAGCGCTTATTTGAATTTTTGATCTTGGAGGGGATGCAAGCAGGGTTGTCTTGGGTGACGATTTTGAAAAAACGAACGGCTTTTCGCATCGCCTTTGATAATTTTGATGTGGAAGCGGTGGCACATTATGATGAAGTGAAAAAACAAACGCTGTTAGCGAATAAGGAAATCATCCGCAATCGCCGCAAAATTGATGCTGCAGTGAAGAATGCACAGGGATTTATCCGAATTCAACAGGAATTTGGATCGTTTGATGCATATCTATGGGAATTTACGGATCATAAACAGATTGTCAATCACTACACGAAACAAAGCGAAGTCCCTACCCACAATGAATTAAGTGATACAATTAGTAAAGACTTGAAACAGCGTGGCTTTTCCTTTGTTGGCACAACGATTATCTATTCTTATTTGGAAGCGGTGGGTGTCATCAATGATCACATGGTGTGGTGTGATTGCCATGCCCGCTGCCAATGCGATTAAGACGTACAATCGGCAACAACAAAACACAAAACAGACGATGAAATCAGACAAGGCATGAACCAAACAAGGACAGCCTTGTTTTTTAGTTATAAAACACTTTAATTTACAACCACAATGAAAGAACATCGAATTAAAACCCTGAATCAAAGCACGTTCATCCAAACACTTGCTTCTGCATAAAAAAACTGTAACCATGCGATGTGGATCATGTTACAGTTGATATGATATATTGTTTTGTGTCATAAGATGCGTGATTGTTTTACAAATCAAATAGATTGGATTTCTCACCATTACAACCAAGTAATTTGATTTCGCATATTTATGTAAGAATGAACGCATCAGCGATGATATAATTTCTTGGTTTGATATTGCGCCTCACTGGTTAAATTGATTTTCAATTTACGGAAAATATTTTTATCCACTTCTGAGAGGATAACGGTGCTGTGTGCTTCACAGTATTTCAACTGTTCTAATTGTTTTAAGGCAAGATGAGATATTGGATTTGTCGTTGCGGAAATACTGAGGGCGATCAGGATTTCATCGGTATGTAGACGCGGATTGTTATTACCGAGGTGATTTACCTTAAGTTTTTGAATCGGTTCGATAATGGAGGGAGAGATGATTGGAATGCTGTCATCAATGCGGCCCAGTGCCTTCAAAGCGTTCAATAAAGCGGCGGCACTTGCTCCCAATAAAGGGCTGGTTTTACCGGTCACAATACGTCCATCACGCAGTTCAATGGCAGTTGCCGGGGCCTGTGTTGCCTGCGCCTTGGCAAGCGCTCGTTCTACGCACTTACGATCCTGCGTTGTAACATTTGCTTGCGCCATAATGATCTCGGTTTTATCAATGACCTCATTTTCAACTACCCCGTTTTTTACATCAACCTTCGCCTGATAATAACGGCGGATGATCTCCGCTTGGCTTGCCTTGATCGCAGCCTCATCATTGATGATGCATTTACCTGCCATATTGACACCCATATCGGTTGGTGAGCGATAGGGACTCTTGCCTAAAATACGCGCCAGCATCGTATTGAGGACAGGGAAAATCTCGACATCGCGATTATAATTGATGGTTGTTTCTCCATATGCCTCTAAATGAAAGGGATCAATCATATTGATGTCATTTAGATCGGCAGTTGCGGCCTCATATGCCAAGTTAACCGGATGTTTCAACGGCAGATTCCAAATCGGAAAGGTTTCAAATTTGGCATAACCGGCTTTTACACCGCGAATATGCTCATGATAAAGCTGTGATAGACAAGTCGCCATTTTACCGGAACCGGGTCCCGGGGCAGTCACAACGACAAGTGGTTTGCTTGTTTCTACGTATTCGTTTTTGCCGTATCCTTGTTCGGAGACAATCAATTCTACATTATTGGGATAGCCGCTGATCGGATAATGCACGCATACCTTCATTCCCAAGCGTTCCAAATTGTGCTTGAATGCATCCGCACCTGCTTGATGGGCATATTGTGTGATGACGACACTCCCTACATATAAGCCAACACTACGGTAAGCATCAATCAAACGCAACACTTCTACATCATAAGTAATTCCCAAATCATTGCGTGCTTTATTTTTTTCAATGTCATTGGCATTGATCACAATGATGACTTCCACCTGTTCTTTTAAGGTCAAAAGCATTTTCAACTTAGAATCAGGCTGAAAGCCCGGCAGCACACGTGCCGCATGATGATCATCGAATAATTTACCGCCAAATTCTAAATACAGCTTGTTGTCAAATTGGGAAATGCGCTCCAGAATATGTTCGGATTGTAAGCGTAAATACAAGTCATTGTCAAATGCGATCTCTTTCATCATTGCCCTCCTATTCACATGGTTTATATTATATCAAACTTACCGGGAGAATGCACTACCTTATGCGCGAAAATTATGAAATGGATAAGAGCGCATGTGGATGTGTGAGAAGATACCCCATGATACTTGCGAAACAGCGGTAGTTTGATGTGAGGTAAGAAATAGGAAAATAAAGAAGGTTAAGAAGTTCTAAGTAGGAACGATTATATAATGTTATCCTATTCTATAGTAGGAATAAAAGAAGGCAAGTAAGAATTTCTTCAATAATCCTGTGGATATGCGCTTAGAAATGCTTTATAATATAGATGAGTGAAAAGAAACAGGCACATCGTAGGCTTATGTTTAATATGATATACTGTCATACCGAAAGGAGAATGAATACATGGAAGAAGTAATCAAAATCGAGGGCGGACATTCCCTGCGCGGAACGGTGCGTATTTCAGGTTCAAAAAATGCGACGGTAGCGCTGATTCCGGCGGCGATTTTGGGACATGGTCCGGTAACGATTTGTGGCGTGCCCAATATTTCTGATGTGGAATCCCTATCGGTGCTGCTAAAGGAACTGGATGTAGAAGTAGTTCGTAAAGGGGAAGATATTTTGATTATCGATCCCAGCCATATGAGCAATAAAGCAATGGTACAGGAAACAGTAGGTAAACTGCGCGCATCTTATTATTTTATGGGAGCATTACTTGGTAAATACGGCCATGTGGAAATGAAGATGCCGGGTGGCTGTTATTTGGGACCGCGTCCGATTGATTTGCATCTGAAAGGATTTGAAGCATTGGGCGCAACCATTCAATATGAACATGGCGCATATATAATTGAAGCCAATGAATTGGTTGGCACAAAGATATTTTTGGATATCGCCAGCGTAGGCGCAACGATCAATATTATGATGGCTGCGGTGTATGCAAAAGGTCGCACCACAATTGAAAATGCGGCAAAAGAGCCGGAGATTATTGATGTGGCAACGCTGTTAAATAAAATGGGAGCGAAGATTCGCGGTGTTGGCACGAATTTAATCACAATCGATGGAGTGGATCGCCTGGATGGTTGTTTTCATGAGATCATTCCCGATCGCATTGAGGCGGCAACGTATTTGGTGCTTGGGGCGGCCGCAGCTGAGGCGGTTACCGTTGAAAATATCATTCCTCAACACTTGGAATCATTGATTTCTAAACTGGATGAAATCGGTATCCTTATGGAAATCGGAATTGATTATGTAAAAATGCTGGGACGAAAGGAACAACTAAAGGCTGTCGATGTCCAAACATTGCCGTATCCCGGATTTGCGACCGATATTCAACAGCCATTAACCGCTTTACTGACACAGGCGCAAGGACAGTCCATTGTGACAGAGACGATCTATAAGGAACGCTTCAAACATTGTCACGAGTTAAATAAAATGGGGGCGAATATCAATGTAATGCCGCCAAGTGCGATGATCAATGGCGGGACTCCCTTGGCGGGATGTGAAGTGACGGCCACGGATCTGCGCTGTGGAGCCTGCTTGGTTATTGCCGGCTTATTGGCAGAGGGAATTACGACGATCAGAGAAATCTATCATATTGATCGCGGATATGATAATTTAGACGGTAAACTGACAGCATTGGGGGCGAAAATCTGGCGGGAACAAATTGATTGAATCCTACCTCACGGATGAAAGGTACACTTCTTTTCGGTACAATCAAAGGAAAGAGGTGTTTTTTTATGAATCAATTTGTAACAGATGTTTCCTATTGTGTTAGGGCATGATAGGAAATTTCTATCCTTATATAATATATATAAAATCTTAAAAAGTATATATAACCAAGTGCGGTATGGTGAAGCGCATGATGTTTTTGAACAAACTTATGGATGGTTTTGTATAAAAAATAAGCAGTCAATTAAGACTACTTATTCACGCTTGTTTTAATGGTTTTTACTCGGGGAAGATTAGACCAAGGTTGGATCTTGTGCACTTTCTTCTAATGCGAGCGGTGTATCTGTCGTATTGCTTAACTCTTCAACCCCACGCAGGGTGCGATTGATCGCTCTTGTACGACGACCGACAATCTCCGCAAGGGTATTATCTGCGGTTTGGATCTGTTTGTGTGCCTTTTCTAACATTCCCTCAAATTTAACAAATTCAGATTTGACCGCGCGAAGGGTATCCCATACTTCTTGGGATCGCCGTTCAATGGCAAGCGTTTTAAAGCCCATTTGCAGGGAAGCCAAGAAGGCCGAAAGGGTAGTAGCGCCAACTGCGGTTATCTTATATTTATCACGCAATTCTTCAAACAAGGCAACATTTTGAACCACTTCTGCGTAAAGACCTTCTGTTGGCAGAAACATCAGCGCAAAATCGGTTGTTTTAGGCGGTTGAATATATTTGTCATGAATACTTTTGGCAAAGGCTCGGATGCTGGTAAATAATGCACGTCGTGCTTCTTCAATCGCATGTTTATCCTCTGCATCCAATAGGCGATTATAATCTTCAATCGGAAATTTACTGTCAATGGGAAGCAGTAAGGGAGATTCACCATTACCCGGCAGTTGGATAACAAACTCAACGCGTTTGCCATCGGCAATCTCAACATTGCGATCATATTGATTTGGCGCAAGGATATCGGAAAGTAATTTCTCCAGCCGAACTTCTCCATAAGTGCCACGTTCTTTGACATTGGTTAAGGCATTTTTCAATGATTTGGTATCGGCAGCGAGGGCTTTCATTTCACCCAATCCTTGATCTACGTTTTCCAACTGTTTGCTTACGAGTTCAAAGGATTGAGCAAGGCGGTTTTCCAAAGTCTTTTGCAATTTCTCATCTACAATTCCCTGCATCTGTTCTAAGCGTTTTTCATTGCTTTCTTGCAAAGCCTTCATTTTTGCTTCCAAGGTGGCATTCAGTTTTTCAACGCTTTCCGTGTTCGCTTGTTGGATGCGAGATAGACGCTGATCCACTTGTTCGCTGAAGGAATGCAACTGCTCTTCCATGCGGCGTTGAAACTCGGCCAGCTGACGATTGATTTCCTCACGATTTGCTGATAGCGTTTCCTGTATACTGCGCTGAATCACTGCGAAGCGCTCAAACTGCTCGGTGGTACTATCACTGATTTGCTTTTTTACCTCGTTGCGCTGTTCTTCGGCAGTATGTTTCAATAGATCCATAACCGCGCTAATATTAGATTTCTTATGTGTGAACATTAAGAATAAAATAATGATACAAAGTAATACAATGATGATGACACTTGATACATTTATATTTAATTCATTGAGTAGTTCCATCTGTTCTCCTCCATTCTGTTTTATTATCATACTATATTTGCTTGCTTGTTTCAAGAAAGCCGCTCGCATGACTAGGGCTTCATGTGATATGTGGCAGTCGCTAAAGCAAACACTTCGTTTTACTTCCCTCATCATAGTCAAGATAAATAGGATCATGCCTTGATTCCTTCTTGCCAATTTCGGCACTCAAACTATCACAGCGACGGGCATGTTCTCTGCCGATATCTATATACGCATGATGAAACACTTTCGCCAGATATATGGAAAGAAATAGAAACGAATGCTATCTTGATTTGTTACGTTACCCCTTTGTATCAATAGAATCTTCCAAGAATCATCCCAATTACGAACAAATGACAATACATGTCTGCATTCTGTAAACAGTAAGGAAAAATTTTGAAAAAATTATCAAACAATGCAAATGAAAAAATATTCATTTTATGAAAGTGAAAAGAAATCGGTTGAGCAAAACTGAAAAAATGTGTAGACTTTGTGAATAAATGATGATAGAATAGACACACATAAGCAAAATGCTTATCGTAGAAAAAGAGGAGGAATTCATGATGAAAATGACAAAATTAGGCAAATTAGCCTTGTCATTCTCAATGGGTCTCACATTACTTGCTGGATGTGGCGGCTCAGGAGGAACTACTTCCGGAGGAGAGGTTACAATTAACCTTGGTTCCGAACCACCTGAAATGAATTCGTTTTTGAACACGGATTCAACCTCAGGTAACGTATTGCGTCACGTAATCGTCGGATTGACAACCTTGGATGAAAACGACAAAGCCGTACCGGGCGTCGCTGAGTCTTGGACAAAATCAGAGGATGGCTTGACGTATACATTCAAACTTCGTGCTGATGCGAAGTGGAACAACGGTGATCCGGTAACTGCAAATGACTTTGTCTTTGCATGGAATCAGTTGTTCACAACCCGCAACGGTGCGGACTATGCGAGCACTTGGGCAGTTATGTTCGAGGGTGCAAACGAGTTGATGGACGCTACTTTGCCGCTGAAAGATGATGCGAGCGAAGAGCAGAAAGCCGCAGCGAAAGAGGCTGAGGAAGCTGCATTGGCAAATGTCGGCTGGAAAGCTTTGGATGAGACTACATTAGAAGTTAAATTCACCGGACCTTATCCATATGTGGAAAGCGTATTGGCATTCTATAACTTAGCACCGATCAGTGAGAAGTTATACAATGAGTACGGCGGTCTTGACACTTATGGTAAGGAAGCAGACAAGATGGCATACAATGGACCTTATACAGTTACACAGTGGGTTCATGAAGACAGTTTGGTAATGGAAAAGAATCCGAATTACTGGGATGCAAGCAGCATTAGTATTGATAAGATCAACTGCCGTATGATCAAAGACACTGGCGCTGCATTGAATGAATTTGAGAATGGCACCATTGACATGATTGGTTTGAACGGTGAGCAAGCAAAGAATTACCGTGCAGAGGGCAAGAATGTACAGAGCTATGATGATGGCAGTATCTGGTACTTGGAGTTCAATACGCAAAGACCCGGTATGAACAATGCTAAAGTTCGTAAGGCTTTGACACTTGGTGTGGATGTTGAAAAATATGTTGCGAATGTTGTATTGAATGAGTCAAAACCGGCACAATCTTTCACCGCTGCCGCAGTGAACAACGGTGAGTTCAGCAACAAGGTTGGTACAGTTTGGAATCGCAATACCACAGATTACTCTGAAGCGAAGAAACTGTTAGAAGAAGGCTTGAAAGAAGAAGGCCTGACATTAGAGACATTCAAACCTACCTTGGTTGGTGATACCGGAGATACTGGTAAGAAAACCTATCAGTTTGTTCAGGAACAGCTGAAAACAAACTTGGGTGTAACGATGGAAATTGATCAGGTTGAGTTCAAAACACGTTTACAGCGTATGAGCGATGGCGACTTCGATATCGTATGGGCTGGTTGGTCTTGCGATTATGACGATCCGATGAGTTATTTGGATTTGTGGATCACAGGTGGCGGTAATAACCACGGTAAATGGTCCAATGCCGAATACGATGCGTTAATCAAAGCCGCTTACAGCGAAGGTGATGTAGAAAAACGTACTCAGCAGTTGTTGGATGCCGAGAAGATCATTGGTGAGGAAGTTCCGATTGGACCGATGTACTATCGTCAAAGAGACTTCATCTGCTCTGATAAACTGGTAGGCGTGCAGAGAACTGCATTCAGAGATATTGATCTCAGATTTGCTTCGGTAAAATAAGAGACAGAAATGTAGTCGGTATAGAAACACAATACTAACTATGCAATAAGGCTATAATTCATGATTATAGCCTTATCTTTGTTCTTTTAACAAAAATTGAAATAAAGGATGTGAGTGAATGTTTAAATATGTGATGAAACGGGTGTGTTTTGCACTGCTTACCATATTACTGTTAATCGCAATCACGTTTGTGATGATGCATACAGCACCGGGTAATCCATTCTCCTCCAATAAAGCAACCTCGCAGGCGATCATGGATGCGAAGTTTGCTCGTTATGGTTTGGATAA
This sequence comes from Erysipelotrichaceae bacterium, assembly GCA_022799495.1. Lineage (GTDB taxonomy): Bacteria > Bacillota_I > Bacilli_A > Erysipelotrichales > Erysipelotrichaceae > C-19. The sequence goes on along the minus strand of JAAWON010000045.1, from coordinate 4,588 downwards.
ACCCTTGTATCAGCAGTTCTTCATCTATATCGGTAATATATTGCAGGGGGATTTGGGTACTTCCATTAAATACAATCGACCGGTATCGACGATTATCGGTGAGAGTTTTCCGGTATCTTTTGAATTGGGTATTCGTGCCCTCATTATTTCTATTGTCGGTGGAATTGGTCTGGGTGCTTATGCGGCCATTCGCCGAGGTAAGGCTGCGGATACGTTGGCCATGACAATCGCGATTATTGGCGTATCTGTACCTAGTTTTATCGTTGCGGCATTATTACAGTATTTTGTGGCTTTAAAGTTAAATCAAGCAACCGGTACCATTATATTTCCCATCAGCGGATGGCATAATGAAATGGCGAAAATGCTGCCAAGTTTTGCCTTAGGCTTAAGTTCATTGGCAACGATTTCGCGATTGATGCGTACCAGTATGCTGGATGTCATGAATTCCGATTATATAAAAACAGCAAAAGCAAAAGGTTTATCCGAACGTAGAATTGTGTGGAAACATGCGATGCGTAACGCCGTTATGCCGGTTGTGACCGTTTTAGGACCATTGACTGCTTCGATTCTAACCGGTGCCTTTGTCGTTGAACAGGTGTTCTCGATTGCAGGAATGGGTAAATACTTTGTTATTTCTATAACTGAACGTGACTATACGATGATTGCAGGAACCACCGTATTCTACGGAGCGTTCTTGATTATTATGACTTTACTTGTGGATCTTGCTTATGGTGTGATAGATCCGCGTGTCAAACTGACAGAAAGCTGAGGGATGAAACATGAAAAAGAAAGATAAAAACGTGATAATCCCTGAGGTAAAAGAAGTCGCTTATGCCTGTGATGAAGCATTGAGCGCTGAAGATTTTGCATGGATCGGTCCGGATGTGAAAAAAAGCAATACGATCGTGCGAGAGAGTGTGAGTTATTTTAAGGATGCACTTTCCCGTCTGGTTCAGGATAAGGTTGCTTTGTTCCTTCTGATTATGTTGGGTGTCATCTTATTTTGTGCGGTTGTAATGCCTTTGCTTTCTCCCTATGGATTTGATGAGCTGCATAGTGAACATGCGAATATGGGTTTCTTCTATACGGCTCCGGATGGGCACATGCATCTATTTGGTACGGATTCACTGGGCGGCGATACATGGACGCGCTTATGGCATGGTGGGCGCATTTCCTTGACAATCGCTTTTGTGGCAGTTGGTATCAACTGTGTGATCGGTATTATCTACGGTGGTATTTCCGGATATTTCGGCGGTGTTGTCGATAATATCATGATGCGTATTGTGGAGATCATCGGCGGTATCCCTTATTTGTTAATTATCATATTATTGATGACAATTATGACAAAGGGAATCGGTACCATTATCATTGCCTATGCTCTGGTGGGCTGGATTGGTATGGCACGCTTGGTGAGAGGTCAGGTCATTCAGTTAAAAGAACAGGAATTTATTATTTCGGCACTGACAATGGGCGCAAGTCCAACACGTGTTTTGTTTAAGCATCTGGTGCCTAATACGTTGTCTGTGATCATCGTCAATTTAACTTTGGCTATTCCCAGTGCGATCTTTACTGAGGCGTATTTGTCATTTATCGGCTTGGGTGTTCCAATTCCACAAGCCAGCTGGGGTACATTAGCGAACGATGGTATCGTCGTATTCCGTTATTATCCCGAGCAGTTATTATTGCCCGCACTGTTGATCAGTTTAACTATGTTAGGTTTCAATTTGCTGGGTGATAAATTGCGTGATGCATTTGATCCGAAGTTGAGGAGGTAATCTATGGCGAACGTATTAAATATTGAAAACTTATATGTTTCCTTTGATACGTATGCCGGTGAGGTACAGGCGGTACGCGGAGTCTCTTATCATGTCGATGAAGGAGAGGTTCTGGCGGTCGTTGGTGAATCCGGCTGCGGAAAGAGTGTAACGGCGCAGACGATTATGAAATTGAATCCGATGCCTCCTGCACGGATTAAGTCCGGTGCGTTGACATTAAATGGTATTGATATCATTGCGGCAAGTGAACAGGATATGATGAAAATTCGCGGTAAAGAGGTATCCATGATCTTCCAAGATCCGATGACTTCATTAAACCCGACGATGCAGGTGGGCAAGCAGATTGTGGAAGCCATCGTACATCATCAGAAACTGGACAAAAAAGAAGCGCAAAAGCGTGCAATAGAAATGTTGAAAAAGGTTCAGATTCCTAATGCGGAAGAACGTGCAAAACAATATCCGCATGAATTTTCCGGAGGTATGCGTCAGCGTGCCATGATTGCGATGGCATTGTCCTGTAATCCAAAATTGTTGATTGCGGATGAGCCGACAACCGCATTGGACGTGACGATTCAAGCGCAGATCATTGATTTATTGGCAGATATTCGCAAAGAGATGAATACCGCAATTATATTGATTACCCATGATTTGGGCGTTGTTGCTAATTTGGCAGATCGCATTGCGGTCATGTATGCCGGCAAGATCGTGGAAACAGGCTCGAGCAGGGATATTTTCAATCATCCATCCCATCCGTATACCGTGGCGTTGCTAAATAGTTTGCCGAAGCATGATACAAATAAATCACAGCGCTTGACTTCTATTCCGGGTACCCCCCCCGATCTGATTGCGCCGCCAATTGGTTGCGCATTTGCCAGTCGTTGTGATCACTGTATGAAAGTATGTAAGGAAAAACAGCCACCGGTATATGCACTTGGTAATGGCCATTCTTCCGCATGTTGGCTCTTGCATCCAAATTGCCCAAGTCAAGCAAAGGAGGATAAAGGAAATGAGTAAGGAAACGATAATCGATTCACAAGATAACTTTATCTCCTTGCAGGGAGTTTCTAAAAACTTTAAAGTCAGCGGTGGTGTACTAAAAGCGGTAAATCAAGTTAGTTTTGACATTGCTAAGGGTGAGACACTGGGTCTAGTTGGGGAATCCGGTTGTGGGAAATCCACATTAGGCCGTGTTGTCATGGGTGTTTATCAGCCCAGCGAGGGCAAAATCATCGTTGATGGCAAAGAGTTAAAAGTGAAGTCCAATAAGGATCGCTTTCAGTATGCGAAAATCGCACAGATGATTTTCCAAGATCCGTATGCATCTTTGAATCCACGTATGACGGTTGGTGATATCATTGCCGAAGGAATGGAAATTCATAAGATGTATGATGCGAAACGGCGCAAAGAACGGGTGAATGAACTGTTGGAGATTGTTGGTTTGAATAAGGAGTATGCGGGTCGTTTCCCACATGAGTTTTCCGGTGGACAGCGTCAGCGTATTGGCATTGCACGTGCTTTGGCCATTGAACCGCAATTCTTAGTATGTGATGAGCCCATCAGTGCGCTAGATGTATCAATTCAATCACAGATTATCAATCTTTTGATTGATTTACAGCGTAAGCTCAACTTGACTTATCTGTTTATCGCACATGATTTGGATATTGTTCGTTATATCTCTGATCGCATTGCGGTAATGTATTTGGGTCATCTAATGGAGATCGGCGAGAGTGATGAGGTGTATAACAATGCACTGCATCCATATTCCCAAGCATTGTTGTCAGCAGTGCCGATTCCTGATCCCGATTTGGAGAAACAAAAGCAGCGGATTATTTTAGAGGGTGATGTACCAAGTCCGATTGATGTACCCAAAGGTTGTCCGTTTGCGGGGCGCTGTCGTTACTGCAAGGATAAATGCTTAGAGGATCGCCCGGAACTTGTGGAAGTAAAACCCGGACATCGAGTTGCCTGCCACTTTGTGAAAGAAATCAATCAGTTAAAATAAACTCACATTCTGAATTGCATCCCTTTATGGGGTGCTTTTTTGTGTAATCTCGTAGTTCAGTGTAAGAAATGCTAAAACAGAAATCACATGAATTGGTTGATATAGTTTGACAATTTCAGCGGGAGATGCAGGTTGTAAAAAATAGTGAAAAATTCTATTGATTGTCGGAGGTTGAATGGGCAAAAGACGCTAAAAAAATAAATTGGAATGTTAGTCGCAAAGCCTTTACAAGTGCCTCAGAATAGTGTAGACTTGAGGCACATGAAGTGATACTTAGAATACGGATTTTCATGCGTTTCACGGTGTGTATGCGGGGATTGTTTTTGTTATACGCAAAAAGGAGGAACCGATAGGGGCAACTACATGAACAAGGACAAAACAGAGATTCAATCCATGATCGCTAGCTTCTGTTTGATGGATGATGATTTCGCAAAGAAATGCTTTGAGTCAGAATGTGGCTTGGCAAAATTGACATTGGAAGTTATACTGGAGCGCTCTTGCGAAGCGATCAAAGAATCGCATACACAGGTGTGGATCGAGAATCCAGGTCGTAAATCACTGTGCTTGGATGTACAAATACAGGATGAACAATGCACGATCTATAACATCGAACTCCAACAAGATCGACGAGGGGCTGGTAGGAAACGAGCACGCTATCATGCGAGTATCTTGGATGCGAATCAATTAGGCAAAGGAGAATCCACAGAATGTTTAAATGATGTCTATGTGATTTTTATCAGTAAGCATGATGTGATAGGACAAGGAAAAGCAAGTTATCATATCAATCGAACGATCGCAGAAACAGGAGAGG
>JAAWON010000044.1 GCA_022799495.1 Erysipelotrichaceae bacterium | reverse complement strand
AGATCACTTCACGATACGAAGCACACAAGATGATAGTATGAGTAGTAATGTGCAGTACACCTTTGAAACAGACAATCAAGTATTCATCTCCGTACCGCAGGTGAATGGAAATAAAGCAGAGTTTGATGCATTAGCGTATAGTGGCAGCACAGAGATTTCAATCAAGGTAACGAGAAGCGCAGATGGAGAACTGCCACTTACCAAAACGGTGAAGATCAAAGTATTACCGAAGCCAATCACAATCGAAATCGAGAATAAGGACAAATTACGATTAGAAGATAATCCACCGCTCACCTACAAGGATTTCAAATCACAGTTGGTAAGTTGGAATGGCGTACAGGATGTAATCAATGAGAGTGCGATCAAGTTAAGCACAACGGCAGGGAAGTATAGTTCCATTGGCTCTTATCCAATCACATCAGGGAATGTGCAGAAGCAGTTAAATGACAATTATCCAAACTACACCTTTACGATTAAGGATGGCTTACTAAATGTAAAGGACAATGGGGACAAGAATTTCTGGGATGTGGATGATGATGGATGTCCTGATTTGAACATTGAGATAGAGGATGATGAAGGGAATACAATCCAAATCAATGGAGATAAGAATGAGGATGGCATTCCTGATTACAATATTGACAAGGATGGAGATGGAGTACCTGACTTAAATATCGACACAGATGGAGATGGGAAACCAGATCTCAATCTTGTTATCCTAAAGGATTGGAAACCAAGTCAATGCATTACGCTAGGTGATATCCAATTCTCCAGTGGCATCAATGCCAAAGCAGAAATTAACATCGACTTAGACAACGATGACATTCCAGAGATCAATATTGACACAAATGGAGACTTTAAGGCAGATTTTAACATTTCCTTGGATGGAGAAACGCCGATATTAAATATCGGAAAAGTGCCGGACGAATGGAAACCGGAAACGGATTATACCCATCAAAAATTCAGTTACGATACAATGAATGAGTTAGAACCACTCCTCAATATAGATACCAATGGGGATGGCTGTGCCGATACGAATATTGATTTAGATGGCGATGATATCCCAGATCTTAATATAGATATTGATAAGGATGGTATTCCGGACGTCAACATCGACGGAGATGGCGATGGTAAGGCAGACTTAAACCTTGATCGTGACGATGATGGAATCGCCGAAGAGAATATCGTAGAGATCACTACTTGGAATCCGGACACGAAAATTGGACAAATCTGTACCATGATTTACAATCCTGATAAAGAGGAAGAAGAGTCGAAGGATGAGGATAAATCTAATGGAGAAGTGTTAGGCAGTTATTATCCGGGTGATCATATCGGTGGGGCATTGACCGGAGATACCAGCCACCTCATGTATCATGCAGGAATTATCTTTTTATCCATGGGCATGCTCAGTTTCTTATTCTTCTTAAATTCACACACGGATCATAATCAGTGAATCAGATGAAATGCTTGTGCTAAAATCGCATAAGCATTTTTTTACATATCCTTATCTTTTTCCTACGATCCATGGCAAACTATCACCAGCCAGTCAAAGCATGCATACTCGTCAAATTGCTTCTATATCACATTCGCTACAAAAATCTTCTATTATCACTCTGTCAATACTTAAAAAAAAAGGCGATTTATGATATGATTATACGGATAGGAAAAGAATGAGGTGTTGTTCATGGAAGAACCAAAACAAACAAAAAAAGTCACCAGATATCATTTGGTGCGTCATAAATGGCCGGATGAAATCAAGGAGGAGCGAGCGCGCAGACGTAAAAACCTGTTGATCACATGTGTTTGTATTGTCTGTTTCCTGCTTGGTTTTATGACAAACAATCTGTTTCGTTCACCTGCTCAGATGGCTTCTAATGACTTCCATAAACTGGAACAAATTTACGCAATCATGGAGAATGAGTGGTATTTTGGCAAAGAGGAGGAAGAACTTTCCAAAACTTTGTTAAGTAATGCGATCAACGGTTTGCTGAGCAATCCATATGATCCTCATACGATGTATATGGAGCCGGAGGAATATCAAAACTTCGCTACTTCTTTACAGGGGAATTTTGTTGGTATCGGCATTCAGTATTATGCTTTGGATGATCATACCTTCTTGGTGGAGCGTGTGATTAAAGGAAGCGGAGCGGAAGCCGGAGGAATGATGAAAGGGGATATTCTTCAGGCTGTAGATGATATTTCCATCAGTGATAAGGATATAGATGAAGTCTCTGCGATGATTCGCGGCAAGGAAGGCAGTAAGGTTAAAATCACCGTGTTGCGTGAGAATGAAACACTGGATTTGACGATTACCAGAAGTGTGGTTAATGATTCGGTCTTTGGTTATGAACAAGGTGATATTGGTATATTGGAGATCAATACGTTTGCGGAGACAAGCGGGGATGAAGTTGGCAAGCACTTGGCACAGTTCAAGGCATCCGGTAAACGTTTTCTGTTAATTGATCTAAGAGACAATGGTGGTGGTTATGTGACAGCGGCAATGCAGATTGCCAGTTATCTCATTCCGCAAAAAGCAGTTGTTTATCAGGAACAAAGCAAGAGTGGAACGATTAAGCAACAGCGCGCTTACAGTGAGTATGAACGCTATGAATTTGAAAAGATTGCGATCTTAATCAATGAGGATACAGCCAGTGCTTCGGAGGTTTTAACCAGTTGTTTAAAGGCACATCTGGATCATGTGACGACCATCGGTGTGAAGTCCTATGGAAAAGGAACGGTGCAGTTGCCGATTACATTTTCAGATGGTTCTTCCTTTAAATATACGATTGCCGAATGGCTGACACCTGCGGGTGAGCATATCAACGGGGTAGGAATTACACCGGATATTACCGTGGCATTGGATCCCGCTGTGACAACAGGTATTTTATCTATTCCGGAAGGGGAATCCTATGGGGCAGACAGCGTATCTGTTTATGCCAAGCCGGTTCAGATTTATCTGAAGTTTCTTGGCTATGCGGCAAATCGAGCGGATGAATATTTCTCGCCTGCATCTTCAGCGGCATTAAAACAATATCAGCAGGAACATGATTTAAATGCAAATGGTGAGATCAATGAGGAAACGATTAAAAGTTTATTAAGCAGTTGTTCCTTAAAATGGCGTCAGGAACAGGAGCGTTTGGATTTACAGATGAACAAGGCGCTGGAAGTGTTGAAATAAAGAATGAGGCACATCGGCTGTAATGGGAGAAGGGAAGATCTGCCGCAGTGAGGTGCCTTTTTATTTATATGATTGGATGATCCGGCAAGTAGCGTACAGATGTGCGAAGGAGGATACTTATGATCAAGCATGTAGTATTTGATATTGGAAATGTATTGGCGGATTTTCATCCGATTCCTTATTTTCGTCAAAAGATGGCAGATGTGGATGTAAGCGCAGTATGTGCCTGCGTATTTGATGAGATTTGGACTCGGATGGATCGTGGTGATTTTTTGTGCGCAGAGGCAATGCAGATACATTTGCGGAAATATCCGCAGTATGCGAAGGAGATTTCATATATCTATGAGCATTGGCTGGAGATGATGGTACCGCTGGAGGATACCTTTGCGTACATGAAGGAATGCAAGGAACGGGGCTTTGGTGTATATCTGTTAAGTAACATCGGTATGGAGTGTCATGAATATTTGGCAAAACGAGATGCTTATTTCAATTTAGCGGATGGCATGGTACTGAGTTATCAGGAACACTTGGTTAAACCACAGCGGGAAATATTTGCTTGTTTGTTGGGGCGCTATGGTTTAAAGGGAGAGGAATGTGTATTTTTTGATGACAGTGAGGCAAATGTAGCGACTGCTTGTGCGATGGGGATGCGCGGGATCATCTTTAAGGATTTAAAGCAGGCCAAGCGTGAGGCAGCTTTGTGGTAAAGGTTGGACAGGAATTGTTGCTGACGATTCATGCGTTGGCGGATCATGGCTATGGCGTTGCTAAGGTAGGCAGGGAACAGATTTATGTTAAGCAGGCATTGCCCGGTGAGCGCTGCCGTGTCATAATCACAAAAAAACAAAAAGATGGGTATCGTGCAAAGGTAAAGGAGTATTTGTCTGTGCATCCGCAGCGTATACAAAGCCCTTGTCAACACGATGCCTTATGCGGCAGTTGTCATCTCATGCATGTTCGCTATCCGGCTCAGTTAAGTATGAAGCAGGAACAGGTGAAGCAATGGTGTCGAAGTGCCGGTTTATCTCTTAATGTGCATGAGGTAATCGGCATGAAGCATCCTTATGGGTATCGCAATAAAGTGATCATTGCGTTTCAACGGGGTGAGCATCACCGGCTGAAGGCAGGCTTTTATGAGGAATTCTCTCATCGCATCATTCCATATCAGCGTTGTTTGCTGCATGATGAGTTGTTGGATTCTATCATTCAGACGATGATTGTCTTAATGGATCGTTTTCACATCACTCCCTATGAGGAAGATCGCAGGCGCGGGATTCTGCGCCATGTTGTGCTGCGCAAGGGAGAAGTGTCCCATCAATTGATGGTGGTGCTGGTAGTCAATCAAGATGAATTTAAGGCGCGGCGACAATTTGTACAGGCTTTGTGCCAGCAATATCCACAAATTACCACAATCGTTCAAAGTACGAATACGCGTAAAACCAGTGTGGTTTTAGGATCACGTATGCGTGTATTATATGGAAAGGGTTATATAGAGGATACTTTGTGCGGGAATCAATTTCGTATTTCGGCAAACAGTTTTTATCAGATCAATCATACCCAGTGTGAAGTGCTGTATCAAAAGGTGTTGTCTTTATTGGCGACAAAGGGGGATGAGGTTTTATTGGATGCTTATTGTGGTATCGGTACAATCGGGATGAGTGCGGCACATCAGGTTCGAGCGGTTGTAGGGGTGGAAAATAACGCTGCGGCGGTACGTGATGCATGGGATAATGCAAAGCGCAATCACATTCGCAATATTCGTTTTGTCTGTGCGGATGCAAGTGAGTTTATGGTGCAGGAGGCAGGCAGGAAAGCTCATTATGATATACTAATTATGGATCCGCCCAGAAGTGGTAGCACAAAAGCGTTCATGGATGCTTGTGCAAAACTGGCGGTTAGCAAAATTGTATATGTATCCTGCGATCCGAAGACGCAATTGCGTGACCTTGCTTACTTTAGGCAGTTGGGGTATGTGGGGGAGGAGATGTTTTTGGTTGATATGTTTCCGCATACGATGCATGTTGAAAGTGTTGTTATGTTAGTGAGAAGATAAATGAGAAAGGAAAATTTTTACGCCATTTGTTATAAAATATTTTGATATTTATTTATGATTTTGCAGAAGATTTTCATAATATAATAGAGAATAATTTTATTCATATGTGTAGGAGGATTGCCTTATGGATGTTAGTGATATTGTGGTCTTTGAAGATGGCGAGCTTAGGTTGGACGTAACAATTTTATCGCAGATAGATACCGTGTGGTTAAGTGCTAATCAAATGGCTGATCTTTTTAAACGTGACGAAAAGACCATAAGAAAACACATCAATAATGTGTTTAAAGAAAATGAAGCAGACAGAGATAACAACACGCAATTTTTGCGTGTTGAGGGTGTTAAGCAAAGAGTACCGTTTTATTCTTTAGATATTATAATTTCCGTAGGGTATAGAGTAAAGTCTAAACGCGGTGTCTATTTTCGTAAATGGGCAAGTAAGATTCTAAAGGAATATATGATTCAAGGATATGCAGTGAATGAAAAGCGTATGCACGCATTGCAAAAAACAGTGCAGGTACAATCACAGATTATCGCAGGTATTTCAGGAATTGAAACTGAAGCTGTTTTAAAAGTGATAGATCAGTATATTAGTGCGTTAGAAATGCTGGATAGTTATGATCATCAGCGATTGCAAAAACCAAGCGGAAAGAAATGTCTTGTAAAATTGACTTATCAGGACTGCTGTGATTTAATTAAGCAAATGAAATTTGATACCGCTGTATTCGGAGTTGAAAAAGAGAGCGGTAAGGTAGAGGGAATACTTGCAGCAGTGTATCAAGAGGTTTTTGGACAAGAAGTATATCCGACATTAGAAGAAAAAGCTGCCAATCTGCTTTATTTTATGATAAAGGATCATCCGTTTGCGGATGGATGCAAGAGGATATCTGCAGCTTTGTTTTTAGCTTTTTTGCATAAAAATCAATCATTATTTATTGGGAATACTAAAATAATCAGTGATAGTGCATTAGTCGCAATTACTTTAATGATTGCAGAATCTAAACCGGAAGAAAAAGAAATTATGATTGCATTGGTAATGAATTTTTTACAAAAAGAAAACGCTTAAGGCGATCTATGTCTATGATTGCTCAATTTAAAAACTATAAGCCATGTGGAAAGTGTAGTTTTGATGTCAAGGAAAGATAAATAAGTGCTGAAAAGTGGCATATTTATTCGCTTTTTTGAGATTAGGCTACTGTAAAAACAACTGCAGGGTTTAGGCTGTGGATTAGATGTTCTGGGTTGTGGCACTGGGATAGATTTGAAGATTCAAACTATGAGGTTGATTATGAATTATTATTTTTGAATATTAATTTCTGACTTTTAGCCTATTCATCCCATTTCAAATACATTGCTTCGTAGAAAATAAATATAATATAAAATATCGATTAGTTTTATGCAGATTTAAAGTAATAACTTAAATTTGCATAAAATATGGTACAGCACACTAGAGGAAAGTGTATTTGCCAAAGCCTTTTTGGAAACGTATGTAATGAATGAAATTAGAAAATCATACTTGAACAATGGTAGAAATTTTAATGGGATGTATTATCGAGACAGCAATCAAAATGAAATTGATTTGGTGTTATTAGATAATGCAAAATTACACTTAATTGAGATAAAAAAAGGAGTAAGTTTCATTTAGACAGTGTAAAGGTTTTTAAACAGTTGGAAAAATCAATGTATTCGATTGGTTTTTCTTGCCTTTTATGTAATATGAAAGAAAACTATGCTTTAAACAATAACATCCATGTATTGTCTATATCTTGCATTGGAAACTGATATTTTTATAGGATAATTCAACAAGGGGTTAAAGTGTTTTTTTTGCGTAGCAATTACAAACATTTGATATATGTGGAAAGTATATTAAAGACGTATTATAGGAACAGTCAAATTTGTTGGAAAGGAATCAGGTTATTTAAAACCTAGTAAATATTTAGATTATATACTTACAACGAATCGGGAGCAATTATTGCAGAAAATGAAAGTGTCTCTTATTAACAAGCCAATGATAAGGTGACAATGCATATAAAAAAACAGAAAACTAGAATGATTGATGATTTGAAATGGCACCAACCGATAAGATTTACTCATTTTCGTTGGGATTTTCATCCACTTCTTTTGAAATGTCATTAAAATTATTCTGATTTTATATTGAAATGTCATTGTTTTTGTGTGATAATAGGCTTGAAAAATATAAAAGGAGGAATTATTATGCTATATCGTAAGATAGAATCTCTCCTTGAAGAGCATTTAAAATCTGATTCGAAAAAGATTCTTTTAATCGACGGCGCCCGTCAGATTGGTAAAACATATATCATACATCATGTAGGTAAAAAACTGTTTGAAAATTACATTGAAATCAATATGATTGAAGACTCTTTGGGTGATCGCCTTTTTGAAGGGACTAAGACCGTAGAAGACTTCTATCTGCAACTCAGTATGCTTGCAGGAGATAAAATGAAGGATAAAGAAAACACGCTGATATTTATTGATGAAATACAGGCTTATCCTCATTTACTCACGCTCCTTAAATTTTTGTCGCAGGATAATAAATTTACCTATATTGCAAGTGGATCGCTTTTAGGTGTAACGCTATCGCAAACCACATCAATTCCAATGGGCAGCATCCGAAAGGTTAGAATGTTCCCACTGGATTTTGAGGAATTTCTTTATGCTAACGGATTGAGTGAAATTACGATTTACTCAATGCGTAAAAAGTTTGAACGATCGGAAGCATTAGATGAGTCCATGCACAATAAAATGCTGGATTTATTCCATAAGTTTTTACTTGTAGGCGGATTACCAGATGCGGTTAACGCCTATCTTGAAACGAAGAACATTCAAACAATTCGCGATATACAAGATGAGATCCATGATTACTATGCTACAGATGCTTCCAAATACGGTGATGAAAAGAAATTGAAAATTCGTAGAATTTATGATCTTATCCCTTCTAATATGGAGAATAAGAAAAAAAGAGTTGTTGTACAGAGTATTGAAGACAAACGGGGGAAGACATTCCAACATTATACAGATGAATTTGAGTATCTTATTAGTGCAGGTATTGCACTAAATGTTCAGGCGATTGCTAATCCGACGTTCCCCTTGATTGAAACTACCGGAAAGAATCTGCTTAAACTTTATCTAAATGATGTTGGTATTCTTACGAGTATTCTTTATAGAAATAACATTAAGGCAGTGCTGAATGATGAAAGAAGTATCAATCTGGGATCTGTTTATGAAACAGTTGTTGCAAGCGAGTTAATCGCTCACGGGTATAAACTCTTTTATTATGACAATCGCAATAAGGGAGAGGTTGATTTCCTTATTGATGATTATGATAGCCTTTCCGCTGTGCCGATTGAAGTGAAGTCTGGCAAAAACTATACCGTGCATAGCGCATTGACCACATTTGTTCAAAACGAAGATTATCATATCAAAAAAGCATTTGTCGTATCAAACGAAAGAAATACTAAACAAAACGGCAAAATAACCTATCTGCCAATTTACTATATTATGTTTTTTAACGCTGATTCAAGCAGCGAGACTCCACAACTTTAAAACAAAAGTAGGAACAATAAATTCTCGCGATGATAATTTTAACTTGGATTCGCCCTGTTAGAAGATTGATATAAGGTTGATATGAAACAATGAGAAAAAAATGGAGTGCAGAGGAAAACTTTGTAAAAAATGCCGTCAAGACCAAATAAAGCATGCTTTTTGCTATGAAATGCGCTATAATAGATACAGTTAAAAAGCGTGAACAGACTGGAGGATGCATTATGTATCATGATGACACATTTTTGGATGTAGAGGATTTTGATGAGGATATTCGTCGTCGTAAAGAGTTAATTGAGCAGGCCAAGCAAGTCGCAGCTGCTGAAGATCAAAGCACAGTGAACCGCGATTTGCTTCGTTTAAAGCGCCAATGGAAGGCGATTTCATATCGCGATTCCGCATATGAGAATGAACTGAATGAGGAATTCGAGGCGATTTTGGATACGCTGTATGGAAAGCGCAATGAAGGCTTTGCGGGTAATAAAGAAATCAAAGAAGATTTAATCGCACAGGCGAAGCAACTGTCAGAGAGTGAGAACTTTCAAGCCGCAACCAAGCAAATGAACGATTTGATGGAACAGTGGCGCACAGTTGGTACAAGTGGAAAACAGAGCGATGATGAATTGTGGGATGCTTTTAATGAGACAAGAAAGCACTTCTTTGAGCGCAAGCGTGCATACTGGGCCCAACTACAGGAGCGCTTTGCCCATGCGAAAGAAGTGAAGGAAGGATTGATCCAACAGGCGAAGACTTATGTTGATTCCTCTGATTGGCAGAAAACAAGCAATGCCTTGCAGAAATTGATGAATGAATGGAAGGCAGTTGGCAGCGCCGGTCGAGAAGAGGAAGATCGCCTATGGCAGGAATTTAATGAGTATCGACAAGCATTCTATACACGCCGCAATGCTTATTACGAAACCCTTCACGAGGAACAAAAAGAAAAATATGAACAGAAAAAGGCACTGGTTGCGCAGGCAGTGGAAGTGCTGGAACAGGCTGTATTTACCAAGGAACAAACCGAAACCATGAAACAGTTGGGAGTGCAGTGGAAACAGATCGGATCCTGTGGAAAAACACATGAAGATGAAATTTGGAATGAATTTCGTGGGGTAATGGATCGTTATTTTGCGGCCTTGAAGGAACACAATGAACAGCGTCATCTACAGTGGCGGGAACGACTCATGCAAATGAAAAACCGTAAAGCAGAATTGATCCAAGATCAAAAACGTCAAATTAAGCGGATGGAACATGAGATCATCGGATTATTGGGAGAGCGTGCGATTGCGGATATGGAGGATCGCATCGAAGACAAGGAAGCGTTTATTGCGGAGTTAGAGGCCGAGATCGAAGAATTAGAAATAAAACTGAGCGAGGATGGCAAGAAACGCACTCCATCCGAACCATCCAAACCGGACGCAACTGAACAAGCAGATGTTGCACAAAATCAAAATGAAAGTGAAGAGATGGTTGAGAATGAGACAGAAGATGGGGATACTTCGGTGAATGAGGAGCCAATCGAGGCATAATACATTGCCAATTGCTTATAATAACAATAAAAAGCAGTGTGCGAATGAGAACGCATCACTGTTTTTTTGTTGCGATAGATGAAAAAGGATTCCTTTATTGCAGGGGAAACCACCCCTTATATACCACATACCACCCAACTCATGCGTGATCTTTCACGCCTGAAAACTGATCAACATTTCTTTCAATACCCGCTTGGCTAGCGTCAAAAACAAAGTTCGCTTGCCAGCATCGCCAATCTTTGATACCTCTGCCAATAATTCCAGCAACTCCTCATATGATTCATAATTCTGCATTGTATCTCTGTGCATCGCATCTAATACCTGCACGATCAAGACTTCTTCCTTGCTTTTCACATGATCGCTTTGCGTCAACTGAAGTGCTGCGGATGTTTCCCTTTCTTCCCCACGCAAATAGGCACCTGATACATGGAAAAAGCGTTCTAACAACGCCATATTGCGAGAATTAGGTTCTCGCTGTTGATTTTCATAAGCGATGATGGCGGATAAAGAGATCCCGGTTGCCATGGCAAGCTCTCTTTGCGTATAGCCCTTTGCCTTTCGCAGTGCCTTGATCGTTTTGGCAATATGCTCTTTCACATCCATAATACTCACCCTGTTCTCTCTATCAGTTTAACCAAACCTTATATAAAGTATAACAGAACCTTTACGTACGTACAATGAAAAAAGGGACAAGATTACATTGACTTTTACATATGCATAATATATAATGGATACTGTATTTTACAAATGTGTAATATCATACGAATAGTAGAATTCAATATGCGTACTTATGGAAGATAATTCGCAAGGAGCGTTATATGCGGTGATTGAAAGAGTTTCCATAGGAATGAGAAAGGCGGATGCATATGTTAAAACCCAAATCGGCGGAGATAAAAAAAAGGCGTATGGCGCGTACTTTGAGTCAGCGCCAGTTATCTATCTTATGCGGATTACCGGATAATGCCATATGCAGAATCGAAAAAGGTGATTTTCAAAGCATCTATCCGATTCGTGCCCGTGCCATTGCGCAAGCACTTCAATGTGAATTATATGAATTGTTTGAAGAGTGCGAAAATAAAGCGAAAGAGCTCGACGGAAACATTGAAAAAAATGAACTCCCTATTGACTTAACCAATTCATAAGAATAAACCAATCATGGTGAATGATAGAAAGACATAGGTATTATAAAGCATGCGGTTTCCCGATATATCCCTTATGTGATGATATAGAATTGTAAAAAATAACGTGAAATGAAAGGGATGTAAAGAAATGAATGATAAAATAAAAGAATAAAAAATGGAAGATGTTTGTGTGATGGCGTAGTAAAATTATTACAGATGTGCTATGATATACCCGCTCGTAAGATCAAATAAACAAATTAAAAAAATCCACACGGTTATGATAAAGCATAAAGTAGATATGCATAGATAAAGGAGGTAGGCGTATGGAATTACAGGCAAAGGATTTGCGTAAGAGCTTTGATGGCACGGAGGTCCTGCATGGGGTATCCTTTTCCATCAGTTCAGGAAAGGCACTTGGTTTACTGGGGCGTAATGGCGCCGGCAAGTCAACGACGATTCGGATTTTAATGGATGTTTTTAAGGCAAACAAGGGTGAAATCTTAATGGATGGAAAGCCATTTTGTGCCGATGATTATAACATTGGTTATTTGCCGGAGGAACGTGGTTTATATCCGAAAAAAAAGGTTGGTGAACAGTTGATTTATTTGGCACAGTTACGCGGAGCAAGTCATGGCCAAGCCAAAGCCAATCTGAAAAAATGGTTGAAGCGCTTGGGCATCAGTGATTATGAGAATCGACTCTTAGATACCTTAAGCAAGGGGAACCAACAGAAAGTACAATTGGCTCAGACACTGATGTGTGATCCTGATATCATCATACTGGATGAACCATTCTCCGGCTTGGATCCGGTGAACTCACAAATATTAAAAGAGGTCGTTCAGGAACAGATTGAGGCAGGTAAATTGGTGATTTTTTCTTCCCATCAGATGAATTATGTGGAGGAGTTCTGTGAGGATATCGTTATCTTAAATCATGGCAACGTGGTTTTACAGGGGAATCTGAAACAAATCCAAAAGGAATACGGAGAGAATCGCATTGTGTTATCCGCAGTGGATCAAAGCCCGGCACAGTTTGCGCAAGTTTTGATGCAGGAATGTGATGATCTGCTTACGATCTATGAACAGCGCGAGTATGATTTGATTATCGAACTGCGCAATCCGCAAAACAAAGAACAGTTGTTACAGCGTTTATTGGCGATGCGCGTGGATCTGGAACAGTTCCGCTTATATGAGGCATCGCTCACAGATATCTTTGTCGCAAAGGCAGGTGATGAGGCATGAGAGAGTTTTTCCTAGTATTTCGCTTTGAATTACAGACGATGCTAAAAAAGAAATCATTTGTGATATCCACCGCATTGGTGGTGTTGGGTGCTTTTGTACTGTTATCCTTGCCACGCTTCTTTATGAGTGAGGAAGGCGTAAATGACAATACAACGCAGGGGAGCGTGGATGGTGAAATAAGCGAAACAGACTTATCGCAGGGGGAAGAGAAAGCGCAGTTTATGATCTATGCTGAAGCAAGTGATGTTATACCACAGGCAATGGTGGAAATGATGTTTCCCGATTATCAAATCACCTATGCAAAGAATGTAGATGAAATGCAGAATGCGATCATCAATGAAACGGCAGAGTGTGGTTTTGCGATTCATGATGCGACCCATTTTACTTATTACGTCAATAATTCCTCATTGATGGATTCAATGAGTGCTCGTTTTGCACAATTGCTGGAGAAACAATATCAATTAAATGAACTGGAAAAACTAAACTATGATGTGAATCAAGTCAATGCCATTTATGAAACCAAGGTTCAATCGGAAATGCAGGTATTGGGTACAGATGGCATGAATAACTATTTCTATACTTATGCGTTGATTTTTATCCTTTATATGATGATTTTAATCTATGGCAATCAGATCGGCGTAGGAGTAGCCTCTGAGAAAAGCAATCGAGCGATTGAGATTTTAACGACCAGTTGTTCTCCCAATGCTTTAATCTTCGGTAAGGTAATCGCAGGTGCGGTAGTAGGGGCATTACAGACATTGATTATGATTGGTTCGATTCTGCTTGCGTATCAGTTGAATGCGGATAGTCTCGATCATATGTTAGATCCTTATCTCAACATCCCCGCAGAAGTACTCATTACCTTCGCAATGTTTGGTATATTGGGCTATCTGTTATTTTCTTTCCTGTTTGGTGCGATCGGTGCGATGTGCTCAAAACTGGAGGAAGTCAATGGCGCTACCATGCCGATTCAGTTGCTTATCATCGTTGTGTTCTTTATTTCTATGTTAGCACTGGACATGCCGGATGCATTATTTTCAAAAATTGCGATGTATGTGCCCTTCACTTCATGGATGTGCATGTTCGTCAATGTGGCAGTCGGTTCTGTATCTACCATAGAGTTGGTAATTTCCTTAAGCATTCTTGCCTTTACCACAATCGCAATGGGATTGCTTGGGGCAAAACTGTATCGCCGTGGTACATTGACCTATGGCAATTCCTTGAAATTGAAGCATATGATTCGTATGTTAAAGCGCAAAGATTGAATTTATGAGACAGTAAGCATATACGTTGATATGCGAACTGTCTTTTTGTATGTTTGGGTAAGGTAGTGGATGGTGAAGTTTGGGCAAGTATTTTGTTATGAGTGCTGGGGGATAGGAAGGTGCTTTTTCATAAGAAATACGCTTAGGTGTCAAGCGAAAATGAAAATGTCCCAAAAAAAGTTAAACATTAGCACCAAGAACACGGTGCTTTTGTTTGGCAAGATAAGCCTGAAAAGAAGCGTGCT
>JAAWON010000005.1 GCA_022799495.1 Erysipelotrichaceae bacterium | reverse complement strand
ATGATAATTTAGAGCTCACTTTGATCTTCTCAAAACCCTACATTAATTTAGAGCGTTTTTTTACAAAACCCTACGATAATTTAGAGCCCCCTTTTTATTTGCGGCTTGGTTACAAAAATTTTTGATTATATTTCTCTATATGCAGCAGAAAAAGGGAAAAAACATCCCTCTGCCACAGATTGAACAGAGCATCAACTCACAACAGCAAAGCGGACCGCACTGGGTACTTCCACCGCGAAACGGCCCCTGCATATTTCGATATTGCGCTCTGCCTGCTTGTAAACGTGCTAGCATCTCGCGATACTGCTGGTTGGTTGGATCCATCTCACATGCCCGTTCCATATGCTCACAGGCCGCTATTTGATTGTTCATCCCCCATAAACTCATACCACATAAGAAATACCACAAAGCACTGCGTTCACTCTCTGCCATGCGCTGCAATACCTGATATGCTTCTTCATAATGAGCAGTATTGATAAAATTGGTTGCGGCTTGAAAATCCGTGTTTTCCTGTTCATAACTGCTTTGATACGTCTGGCTATTTTGATAACCATAAAAGTGATTACCAAAGGGATCACTGCTGCCCTTGCGCTCCTTCATAATCTGATCATAAGCATTCTGAACCTGCTTAAATAATTCAGTATATTCTTGTAGATGAGGACTGCCAACATTTGCGTCCGGATGATATTTTTTGCTTAATTTGCGATATGCTTTTTTAACTTCCTCATCACTGGCATCCCTGCTTAGTCCCAGTATTTTATATGGATCATGCATCTGTTTCACCCGATCTTTTCTTTTTGATCAATTCATAGTTTGCCCATACACCGCTGTATAAAATATTGCGTAAAATGCCCTCATGCTCCAAAAGCGGCAAACGCTCAAATGCTCGGGCACAATTCGCAATCATCAACTCCAACGCCTGTTTGATCCAATCCTCAAAATTATGTTCCATACAGCGCTTGTGAAATGGATTGAATCGCTGTTGATGCAAATCCTGCTTGAGATCATCATACGCATCCATCAAATAGATATAGCGTCCCAAATAATCACCAAACTCGCGCAGAACATTACTCCATTCATCTTCACGAGGGGTACATATTTCTGCCATCATCCTGCCGCTGCAAGCGGCTAATGCATCCACATCACTGCTTTTCAAACGCTCTAAGCGTTCATTTTCCGCTAAGGCGGATTCAATGCGCATCACTTTATCATGGTATTGAAATTTCACATTGTGATATGATTTACGCAGCACCATTCCCATCCAATGAGAACGGTGGCGATGCTCATCCTTCCAGTCATCTTGACATTTCAAATAGGACAGCACAATTGTCATATCAGCACAATATTGAGTCCACTCATTCTCTGCTTTTGCATGTTTATGTAAGGGATGAACTACACAACGTTCATGGCACAGATTGATTTCACTTTCATATAGGGAAGTAAGCAAGATGCTTAAAAAGGTCATGTCAAAACTCAATGCTCCTTGTGCTGCTCGTCCGTATTTTGTTTTTAGGCTTTTGCATAGTCCACAGTAAAAACTGTGATAAGTATCAAATTCCTTGATTTTTAATTCTGCTTTATTTACTACGATATATCCAAACATGAGATTCCCTTTCCCTGCACATGCCCTTTTATTTTATCGCAATTCGCTAGAAAAGGGAAGCAAATTCCACAAACGGTATGAAAAAGTCGATCTCGCTAGGAGCAATTGCACATAAGCAAAAAAACAAATATTTCGGACACTAAAATACCATCATAGATCTTACTCCCTTCCCTCTTTCATAGAACAATAAATTCGTAAATGTCAAGAGTATACATTATAGAATTTCATGTTATACTAGAATTGTTCGAGGGGGTATAAATTTTTCCTACACTTAGAGATAAGGGAGACCGGATGTTATGGCTCTGTGTTGAAGACCTGTCACGAGCAGGGATCCTAATGAGTTCATACAGGTCACCCACCTGTACCTACAGGGAAAGATCTCTCCTCCTCGAACTTTGATTCAGCAAAAACGCTGTGCCTTACAGCGTTTTTTTATATGCCTTTTCCAAAGTTATCATGATTATCTTATGTGGTGATTTGCGTTTAATTCGCATATTTCTGCGAAAATGAGATGTGATGGTTAATGGAGATGATTCATTTTACAACAATGCCAATAGACTCTTGTTTATGATTCACATCGACAAGAAGATAAGAAAAAAATGCATCCCGACTTTCTTTAGGCGGAGATGCGATCTTTAATATAGTACTTTAAAACAATGATACTTTATTTTCCTTGAATGCGAATGCTTAAATGCAAATCCTCCAACTGCGCATCATAAACGCGGCTCGGGGCCTCACTCATTAAATCCGCTGCGCTGGCCGTTTTCGGGAATGCCACCACATCACGAATATTATCCGTACCTGCCAAAATCATAACCAAGCGTTCCAAACCGATTCCTACTCCACCATGTGGAGGTGTGCCATACTGGAATGCTTCTAAGAAGAAACCAAACTTATCCTTGGCTTCCTGTTCACTTAAACCAATGGCATCAAATACCTTTGCCTGCAAAGCCTGATCATGAATACGAATAGAACCGCTTAACAATTCATAACCATTTAGCACAAGATCATAGGCTCTTGAATAACAATTCCCCGGATCGCTTTTCAACCGATCCACATCCTCCTCATTTGGGGCGGTAAAGGGATGATGCGCCGCTACATAGCGCTGTTCCTCCTCACTGTACTCAAACATCGGAAAATCACTGACCCACAGGAAGCGATAGGCATCCTGATCAATCAATCCCAAATCATGTCCTAACTTATTTCTAAGTGCGCCTAAGGCGGTCTGGGCGATGCGCTTTCGATCAGCAATCAAGAAGACTAAATCGCCGTCCTCTGCCTGAAGCAGTTCTTTACAGCACTGCTTCTCCTGATCACTGATCACCTTGGCAATAGAGCCCGTGATCGCATCTTTCTCATATTTCAAATAAGCCAATGCCTTAGCCTGATACACTTTCACAAATTCTTGCAGCCGATCCAAATCTTTACGAGAGAATTTCGATGCACCTGCTTTCACACACATGGCTTGAATGATTCCACCTGTCTGCAAAGTATTCGCAAACACTTGAAATTCAGTATGCGCAAAGCACTCACTGACATTACGCAGTTCCATATCAAAGCGCAAGTCAGGTTTATCGCTGCCATAGCGCTCCATACATTCCTCATAAGGCAGCCGAAGAAAAGGAGGCAAGTCAATCTGCTTAATCGTCTGAAACACACTGCGCATTAAGCCTTCCACTGTATTCCATACATCTTCTTCCTCTACAAAACTCATCTCAATGTCAATTTGCGTAAATTCCGGCTGACGATCTGCTCTTAAATCCTCATCGCGAAAACAACGTGCAATCTGAAAATATTTCTCCATGCCACCAATCATTAACAACTGCTTATAAAGTTGCGGTGACTGTGGTAAGGCATAAAATTCTCCGGGTGATAAACGACTTGGCACCAAATAATCGCGAGCGCCTTCCGGTGTTGATTTGCATAGGATTGGCGTCTCCACCTCAATGAATCCTTGAGCGGATAGATAATTACGTACACATAAAGCAACTTGGTGGCGCAAAATCATATTCCGTTGAATCGGTGTACGGCGTAAATCCAGATAACGATATTTTAAGCGCGTATCCTCCAATGCATCTGTTTCATCAGCAATTAACAGCGGTGTCGTATTCGCTTTATTCAAGATTTTGACTTGTTCTACACGAATTTCAATATCACCTGTTGCCATTTTAGGATTTTTATCCTGACGCTCTACCACAGTACCGGCAATTGCCAATACATATTCATTGCGCACCTCAACAATTGCCTTTGCCATCTCTTCATCAAAAACCAATTGGCAAATGCCGGAGCGATCTCTTAAGTCGATAAACACCAAGGCGCCAAAATTACGGCGCTTATTCACCCAACCAACCAGTTGAACTTGTTCCCCAACATTTGCCATGCGCAATTCCCCATTATGATGAGTCCGCATCATTGTGCATCACTTCCTTTCATTTCCTGCTCATGATGATTCACTTCATGCTCATCCTCAAATAGTGTATCCATTGCCGCAATCAAATCATCTTGAGCAACACTGATTTGATACTGATCACGAATGCGTTTCAAAGTAACCTTCCCTTGTTTCATCTCATCTTCACCGATCAATACCGCAACTTTGGCTTTTTTTCGCTCCACGGTTTTAAACTGTGCTTTAAAAGAGCGTCCTTGATAATCAAAATCACATTGATAGCCTGCCGCACGCAGTTGGGTGGCAATCTGTAAAGCCGGTAAAGAAAGCGATGGCGACAAACAAAGCACATAGGCATCCATACTATCTGATCCGCCTAAATCAATTCCTTCCGCCTCGCAGGCAATTAACAGCCGCTCCATACCAAGTGCCCAACCGATGCCGCTCACTTGCGGACCACCGAAATATTCCACCATACCATCATAGCGACCACCGCCAAATACGGTAGACTGCGCGCCCATACCACGGTTGAGTGATACTACCTCAAAGACTGTATGCGTGTAATAATCCAAACCGCGCACCAATGTGTCATCCACTTCATAAGGGATGCTCAATGCACGAAGTCCATCCAACACCTGTTCAAAATACGCTTTTGATTCCGGTGTTAAATAATCCTTAATCTGCGGTGCCTGTTTCATTTCCTCGCGTTCTCGATCAATTTTGCAATCAAGGATGCGCAATGGATTTTGTTCATAACGACGCTGGCAATCCGGACACATCGTATGAATGGAGGATTTGAAGTGTTCCCTTAATGCTTCACGATAAGCACTGCGAGATGCATCATCTCCTAATGTATTGATCAATACTTTCATATCCTGTAACCCTAAAGCAGATACAAATGACCATCCTAGTGCAATCGTCTCCACATCCAACAAAGGATGCTTGGCACCGATGACCTCAACCCCAAATTGATGAAACATCCGCTGCCTTCCTTTTTGCGGACGCTCATGGCGAAACATCGGACCGACATAATAAAGTTTAGCCGGCTGATCTGGTTCTCCATACAGCTTATGTTCCACATAACTGCGCACCACTCCTGCAGTCATTTCCGGGCGCAGCGTCAATGAAGTGGATGAATTGTCAGCGCAGAATGTATACATTTCCTTGTTTACCATATCGCTGGCATCATTTCCACGCTTAAATACGCCGGTATGTTCAAAAATCGGTGTACGGATTTCCTTGTAATTATACACATAACAGAATTGGCGGATGAGATCCTCCAAACGCTGCCACTTTCCGCTTTCCTGCGGTGTAATATCCTGTGTTCCTCGTGGTACTTGATAATTCATATAGATTCCTCCTCATGAAAATAAAAAAACGTCCTGAATAAGGACGTAGAATACGCGGTGCCACCTTACTTCATAAAGAAAATATTCCTTTATGCGCTTTTCTTCGTAACGGGAAGCAGCCGGCATTCCATTTCCTGAATACTCCTATCATGGCGTCCTGTCATACCCAAACGGATGGAAATGTCTCAGCACTCATTTCCTCTCTGTGATCCTTAGATATTACAATCCATGCATTACAGATATGGTTATAGTTTAGCGATAACTGCACCATTTGTCAAGAAAAATCAATCGGACACATATAGGATTTTCTTTTATAACAATGAATGTTCCTTTAGATGCTTTAACAGTTTCTCTAAATAACACTCGCTAATCCAAGATGCTTCCTTTTCTCCGGTTTCCAGTAAAGCTCTCATCCATGGCTCAGTTGCTTCATCCTTTTTCCGGTGCACCGTTTTGAGCAACAGTTTGCATAAACTGCGATCCACCAGTGTCATATTCTTTAGATTCCAAGTGCCACGCGCATAAAACAACGCTATATCTTCGGGTAAATGGGTCTGTTTGCGCAGTTGAGCAAGAGCACTCTCATCATAGGGAGAGGCTCCGACTGCCAGCAATAGGATCGGATGGTGTTTCCACTTCGCATACTGCTTGCGTAAAATCGAACTTCCGGCCATTCCCCCGGCATAAACGCCACTTACGATAATCAATGTATGATAGGAATCAAGATCAAGTGATGCATGGTCCTTCAATTTGGCACAAGCGTAGCCACAACGCTTTGATAACATATGTGCATATTGTTCACTCGCCCCATATTTTGACTGATACAAAATGATACCCTTCTGCATTCCTTATTCCTCCTTAATGCTGCACTTGTCACGATTACTTAATCCTCTTCCGTAATCACGTTTCTTTACATAAATAAGCATAGAAAGCCTGATAAGCCGCAGCTTGCTTCGCAAATATATCGGTGGGTGGGATACCGGGCTTGCACATCGCAAAAATTGCCCCTAAACCGATGGTATAAATCAACATGTGTAAATGCAACTGCTGCGCTTGTGTCACCTCCATTCCCAGCGCTTCACTGATCGCTGCGGCCATGGTGGGACTGCATTCCTGTGCATATAAATCCGCCCAAGAGGTAATGTTGTTACGCTCATGTAGAATGAATATTTGATAAAGATGTGGTTCTTCTTTTGCCAGTTGGATATAAATCTGTCCACTGCTGCGAAAAGGATCACTTTGGTCTAAATGATTCTTTACATACTCACGCACAAAATCTTTTACTTTGGCAACAACTTCATTGCGTAGATCTTCCATGTTTTCGCAATAACTGTAAATTGGTTGCACACTGCATCCCAAATAGCTCGCAATCTGTTTTACCAACACCTGTTCCATCCCTCCCTCACGGGCAAAATGAAATGCAGCGTCCACAATCATTTCCTTTGTAATTCTTTGTTTTGGCATCCTTGAATCCTTTCTCTTATTTTATATAAATTATTTATATAAATTGATTATATATTCTATTATTCCATCTGTCAAGTAAAACCAATGTCATTAGAAGTAACCTTAGATGTATCCAAACCTTATGATCAAGCAAAATAAAATGGCAGAGAGCAATTCCCTGCCAAATAGTTCATGGTAAGTTTGTGTCAACTGTTCATCCCTTCATCAGTTATTGAATGACACGTTCAACTTCCATAACCGAATTGATTTTGCGCAAATTGGCAATCAAGGACTGTAAATGCGTCGCATCTGATACCACTACACTCATTTTGGTGGTTGCGGTTAAACGATCCTCATTCACTTTAGAATCCACATGATTCAATCCGGCTTTACATTGTGAAACCACTGTAACGATATCACTCAATAGAAAATTGCGATCCATAGAGCGAACCACCAATTTTACCTCATACTGCTTCTGCTCAATTTCTTCTTCCCAGTTTACCTCAATTAAACGTGCTTTTTCACGCTGAATATTGGGGCAGTCTTTCCGATGCACTTTAACGCCCTGTCCCTTAGAGATATAACCGATGATTTCATCTCCCGGCACCGGTGTACAACATGAAGCCAGTGAAACCTTCATCGTTTCCACGCCATTGACATAAACACCGCTTTTGCTTGGGGGACGCCTGCGACTTGATTCCTGACGGTTGAATAGTTCCACCAAATTTTCATTATCCAAAGGTATGCTTGTTTTATGATTGACCAACCGTTCAATGACTGCACTCAATGCGATGCTTTTCACCCCGATCGCATATAACAAATCCTGATAACTGGAAAAAGAAAGACTTCCCATAATCCCTTCAATCCGCTTCTTATCAAAATACTGCGCCAATTCCAAGCCACGGCGCTTCAATTCCTCGCTGAGCATTTCTTCGCCCTTTTTGATACCGCCGGAACGCTGCTCATTCTCACGACGTTGGAAAAAAGAACGGATTTTATTACGCGCATGATTGCTTTTCACTATTTTGAGCCAATCCTCACTGGGACCGCCTGATTGCTTCGATGTGCGGATATCCACTACATCACCGGTTTTCAACGGCGTATTCAAAGGAACCAACACACCATTGACAGTAGCGCCAACCGCTTGATGCCCCACTTCTGTATGAATGCGATAGGCAAAATCAATTGGAGTCGAACCATTGGGCAAAGCGATTACCCTGCCTTTGGGAGACATGACATAGACATTGGCCTCAAAAATATCCTTTTGCATGAGATTCATGAACTCCATCGCATCATCATTGACCTCATCGCTCATAATGCTAAAATCACGCAACCAGTGCAGTTGTTCCTCCAGTTCCTTCTGCATCACTTTCATACTGAAGCCACTGCTTTCCTTATAACGCCAATGTGCTGCGATACCTTGTTCAGCAATGCGATCCATTGCTTCGGTACGAATTTGTACCTCAAAAATATTTCCGCCATCTGCGACAATCGTCGTATGCAATGATTGATACATATTCACCTTAGGCATAGCGATATAATCCTTAAAGCGCCCCGGGATTGGTCGGTATTTGGCATGAATATATCCCAATATCTCATAACAGGCTGTATCCGTATCCGTAATGATGCGAATCGCCAATAAATCCATAATCTCCTCAAAGCGCTTATTCTTTGTTCGCATTTTTTTATAAATGCTGTAAAGATGCTTACTGCGCCCAAAGATACGATACGTAATATGATGCTCATCCATCATCTCACTGATCTCTTGGATCATATGCTTTACCTGTGTATCTCGCTCTACTTTACGCTTCTCTACCAGATGCGCGATCTCGTGATATTTATCATAATCCAAATAGAGAAATGCAAGATCTTCCAGTTCATTTTTAATCTCGCTGATACCAAGACGATGCGCTATCGGCGCATAGACTTCCAATGTCTCAGCGGCAATGCGTTTCTGTTTTTCCGCAGTCATATACTGCAAGGTGCGCATATTGTGCAGCCGATCCGCCAATTTGATTAAAATCACTCGCACATCTTTTGCCATGGCAATAAAAATCTTACGGTGATTGCTTGCTTGATACTCTTTTTCATCACGGAATTTGAGGTTGGAAATCTTCGTAACTGCCTCCACCAGCATAGTCACTTCCTCATTGAAGCGCTCGCTCATCTCAGCAGCACTCATCTCACAGTCCTCAATCACATCATGAAGCAAACCAGCCGCAATCGTGGTCGGACCGGTGCGCAACTGGGCTAAAATCTGCGCCACTGCCACTAAATGCACCAAATATGGTTCACCACTTTTGCGCATCTGACCCTCGTGCTGCTTTTGGGCGCACTGATAGGCACGCAAAATCAGATCAATGTTCTCCTCTTTGCGAATATATGTCTTGATTTCCTTCATCACATCATCGAAACTGACCGATGCCTTCTGCGCCATCACCAACACCTCCCTTTGGCAAAAAGGGGAATCCCCCTTTACTTAATATGTCATCAATGAATAAATAGGATATTGCTTTAGCAGTTCTCTACCTTTTAAATCCGCCAATTCGATCAGAAAAGCACATCCTGCCACTTCTGCGCCCAACTTCTCTACCATCTGAACCACCGCATCCGCAGTTCCACCGGTTGCCAATAAGTCATCAATTATCAGCACCCGCTGCCCTTTCTGAATTCCATCCGCATGCATTTGCAATTCATTGGAGCCGTATTCCAAATCATAAGTGATATTCAAAGTTTCACGCGGCAGTTTACCGGGCTTGCGAATCGGCACAAAGCCAACTTGCAAAGCATAAGCTATCGGACAGCCAAGCAGAAAACCACGGGATTCCGGTCCTACAATAATATCTGCGTGAACCTCACGAGCAAATGCAATTAAGCGCTCACATGCTTCATGAAATGCCGGTCCATTTCCCAATAGCGGCGTAATATCGCGAAACAAAACGCCTGTTTTGGGAAAATCGGGTATACTTGCGATATATTGCTTGAAATCCATAGCATCGGCCTCCTTTTATGATTGTCATTCTTTTTTCCTATTATAACAAATCCTTTCTGAAAATGCATTACGAAATTACTTCGTTAATGAAAATATTTACTTTTTTTTCATTACGATATTCATTGATCGCCAGAGTACCTAAAAAGGCCAGTTCCGTATGATCTTTGTATCGTGCATAGACATCTTTTGCATTAAAATACAATGCGTCCACCTGTGCCAAACTCTCCCATTTCAAATGCTTGCCGCCTGATAACTGGCGCAGCGCTTTAATCGGATAATGATCAATATAAAACAATGGCTGAGGAAACCCTTCGCCAAACGGCGCAAGCTTTGTTAATTGAGCAACTGCATCCACACTCAATTCCTCCATTCGACAAGGAATTGCATCAACTTGTACATCATTTGGAGTTGCGGCTATCTGTGTCATCTTGTTTGCGACAAATTCCCGCAGAGCACTAAGATCTTGCTTATGAATGGTGATACCGGCTGCGGCTTGATGTCCGCCATAGGCAACTATTTCAAATGGACAGTCTTGAAAGAAATTACGTAAATCCACCTCACCAAAACTGCGAATACTCCCTTTTAGCAAATCATTTTGCCCATTGGCAAACACCGCCACACAACATTGGGTCTGCTCAACCAGTTTTCCGGCTACCAAGCCACTTAATCCCTCATGAAAACTTTCATCATATAGCACCTGAAAAGATACATCATCTTGAATCAAATGAGTTGCCTGTTCACACATGCGATTGCTCATGGAACGGCGCTGTTGATTAAATTGCTCAATCTGCTGCGCCACAAGGGCAATTTGTGATGCTTCATTCATCAATAAATAACGCACAGTTTGATTGACATTGATTTGATCCGCCAATCGCCCTGTCGTATTGAGTTTAGGTACTACCTGAAAAGCGATTTTTCGCACATCCCAAGCGTTACCATCCCCTTTCGCCAATGCTTGAATGGGCAAACAAATTCCTTCATTGAGATAGCGCAGGCCCATTTTAACAATACTTCTTGTCTCTTGCCACAAAGGCATCACATCGCCAATGGAAGCAACACAGGCGAGTACCACATGTTCCGGGACTTCACCGATGAGCGCACGCGCCAGCTGCAAAGCGACTCCGGCACCGCACAGAGTTGTAAAAGGCTCGCCCATCAGCGATGGATGAAGCAAATGCGCACAAGGAACTTCCCCATCCATCGTATGATGATCACTGACAATCACCTCTATTCCAACCTGCTGACAATACATCAATTCGTCTAAGCATTTCACCCCATTATCCACTGTAATTAACAATGAATAGCCTTTTTGTTTGGCCAAATCTATTGTTGTACGATGCAGCCCATATCCTTCTTTGAAACGATTGGGGATGTAATATCCACAAGCAATGCCAAAGCGCTTCAATGCATCATAGAGGATCGTTGTTGCACAAATTCCATCCGCATCATAATCTCCGCACACCAATACGCGTTCCTCTTGTTGTTTTGCCAGCGTCAAACGCTGAATAATCTCCTGTACACCGTTTGCCTGATTGGGATCACAAAGGCCCTTCGTTTTCAATAACTCCTCGATTTGCGCATGTGATAACTGATGCGCCACACAAACCTTGGCTGCCAATCCTTGTAATCCATATGTCTGGCACAATTGTTCATATCCTGATGTATCGACTTGATTGATTCGCATAGTTCCCTCCTTTGATATTTTTGCTAAGATGATAAAACAGATAACCTCCCCTTCTTTTGGTGTTACTCTCTGTTCATTCACAAATAACGATCCATATTAAAACCTGATGAAAATGAAAAGCGATACCCCTTTGGAGTACCACTTTGTCAACTGCTGAAACGATATCGTAAGATATCGTCTTTAATCATTCACTCCCGGAACGATCAATTCCTCAATTTCATCCACCTTTTTACGCTTTTGTTTTTTCTGCTTTGGTTTTGCATGAATACGCAGATAATACCAAAGCTGTGCTGCGATAAAGACAGAGGAGCCTGCCCCTGCAAGCAATCCAATGCATAAGGTCAAATTGAATGAAGTAATCGCACCACTGCCCATTAACAATAAGCAGACAACCGGAAGCAGTGTGGTAAATGTCGAAAGAATGGAACGAGTAAAGGTACTTGCCAATGCCTCGTTGACAATCGTCTGATAGACTTCTTTCGTTAATTTCTCATGACGATGGGCTTTTACATTATCACGAATACGGTCGAATACGACAATCGAGTTATTGATGGAATAACCGATAATTGCCAACATGACCGCAATAATATCGGTATTGATCTCCATGCGCAAAATTGCGCAGAAGGCCAAAATGATAAAGACATCATGAATGAGTGCCACAATGCCGGATAACGCATAATCCCATTTAAAGCGCAGTGATATATAGATCAACACGCCCAACCAAGCCAAAACAGAGATAATCACAGCGTTGCGTACCAATTCACGACCGATGATCGGCTGTACGACATTGTCACTGACTTGCGCATTGTATTGTTCACTCAAAGCCGATTTGGCTTGATTCATCGTCTCCGTATCAATTGCACTCTTACTGAATACCGATGCAATATTATTGTTTTCACCGTTGATTTTAATACTATCATAGGAAATACCCAATTCCTGCAATTTCGTTTCCAGTCCTGCTTTATCTAAGGCTTGTTCCGCCTCGATTTGAAGTTTGGTACCACTGGTAAAATCAATACCAAGATTTAGGATGCCATTGCCTTGTAAAGCATGATATCCCATCATACAAACTCCAACTGCCAAAATAGCCACAGAGGAATAGATGAAGTATTTCGCTTTAGCGACAAAATCGAAGCGTTCAAAACAACCAAATTGCGTGCGTTCTTCACCTTTTGTCACATTCGGTACATCACGCTGATTTACCGCAAACCAACGATATTTCCCATCGCAGATACCACTTTCCACAATCAGCTTTAAAAGGAATTTAGCAACAAACACGATGACAATCATCGTTGTGATAACCGATATAATCAACATGGTCGCAAAGCCCTTTACACTGCCCGTACCAAACATATAGAGAATCAAGGCTGAAATAAAAGTCGTCAGCTGGGCATCAAAGATTGTCGTAAATGACTTGGAACTACCTTCATAGAATGCACTTTTTACACTGCGCCCACTATACATAGCGTCACGAATACGCTCAAAGGTCAAAATATTAGAATCACAAGCCATACCTACACCTAGCACAAGTGCGGCAATACCGGACAAGGTAAAGACAGCACCCATCGCATTATAAATCAGGAAAACGACAAATACATATGCCGCAATCGTAATAGCGGAAATTACACCCGGCAAACGATAGTACGCAATCATAAATAACATGATCAGCGCAACTCCAATCGCGCCGGCCAGCATGGTGCGTGAGAATGCATCCACACCATAATCGGCACTCACCGCATTGGAGTATACTTCACTCATCTTCACCGGCAAAGAACCGCTGTTAATCAAGTCTGCCAATTCTTTGGCTTCCTCCTCAGTGAAATTACCGGAGATTTCCACATTGGCCGAATCAATGGTCTGTGAAACGGTTGCGGCTGACACATATTTCGGTGTTTCCGCTGTACTTTCCTTGCGGTAGGAATCGTTTGCTTCATCAAAATCCAACCACGCAACGATTAAATTCTGGCCGCTGCCTCGCTTTGATACATCTGCCGTTACCTCACGGAATTTATCCTGATCTGATAATTTCAAAGATACCTTTGCACGACCGTATTCATCATACGCAAGCGACGCACTGCCCTCTTGCAATACGCTGGCATCCATTAACAATTTATCGTTGACATCACGAAAGGTCAGATTTGCCGTAGAGGAAATCATGCGTCTTGCCGCTTCCGGATCATGTACATCAGCTAACTGTACCCGTATCCGATTATCTCCTTCGACTTGAATCACCGGTTCATTCACACCCAATGCGTTCACACGTTTACTGATAGAACGCACGACTGCATTCATGCTCGGCAGTTCTTCTTCCTCATTCAATGGCGTCACTTCATAAAGAATCTCAAATCCGCCTTTTAAGTCCAATCCCAAACGCATATTGTCCCTTATATCACCAAAGAAGGCAACAATCATTGCTAAAATCGCGAATACGGTGATTGCGAATACCGCTAAACGTGACTTTTTCATCCTTTTCTTCCTCCAATCAAATCATTAAAATCATTTAGTTTCATCTGTGAACCGACGATTACAGCCTGTGAGGATAAGTATTGTACTACCTCATTCGCACTGATTTTGAAGATATCGTCGATTGCCTCATGCACACTGCCGGGACGCTGATTCGACCATTTCAATCCCACAACGGCACTTTCTACATGCTCACAGGTCAAGGAGGATAATTCTTCGCGTTTCAATTGACTGGTCTTTAGGGCAATGGCCAGTTTGATATGCTTATTATGGATCAAGATTGCTTCACTCATAAAATCCTCCTCAGCACCATAACATATATTATAAAACAAAATGGACGAAATGTGGAGATATAACATGAAAAAAAACATCATTCAATCAACATTTTATTTGATACTGGTCTCAGTGGTAGCCAAAGCGTTGTCATTTCTTGTGCGTATTCTGCTTGCACGGGAGTTATTGGGAGATGCGATGAACCTATATTCATTGGCTGCGCCGACAATGGTAATTTTAATCACTTTGGCGCAAATGGGTATTCCCGCTGCACTAAGTAAAGTCATAGCGCAGAAACAGCGTGCTGCACAGCCATTAAAAACGAGTATCTTACTGTCACTTGCGACAAATCTGCTTGTTATGCTTGCCTATTGTTTATTTTTACCCATCTTAGCGAAGCAGATTTTAAAACAGGATATGATACAGCCGGTGTTATGGGCGATTGTGCCTTTGATCCCCCTAGTGAGCTTATCAGGTATTTTAAAAGGATATCTATTCGGCATTCAGCGTCATTTATCGGCAACGGCAGCGCAATTATTTGAAGAAGGTACGCGTATTATCTTTTTGTTGATTGTCTTTCGTATGTATCCGCATTTGGGCGTTACCGATATGGCCCGCATTGCCATGTTATCAGTGAGTGTGGGTGAAGCGGGCAGCTGCTTGTTCATGCTTTGTATGCTGCGTAAAAAAACAAGCGGTCATTTACAATTACAACGCTTGTTTACCAATCTACATCGCTCCAGTTTTGATGAAGTACTGGCTATTTCCATTCCCATGACCGGCAGTCGTCTCATCGGCTCATTCACTTATTTTTTAGAACCAATCATCATGGTGATGGGCTTAAGTGCGCTCAGTGCCGCCGGAATGGTAAATGCGTATGGTCAACTCAACGGGTATGTACTGCCAATTTTGACGATGCCTTCTTTTGTGACCGTTACATTGAGTAATTTTCTACTACCCTCGTTTACGTATCACCATGCAAGAGGAAATCATAAGACAGCAGGAAAACTGTTTACCATTATCATTGGTACTTGTTTTTTGATCGGTTTTACCTGTTCGTTTCTTTGTTTCTATTTTGCACAAGATTTGCTTATGCTCTTTTATCATAATGCAACAGGTGCGCATTTACTTCGTTCCCTTGCCTGGCCGTTTGCCTTTTATAGTTTACAGCCACCCCTATCGAGTATGCTTCATGCTCTCTCTTATTCGCGTCGCGCTATGTGGGATACCTGCCTTGGTTCGCTCTGTCGGCTATTGTGTGTAGCATTTTTGACGATGCTAGTTGGGGAAGCATCTTTGGCCATTGGTTTAACCTTGGGTATGATGCTAACAACACTGCTTCATGCGTTTAATGTCACTTATGCGCTGCATCATCCAAAGGCCGAAAAACAATGAATCCTCTTTTTTCAGGGAAAGATATTCTATTCTTCCCTTTTGATTACATAGAGACCATCTTTTTGTAATAGCGCAATGAAAACATCCTCACAGCGCTCAACGCCCTCTTTTTGTATTGCTTTGATCAACCATTGCTCATCCAATTCAAGATCTTGCAATACATGATGATTGATCACACCATCACTGATCATACAACCGGGATGTTTCACCTTACATTTATTTTTTTCTAATACCGTTAGTGTACCATTATTTTCAAGCACCGCAAATGCCACTTCATCCGGAGATGCAATGCCCTGTTCATGGAGTTGAGTCATCAGATCATCCACGTTATAGCGTTCTTTCCTCATCACTGCTTGGTTGATATGACCGTTATGGATTAAAACTGCCCCTTTGCCATCAATCACATCGCGTGCCTTTTTGCTTTTCAATGATACCCATGAAAGCACAATTTGTAATAGCGCCAATGTTGCGATCGGCACCAATGATTTCCAGATACTTTCTTCCGTTTCGGTAATCGAGATTGCCAATAATTCCGACATAACCAAATAAATCACAATATCGAATACGCTGAGTTCACCAACCTCACGCTTTCCCATAATGCGCATGGCAAGGATGATAACAAAGTATATGATGATGCATTTCGCTATCAAGGTAAAGTATTCCTGCATTTGCATTTCCTCCTGTACTAGAATCTTTTCACGAATCATACAATGAAATGAGGTGACTTCAATGAAAGATAAATGGCTTGCCGTCGCACGATCTTTGGCGGTCTTATGTGCATGTACGATATTATTTTCGCTGGTTTTAGCCGCTTTATACTATTTTCAATGGATCTCGCAATCCGTTTTCCATATCTGTAATTGGTTGTTTGGAATCTGTGCTTTTTTATTTGCGGGTATTTTAATTGGCATCGGCATAAAGAAAAAAGCGCTGTTGCACGCGCTTGTCATCATTGTATTATTCGCATTTATCGGCTTTGTATGGATGGATGGTTATACTATCCTAAACATTCTTGAATTTATTAGTAAATTACTCGCTTATGCGCTTGGTTGTATGCTTGTCACCATACGCCGCAAAGATTAAGCAGGCTCACTGCGATGAAACAAATCATCCTGAAAGGTATAGCCTAAATGCGCATATGCCTTTTCGGTAGCGATGCGCCCGCGCGGGGTACGATTGATAAAACCGATTTGTAACAGATACGGCTCATACACATCCTCCAAGGTCATCGCTTCCTCACCGATACTGCTGGCTAGGGCTTCTAATCCAACCGGGCCACCCTTAAAGCGTTCGATGATTCCCTTGATATACTTGTGATCGACACGATCTAGTCCAAGCTGATCGACCTTTAATTTATCCAATGCTGTATCGGCGATCTCCTTGGTAATGATACCATCATTCATCACTTGAGCGAAATCTCGCACGCGGCGAAATAAGCGATTCGCAATACGCGGTGTGCCACGCGAGCGCAGTGCAATCTCTGCGACCGCCGCTTTGTTGATCTGTGTATCCATTACGTTGGCTGTACGAGCCACAATTTTGCCAAGATCGACTTGATCGTAAAATTCAAGTTGTGCCACAATACCAAAACGATCGCGCAGCGGTGCACTTAAATCCCCTGCCCGTGTGGTCGCACCTACGAGTGTAAATGGTGGCAGATCCAAGCGAATAGAACGTACTCCCGCATCTTTGCCTACCACAATATCAATGCAATAATCCTCCATTGCCGGATATAAAATCTCCTCTACCTGTTTGGGCAAACGATGAATCTCGTCAATGAATAAGATATCACCAGCCTCTAACGTAGATAAAATCGCGGCTAGATCGCCGCTTCGCTCGATGGAGGGACCACTGGCTGTTTTAATGTTTCCGCCCAATTCATTCGCCAATATGTAGGAAAGTGTGGTTTTACCCAATCCCGGCGGACCGTAAAGAAGCACGTGATCTAACGCCTCATGGCGTTTTTTTGCGGCTTCAATAAAAACAGCCAAATTCTCTTTCAATTCCTTTTGTCCGATGTATTCACGCAAACTTTGCGGTCTTAAACTAGCATCCTCTTCCTGTGCCAGTTCCATTCCACTTACCATTCGCTCTTCCATCCTTACACCCCTTTTCGTTTGGCTAAGATGCTCAAAGCATGGCGTATATAAGCCTGTACACCATCTGCCTTGATGGTAGTCAACTCTTTCGCAATTCCTTGCAATTCTGCCTGCTTATAACCCAATCCCTTTAATGCATCCATGGCCTCATTGATTTCCGCATGTTCACTTGGCGCTTGTTCACTTTCCGGCTCCACCAATTTCCCCTTTAAATCCAATACAATTTGGCTTGCCGTCTTTGCGCCGATTCCCGGCAGACTCTTCATAAATTTCACATCATTTTGTTCAATCGCTTGGATCATTTCCTTCGCACTGCTCATTGCCAACATCCCCAATGCCGTCCGTGGGCCAACGCCTTTGACTGAGATCAGACGCAGGAAAAGATCATGTTCTTCCATTGTCAAAAAACCATAAAGAACTTGCGCATCCTCACGGATATGTTGATAAGTATATAAAATAATTTCATCTTTCTTCGTAATTGCCTGCGGTTTGGCCACATACACACGATACCCAATGCTGCCTGTGTCCATAATTACATAATCATTGCCAAAACTATAAACACTTCCTCTGATAAATGCGATCATATCATCACCGCTCTCTATTATATCATGAATAAAAGCCAAGACGAAAGGATTTCTTTTCGCTCAGCGATATATTTCCAAGGGATTGATGCACTTACTTGCTTTACAGATACAATCTGTCTCACATTTGCTTTTGTCTTATCACCATCATACATCAATCCGCAACCCAATCGGGCAATGATCGCTCCCCAGTACATCTCCATATATGTATGCATCCTGTATATTAGGTTTCAAAGATTGTGAAACAAGCACATAATCAATACGCCAGCCAATATTTTTTTGTCTGGCAAAGAAACGATAGTCCCACCAAGTATAGGCAACCGTTTCAGGATATACATAACGATAGGTATCTACCAAGCCTGTTTCAAGCAGTTTGGAAAACTGTGCTCGCTCTGCATCGCTGAACCCCGCATGATGATGATAACGATGGGCATCCTTAATATCAATCTCTTGATGCGCAACATTGAGATCTCCACACAAAATCACCACTTTACGCTTGGTCAAATCGTTAATATACTGTCGAAATGCTTCTTCCCACGCGATGCGATAGGTTAAGCGAGCCAACTGCTCTTTAGCATTCGGTGTATAACAATTAAGCAGATAATAAGAATCATATTCTAACGTCAGCAAACGTCCTTCCCGATCGTGTTCTTCGATCCCCATGCCATAAAACACAGAAAGCGGCGGTTGCTTGGCAAATACCATCACACCACTGTATCCTTTACGCTGCGCACAGTTTTGAAATTGAACATAACCCTTCGTTATGATCTCCTGCTGGCCCGCCTGCATTTTTGACTCTTGAATACAAAAGAAATCCGCATCTGCTTGCACAAAAAAATCATAGAATCCTTTTTTGATGCATGCTCGTATTCCATTCACATTCCATGATACTATTTTCATTGCCATTCTCCTTACCATATCGCATGTTATATCAGTTACGTAATGATATTATATCCTTGTCATATCAGAAAAAAACAGCCGCAGCCGTTTTTTTAATCTTCAAAGACAAACTCCACTTGACAGATGACTACCGTATCACCATCCACGCATCCGGCATTGCGAAGAGCCTCATCTACATTCAATTTGCGCATTCTGCGGGCAAAACGCATGACATCCTCTTCATTGCTCAATTTTTTCATCGAGAAATTGCGTTCAATCTCAGGGCCGGATACCTCCCATTCATGATCTGCCAATTTGGTAATCGTAAAGGGAGCTTCCTTTGCCTCAAAGCGATAGACCACACCTTCATCCTGATTTTCTTCATCGCTGAATAAAGGAAACGTCGGTGTTGTCTTTAAAAGATCAGCCGCACGATACAATACCGCATCCAAACCCTCCGCAATCAGGGTCGTTGCTTCAAACACCTCTACCTTCGGATATGCACGTTGAAAACGCACCAAGTTCTCTTTCGCTCCATCCAAATCCATTTTATTCGCAACTACAATTTGCGGTCGCTCCAACAAACGATAAGCATATTGTCCCAATTCCGCATTGATAATCTCATAATCCCGCAGTGGATCACGGCCATCATTTGCGCCCATATCAATCACATGCACAATGACACGGCAGCGTTCAATATGACGTAAGAACTGATGTCCCAATCCCTTACCCTGACTGGCACCTTCAATTAAACCGGGCAGATCAGCCATTACAAAATTGCGCCCGTCCTTTACCTGAACCACCCCTAAATTAGGTGTGATGGTTGTAAAATGATAATCGGCAATCTCCGGTTTTGCCTTGGTGACAACCGACAATAGTGTGGATTTTCCAACCGAAGGAAAACCTACCAAACCAACATCGGCCAACAACTTCAATTCTACCTCAATTTCTCGATCCTCACCTGCTTGACCGGTTTCACTGAATTGCGGAGCTGTATTTTTACTGGTGCGAAAATGCCAATTCCCGCGTCCGCCTTTTCCCCCTTTTGCGATGACTGCACGCTGATCATTCTGCGTTAAATCCGCTAGCATACGACCGCTTTTCACATCTTTGATCAAAGTACCGATGGGCACCTTAACGATATGATCACGACCGTCCGCCCCATGCATTTTCTTTGTTTTGCCATTGCCGCCATCTTCTGCCTTTACACGACGATGAAAGCGCAGATCCAGCAAAGTAGATTGATTGCTGTCGGCGACAAAAATCACATCACCGCCATTGCCGCCATCGCCACCGCTAGGGCCTCCGTATGCCACATACTTCTCATGGCGAAACGCAACAATCCCATCCCCGCCTTTGCCTGCCTTAACATTCATTTTAACGCGATCAATAAACATAAAACCACCTCTTTTCAATATCATGGTAACTACACGCATTCCTATTCAAAGGAAACGAAAATAAAATCCCCATTCGGGGATTTATCATTATGCTGGATAAACAGAAACCTTTTTGCGATCCTTACCCATACGCTCATATTTTACGACACCGCTAACAGTCGCAAATAACGTATCGTCACCACCGCGCTTTACATTTGTGCCCGGATGGATTTTTGTCCCACGCTGACGATAAATGATACTGCCCGCACTGCAAGTCTGACCATCTGCCAGTTTTGCGCCCAGACGCTTAGAATGAGAATCACGTCCGTTCTTTGTGGAACCAACACCTTTTTTCGATGCAAATAATTGGATATCCAATACGAATTTCATTATGCCACCTCCTGCTTTGTTATGTGAATAAAATTAGGATAGCGTTCCTTTACCGTCTG
This sequence comes from Erysipelotrichaceae bacterium, assembly GCA_022799495.1. Lineage (GTDB taxonomy): Bacteria > Bacillota_I > Bacilli_A > Erysipelotrichales > Erysipelotrichaceae > C-19. The sequence goes on along the minus strand of JAAWON010000005.1, from coordinate 41,870 downwards.
TAATTGAATCATTAGCATCTCCAACATAAGTTGTGCTTCCTGATCCTTTGGTTGATGAACACTGATTTTGATATATGCGTCCCGCAGTTCCAGTTCACATACATCCTGTTTTTTTTGATCCAAGGCATTCAGCGCTCCTATGGCAATAGCACTCACACCGGCGCAAACCAAATCCTCGCCTTTTGCACCATAACCGGCATGATCTTGAATTACTAATTCAAGAATCGCTTTATGGCTGCGCTTCACGCTGATTGAAATCATAGCGCTTATGCCTCAATGGATGTAATCGTTAATTTTGTATACGGCTGACGGTGACCCTGTTTACGGCGTGTGCTGCCTTTTTTAGCCTTGTACTTGAAGATCACAATCTTCTTTCCTTTGCCTTGCTTCTCTACCTTGGCATTCACCTTTACTCCCTTTACATAGGGAGTACCGACACGGGTTGTACGGTTGGAATAGACAACTACCTTGTCAAATACAACCTCATCACCCTCCTGAGCATCCAGCTTTTCAACGAAAATCGTTGCGCCTTCCTCTACTCGGATCTGCTTACCGCCTGTTTCGATAATTGCGTACATGAACGTCGCACCTCCTTCATGATTTCTTCAGACTCGCCACAACCGGAGATGATTGCTCATACTTAAAACCCGGACATGTGCGGTTGTAAGCCTAAAAGGACATACAACACGTAGTATATTAACACAAAGAGCGCAAAATGACAACCATTTTTTTCAAAATCACCTGAATATCCGAGGATGCCTGATTGATGCTTGTTTCTGGTGCTTTCAGGCACATCACAATTACTGATCATAAGGATTATTCTTTGGGCAGATGTATTTGTTCAATTCGATTGACAATGCATGAATGTGCTTCCTTCTTCGTACCCTCAATTCGCAAATAATTTCCTTTGATTAGCAAATCACGATATTGTGTATACACTTTAGGAAAGATCACAAGATCCAAGCGGCCACTGTCATCACTCGCACTGCCAAATAACATCTGTTCATGATTTTTAGTACGATGCTCACGGGTACGCTCCAATACGCATAAGAAAGTAACGAAACCACGATGATTCGCCAAGGAGATCAAGGGTGGCAAAGGCGGTGTATAAGCATCACGCAAGGTTTGAATCGGATGCTTGGATAGATAAAAGCCAATGACTTCCCGCTCCTTTGCAGCACGCAAAGCCCCCTGCTCACTGCGTTGACGAAGAGCCGGACGAGAAACCAAATCAAAATCAATCATAATCTGGTTTTCATCCTCAATCTTGACCAAATCACCGTACTGATAGGCATCATCCAAACTAGCGATCAAGGTTGCGCGATTCAGTTTAAAATCATCCAGCGCCCCTGCATAAATCAGTGTCTCTACCGTTTTTTTATTGATTTTTTTACTGACCATACGGGCTATAAAATCAAAATAATCCTGATATTCTCCCTTTGCCTTGCGCTCCGCCACCAGAGTGGCACAAACAGCACTACCGATGTTCTTAATTCCCGTCAGTGGAAAGCGCAATGCATTTCCTTCGATGACATAGCGGTGCTCGGAATGATTCACACTGGGCAATAAGACCTGTATACCGCGTTTTTTTGCCTCAAAGATATACTCGCTGCTTTTGCTTTCTGATCCAATGACGCTGTTTAACAGCGAACAAAAGAAATACAGCGGCCAATTTGCTTTCAAATAGGCCATTTGATATGCCACCAATGCGTAAGCGACTGAATGCGAGCGATTGAAACCGTAATTGGCAAATTTCATGATTAAGCCATAAACACGCTTAGCTAAATCTTTTTCATAACCACGCCGCAGTGCCCCATCCACAAACTCCTGTTCCAATTGCTTTAGTTCATTGGAATGCTTTTTACTGATGGCCTTACGCAAATTATCTGCCTTTGCCAAAGAAAAATCAGCCATCGTTTGCGCCACCTGCATAATTTGTTCCTGATAGATCATGATTCCATAAGTGTGCTGTAAAATCGGCTTTAGACTGGGATGAATCATATCCGCTTGTTCCGGACGCTGGCGTCGTTTTAAGTATTCGGGGATATTCTCCATCGGACCGGGACGATACAAAGCCACAATCGCTACGATGTCCTCAAACTCACGCGGTTGAAGTTGGCGAATCAATTGCTTGATTCCTTCCGATTCCAACTGAAAGATTCCGATGGTATCCACATCACAAAGCAAATCGTACACTTTGGGATCATCCAAAGGCAATTTAAGCATATCCGGCGCTTGCGTATGATCCTGTGCGATCATCTGTACAATCTCATCAATGATGGTCAAATTGCGTAGCCCTAAAAAATCCATTTTAATTAAACCTAATTCTTCTAAGTATTCCATCGTAAATTGCGTCGCATACATCCCCTCATCTACCTCAATCAAAGGACAAACAGAGGTTATTTCCTCTTTTGCGAACACAATGCCCGCCGCATGCAGCGAGGCATGGCGCGGTAGTCCTTCTAATTTCAGGGCTGCCGCATAAAGTTGGCGCATCGTAGCAGAGGCATTGACCATTTGCTTAAATTTAGGATTCTTTTCATAGGCATAATTCAGGGTCACTTTCGGTAAAAAAGGAACTTGTTTACAAAGCGCATCGACATCACGCGGATTGAGCCGCAGCACCTTGCCCAAATCACGCAACACCTGCTTGGCTCCCAAGGTATTAAAGGTGATAATATGTGCCACATGTGCATCACCATAGCGTTCTCTGACATAAGCAATCACCTCATCGCGGCGATTATCGGGAAAATCGGTATCAATATCAGGCAAAGAAATGCGCTCCGGATTCAAAAAACGTTCAAATAATAAATGATAATGTATCGGATCAACATGCGTGATACCCAAACAATACGCAACCAAAGAACCGGCCGCACTGCCACGTCCCGGACCAACATAGATTGCCTGAGTGCGGGCAAAGCGAATAAAATCATAAACAATCAAGAAATAATCCGCATATCCCATGGAAATAATCACTTGAAGTTCATAATCCAAGCGCTGCTTGTACTGCTTGGGAATGGCTTGGAATTGCATACGTTTTTGTAAGCCCTTATAGCACAATGCCCGCAAATACTCATCACTGGGTATTCCTAACTTATTTTGAAACTGCGGCAAACTCGCATGTGGAAAAGCAAAACGTACTTGACACTGCTCGGCAATGATTTCACTTTGCGCCAAGTCCTGTGCATCATAGAGTTGCGCCATCTCTTCCTCGCTGCGAAAATAACGGCGCGGGCTATAATGAAGCGTTTTATCGTTGAATGCCAATCCCTGATCAATCGCACAAAGCATCTGATAACTTTCTTCATCCTCTTTTGTACCATAGTAAATGCGTGATAAGGCACAAGTTGGAATAGACAATGCCTTCGCACATTGTTTTAATATCAAATTCTTAATTTTCAATAACCCGGAATCATTACAGGCAATCGCACAAACAAAATGATCAAAAGTTTGTTGAAAAAGGGTTAATAAGCGTGTGATTTCTGCTTGATCCTCACGAATCAGCGCACCCTCCAGCACACTGTCATCACCGGCATTTAAAACAACACAATGGGTACTGTAACGCTGTAATTCCGCTAAACTCAATGGCTGTTTATCGGTGTTATAGCGAGTTGACAACTGCAACAAATCTAAATAACCATGATCATCTTTGGCCAACAGAATAAAAGTAAGCATATCCTCCTCATGGGTACAATCGCATTCCATGCCATAAATGCCGTGAATCCCCTGTTCTTCGCATTCATGATGAAAGGCCATGGCCCCATGCATAACCCGCCGATCACACAAAGCAACTGCGGAAAAGTGGTTTTGTTTCGCCAAGGTGACAATATCCTTTATACGCAATGTGGAGTTTAACAATGTGTAACAACTGCGGACATGTAAATGCACACTCATGGCGCTCACCTTCCTTTTCTACATTATACCATATCTTTCATCATCTATCCCACCATTGTTCTCTTATTGCATGTTTCTTGTCCTTGTGCTCAATCAAAGTAATCCTGTGATATTTCAAATCATTCATTTCACTAAATCCTTTCTCTTGCAAGGTACTCAAAAACGTTTCTTTTCCCTTTGTCAATGGACATAAGATGTAGATAAACACAAAAAAACAGGAAGATGTAATTCACACCATCCCGTTTCTTTAGGTACCCTGTCTCATGCTTTTGCGCTCGCATGTGGGTATTATATAACTTCCCGACACTTTGCCGCAAGCAGCGTTAAAATCGTTTGTATATCCGTTTTTGTCAACTGCTTCACACCACAGGCACGACGGTGCCCGCCACCAGAAAAACGCGTCGCAATATCATTGATAATGATGGTTCGTGAACGCAAAGAACCATTATACAGCTTCTCCCCTGCCTCATTTTTACCATTTTCCACAAACAGTGCCCATGTATAAAATTCATTCACATTGCCCAAGGTATAGATTTTCTCCTTCGCCTCATTGAAACTTAAGCCAAGTTGTTCATACGCCTGTTTGGGCACGATGCAGTAAGCCACGTGTTCTTCAAAAAGTTGATAATTGGCGCGAATGTAGTTTTCCAACGCAAAATCCTGCTTGCTTTTGGCGAAATTCAACTGATGCAGTTTGACCACATCCACCCCTTGTGCCAACAGATACGCCGCAGTTTGAAGCATTTGTGGAGTAGTTGCCGCAATCGAAAATTGCATCGTATCGGTAATCATGCCAAGATACAAATACTCCGCGCATTGTTTTGACAGCACTTCTTTTCGCTGTTGAAACAGATGCGCTAAGATCTCACAGGTAGCACCTTTGCCATCCTCAATCCACTCTTCATCTCCGTATCGCTCCACAAAGATATGATGATCTACCTTTACCTTATAGGCAGCGCTTTGCCAGCGTTCATCATCAATCCGCTGGGCATTCGCAGTATCTAAAATAATTGCCAACGAATCCTTTATAAGCGCATCGCTCACACAATCAATGGATGGAAAATCCTTCCCATGCGATCCCAGTGATGTGCCAAGCGCATAGACCTGTTTATCGGGATAACGCTCCATGATCCACTGCTTTAAGCCAAACTGCGCTCCCAATGCATCACAATCTGCAGCCTGATGACGAAAGAGTGTGATAATGGGATATTGTTCAATCAGATCAATGAGTCGATCCATGCTTAAAAGCCCAACAACCGATAGGCATCCCGTGCAATCACAAGTTCCTCATTGGTTGGAATCAGCCATACCTCTGCACGACTGTCGTCAGTGCTCAACTTTTGCTCAATGCCACGACATTTTGCATTCAATTCTTTATCAATCTGAATACCGAATGCACTTTCCAATTTTTCGCAGACCAAACGGCGAATCTTATGATCATTTTCACCGATACCACCGGCAAATACCAATGCGTCCATACCGCCCAACTGAGCGTAATATCCGCCAACCACATTGATGATGCGATTCACATACAAATCCGTCGCAAGGATCGCACCCTCATGACCTTCCTCGCATGCCTTTTCGATATCGCGGGCATCACTTGACAATTCACTGATGCCAAGCATACCGCTTTCCTTATTCAGCGCATGATCCATTTCATCAATGCTCATACCGGTTTTCTTCATCATATACAACACAATTGCCGGATCAATGTCACCACTGCGGGTTCCCATCATAATACCGGCCAAAGGTGTAAAGCCCATGGAAGTATTGATACATTTGCCGCCATCCACAGCTGAAATACTGGCACCATTGCCCAAATGGCATGTGATGATTTTTAAATCCTTGGGATCTTTTTGCATCAATTCAGCACAGCGCTTGGATACATATTGATGACTGGTGCCATGCATTCCATAGCGGCGAATTTTGTAATCACGATACCACTTCATCGGCAAAGGATACAGATAACTCTCAGGTTTCATCGTCTGATGAAATGCGGTATCGAATACGGCCACATGACCGGCTGCGGGCAGTGCTTCCTTAAATGCACGATAGCCAACCAAACCCGCAGGATTATGTAACGGCGCCAGATCGAAACACTCCACAATCACCTGCTCTACCGCATCATCAATCACACAACTTTGATCATAGCGATCACCGCCTTGAACCACGCGATGGCCTACCCCTTTGATCTCGTCCAAATTGGCAACGATCTTATGCTCCACCAAAGCCTCCAGCAACAATTGAACCGCTTGGGAGTGATCTTTGATATCCAATGTCTTTGTTATCTTCTCGCCATTCACCTTTATGGTAAAGATACCGTCTGATAAACCAATGCGCTCCACATTGCCACTGGTCAGCACCTGCTCCTGTGGCATGTCAAACAACTGAAACTTCAATGATGAGCTTCCTGCATTAACGGAAATAATTTTTGTCATAGTGTCCTCCTGTATTTCTGTTTGTTCTAAGGCTTCAATATAAGGAATGACCTCCTGATAGCCCAACGCTTTTATTTTACCATAAATTTCATTTCTTTGTGCTTGTAAAGCAAGCAGACGTAGTTTTTTTTCATAATCTTCCAATAATTTCTCACTGCGCTTCAAATGATCATTAACGGCTGCTCTTGTAATGGCTAAGCACTCCGCAATCTCCGCCAAAGAGAAATCCTCTTCATAATACAGCGCCAAAATATCCCGCTGTTTGGGCGTTAATAACTGTGCATATAAGTCAATCAGCGCATTCATGCGCTTGGTTTTATCCAGTCGATCCATGTTCCAGCAATTCCTCACACAGACCATATAAATAGGTATCTAGGTCAAATGGCTTTAAATCATCAATGCCCTCACCCAATCCGATATATTTCACGCCAATTCCCAACTGATCACGAATTGCGATTACGATACCGCCTTTGGCTGTGCCATCCAGTTTGGTTAATATAATACCGTTCACATCACTGGATTCACGAAACAATTGGGCTTGTGAAATACCGTTTTGACCGGTTGTCGCATCAATCACCAGCCATACCGCATGCGGCGCACCGGGGATTTCCTTTTCTACAACCCGCTTCATCTTGGCCAATTCCTTCATCAAATTCGCCTTGTTTTGTAGGCGCCCTGCGGTATCGCCGATTAAGATATCCGCATGATGTTCCTTCGCATAGCGGCAGGCATCCACCAAAACCGCACTGGGATCGCCATTTTCCTTGCCTTTGACACAAGGTAGGGAAAGCCGCTGCGCCCAACGCTCCAACTGATCCACTGCACCGGCACGAAATGTATCAGCCGCAGCTAAAACCACGCTTTTTCCTTCATCGCTAAAACGCTTTGCCAGTTTGGCAGTTGTCGTCGTCTTACCACTGCCATTGACTCCAACCATCAAAATCACCGTAGGTCCATCGGAATGAAAGACAAGTGGCTCCTCGTCTTGTACATCATAGAATGCCGCCAACTGCTCTACCAGACATTCACAGATTTCATCAAAGGTTTTTAAGCGGCGATCCATGGCTTCACTCTCCACCGCATCGACAATCTTCTGCGCCGTTTGAATCCCGATATCCGCCTCCAGCAGGGTAATCATTAACTCCTCCAAGAAAGCCTCATCGACACCGCTGAAATTCAGTGCCAGCCTACGGATGCGCTGACCAAATGTCTTTTTGCTTTTATCCAAACCGCGCAAATAGCGATCCTGATCCGCATTTGCTGAAAATGCCTGTTTTAGCTTGGAAAAGATGCCCATCAGGCCATCACTCCTTCCTCATCGTGCTGTTTTGTATCCACCATTTCAATTGCATCCTGTAAGCGAACCTTTAATAACTGTGATACACCGTTCTGCATCATCGTCACCCCATAAAGCGCATCACACTGCGCCATTGTACCGGGACGATGCGTTACCACAATAAACTGGCTCTCGCCACGAAAACGTGCAATATACTTCGCGAAGCGCTCTACATTGGCCTGATCCAAGGCTGCTTCTACCTCATCAAAGATACATAAAGGCATGGTGCGAGCTTTTAAGATCGCAAACAGCACGCAGATCGCAATCAATGCTTTTTCTCCACCGGAAAATAAACGAATATTCTGGATTGTTTTACCCGGCGGTTGAACATCAATATCAATGCCCGTATTGAGTACATCGCTTGGATCCACCATATATAAGCGGGCCTTACCGCCGCCAAACAAGGTGCGAAAAACATCATTCAACTCATTGTTAATGCGTTCAAACATATCGCTGAACTGGCTGATCATCACTTCATCCATTTCATCAATGGCCAGCAATATTTTATCCTTTGCCGCAAGCAGATCATCTCGTTGTTTGGTTAAAAATGCAAATCGCTCGGAAACTTCCGCATACTCTGCGGGCGCATCCAAATTGACATTGCCCAACTGCGCAATTTCCTTACGCAGTTCTACCACCCGCAATTTAGCCGCTTCAATATCCAAATCCTGTTTTTGACTCAATGCATATTCATAGGTCATTTCATATGTGGTGCTTAAACGCTCCAGTGCATGTTCCAACTGAGTTTCAGCCTTCACGCGCTGTTCTAACACCTCACGTTCCTCATTTTGAAGCACATTCAATTCCCGTCGCAATTGACGAATCAGCGTCTCCTTTCGTTCTGCTTCATTTCCTGCCTTCATGCGCCGCTCTCGTTTATTTTGGATCGCAGCGAGTGAATCATCCCGATCAGAGTATAATTTAGAAAGACGCACCACCAAATCATCTTGCATCAATGTATCATTGAGCAGTTCCTCTTCTGGCGCAATCTGTTCAAAATCAGCCTGCAAGCGTTCTGCCTTAGAGCGTTTGGCAGCCACAATCGGTTCCAACTGCGCCACCGCAATCTGTAACTGCACAATTTCATCGCCGAGCACCTGGCGTTTCGACGCCAATGCATAACGTTGATTTTGCAGGGTATCCACCTGCATGCGCTGTCCCTCGATACTTTGCATGATCTGGTTCAATTCCTTTTGAATCGTCATCGGTGAGCCGCTGTTTTTCATCCGGCCACCACTCATACTGCCGCCTTTATGCACGACATCCCCTTCCAGAGTTACGATTTTATAGCCGTATTTCAATACCTTTGCCAATTCATTCGCATTCACCAAATTATCGCAAACCAACACATTGCCCAATAGTGAATCACGCACGATATCAAACATCGCATCATTCTCGACAAAATCAGCGGCACAGCCTAAAAAGCCGACCGTATGCTGGGCAAGCAGTAAATGATCCTTATTCATATAACGAGGCCGCAGCACGCTCAGCGGCAAAAAAGTTGCCCTGCCCGATTGATTTTTCTTTAGAAAGGTAATCGCATGACGGGCTGCCGTTTCATCTTCACTTACAATATGATACATTGCCGCTCCCAATGCGTTGGACAGTGCATCTTCATAATTAGGATGAGGTTTTAACAGTTGCGAGATAACACCCAATACACCGGGCAGTGCGCTTTGATTGCTCATGATCGCCTTTACCCCCTGTTGGTGATTGAATGGTTGTTTCGCCAAGTTATCCAACACCTCTTTGCGATTGGCTAAACGATGAAACAACTCCTGCGCTTGGGCATATTCCCCATCACAACTATTACAAGCGCTCTCCAATTCGCTCAACTGCTTTTTCTTGAGTGCCACATCGTTTAACAAATCCTGTAAGCGATGCATCCGATCCTGATATTCAAAGTTTGCTTCCTCAAGCATAACTTTTAATTCTGCGGCGCGTTGTTTTTGATCAGCTACCTCAAGAGCGTATTTACGTTTTTCATCCAGTTCCGCTTTGCGCATTTCTAACGTCGAAACCTCATTGATGATCTTGGTATAACGCTCTTGTAAGGCATTGATTTCATGATCCAGTTGAAACATCTCCTTGCGCAGTTCTCCATTTTGCAGATCTTCCACTTGTATCGTTGTTTCATGCATCGCCTTTTGCGTATCCAGATCAAATGACTTTTTCTTCAATGTTTCAATCTGTTCGCTTAAATGCTCGATTTCATCAGCAATGACACTGACCTCAATCTCCTCTAGTTCGCTCTTCTTTTCCAAATAAACTTCGGCTTTTTTCGCCTGTCGTTTTAAAGGATTTACTTGCCGTTCCAATTCGATGATGATATCCTCTAAGCGCATCAAATTATCCTGTGTGCGATTGAGCTTGGTCAAACTTTCATTCTTGCGCTTTTTATACTTAGCAACACCGGCTGCTTCCTCAAATAAAGCTCGCCGTTCTTCCGGTTTCGCCTCCGCAAAAGTAGAAATATTCCCTTGGGTAATAATGGAAAGTGAATCACGTCCCAAGCCACTGTCCATCACAAGATTTAATATATCCTTTAAACGACAAGGCGTCTTATTGATGAAATACTCACCTTCCCCGCTTTGACGATGTAGCCGCCGTGTGATCTCCACTTCCTCATAATCCACATGCAAATAGTGCTTGGAATTATCAAACACAAGTGTGACTTCTGCCATATTCACTGCCTTACGCTGTGTGGAGCCGCTAAAAATAACATCGCTCATCGCGCTACCGCGTAAACTTTTTACGCTTTGTTCCCCCAACACCCAGCGGATCGCATCATTGATATTGCTTTTACCGCAACCATTGGGACCGACAATACCGATCACATCTGCGTCAAAATTGATAATTGCTTTATCCGCAAAGGACTTAAAGCCTTGTAATTCGATCCGTTTTAAAAACATAACAGTCCTCCTGTCAGAGATTTGCTCATACTGATTTATTATAGCACAAAATTGATGTTTTGCGTATACTGTGTTACAATAGGATATCAAAAGCATGAAAGGAGGCTTCTTCATGGCAAAGGAAACCAGAACTATGCGCAATATGTTTCACCTCAGCTTCGGTGAAGAGGTTGCCAATGCGATTACCCATGGAGTGATGGCGATTCTATGTTTGTTTTTCCTGCCTTATGCGGCGGTTTACTCCTATATGCTTGAGGATGGCTGGAGATCGTTTGGCGTATCCGTATTTATCATTTGTTTATTTCTCATGTTTCTCATCTCTACGGTTTATCATAGTATGGCGTATGACAGTGAACAAAAATATATTTTTCGTAAATTGGATCATATCTGTATTCTCTTAGCGATTGCGGGCAGTTATACACCGATCGCCATTTCCTTGATTCGCGGTTGGGAGGCTTTGGTAATATTGCTTATTGAGTGGCTGATGGTGCTGGCAGGTATTTTATTAAAAGCCATTGCGAAGCAGAGTTTTCCAAAACTATCTATGAGTATCTATATGGTGATGGGTTGGACGGCTGTGTTTTTTCTCCCCAAGTTGCTTGAAGTCGCATCACCTTTGTTTTTAGGCTTTATCATTGGCGGTGGTGTGATGTATACGATTGGAGCGTTTTTCTATGCAAAGCCCCAACATCGTTATTTCCATATGATCTGGCATCTGTTTATCAATTTAGCCAGTGTGTTTCATATCATTGCGATTGTATTCATCATGTAAAAAATTTATTCATTGAGATGTAGGTAGAAGTTGCCCCTTTTTGCCTGCTTTTTTTATGTGGTGCCGTTTGCGGTTTGTGTATCTTTCAATTTTGTAAGAATCGCCCCTTTTGCTTGACGGACGTCCCCTTCTGATATACTGTATTATAATAAATAGTACAGTAAATACAGATAGGAGGATTCTATGAAACAACGAAAACGAACACGCTCCATTCATCGTTACATCACCATTCTTTGTTTGATTACCGTGATTTGTATTAGTGGCGGTGGCCTATTGGGTCAAATGTGCGCAGATAACGAAATGCATCCATTTCGTGATTATGAAGTAAACGATGCGCTGGATTTAAAAAATCAACTTATGGAACTGGCACAATTAGATGAACGAGCGCAGGAGATCTTAGCGCACTGCGACGAGTATCCACAGGAATTGCTTCAGTTGTTTGTAAAAGATCCAGATACGATTGATTTTGTCTATGACTATCCCAAACTTAAGGGGCGCACAAGCAAAGACGAATTTATTCCTATTCATGAAGGTGAAGTACCGCTATTTCTTCAATGGGATCAACGCTGGGGTTATGAACGCTATGGCGATACGATCATCGCTTTGGGTGGATGTGCACCTGCCGCTTTGGCAATGGCCGCTGCGGGACTACGCAAAGATGGTTCCATTCAACCTTCCTTGGTAGCGCGCTTTGCGGATGAAAATGGCTTTTATGTCAATGGTGTGGGAAGCAACTGGGAACTAATCGAAGCCGGAGCCGAGCACTTTGGCATTTCTGCCACTCCGCTCTCATTGAATAAAAACAGTGTCTTTCATGCCTTGGCCAACGGTGATATCATCATTTGTTCCATGGCACCCGGTGATTTTACTTCCAGTGGACACTTCATTGTGTTATGTGCGCTGCAAGACGGCAAAATCGAGATTCGTGATCCCAATAGCAAAAAACGCAGTGCCCAACTATGGGAATATGAACGCCTCGCCACACAGATCAGCAATCTATGGGTATGTTCCTTATAGGGATTTTGCCATTCTACATGCGCATGGGTATGCGGAATTATGAATAAGTTTTTAACTTCTCCTACTAGTTAGAAGTAAAAAAACAAGCAATCCGCTTTAAAGGTTTGCTTGTTTTTATTTTCCTATAAATCCAAATTCATCTCTTCAAATTCCATCGTTTTTTCGGTTTGCTTGGGCAATGGAACCTGTTTAATGCGCTCCATTACGGAGGCAAGCATAAATTCATTTTGCGCTTGTACCGGCTGTGAGAACGTCGCTTCCCTGCTCATCAGCGATACATCTTTCATAAGCAGTGTCTGTGGCTCATTTGCGAGGATTTTGACTTCCTCATTCATATCATATAAGCGAATGGTATGAATATGATAAGGATTGGACTTCACCCGCTTGCAGATCATATTGCCCTTGACTGGTCGGCCGGTCAAATCAATTTCACTGAGTTTGATGCGCTTCATTGCACATTGATCACTAACCACAAGTAGTTGTGCAGCATCGCCATGATAAATACATGCGGATGCGATCGTATCTTGGCTTAGATTCATCGCTTTCACGCCCTTAGATTTAGGTGCTGTTGCCGGAATCAACGCAATTGGATAACGTGTGATATAGCCATTGGTGCTACAAAGCATTACCTCATCACCTTCATAGGCAAGCAGCGATGCAATGCATCTGTCATCCTCACTCAACTTCATATTCGCCATTGTCTTATTGCGCCGCGATACCTCATATTCCCTAAGCGCAGTTTTCTTAATCATGCCCAATTTAGAAACACTGATGATATAGGCATGTGTTTGAAAATCAGACAATACATAAGCATTCGTCAGTTTTTCTTCACCGCTGATGCGAATCGTATTGTTCATATGGGCGCCGACATCTTTCCATTTCGCCTCTTCTGCCTCATAAGCCTGTAAGTAGCCATAAGTGCCTTGTGTGGTAAAAAACAGCAAATGATCCAGCGTATTCACTTCACCGCTGCCAATTAGTACATCACCTTCTTTACAGCCGCTTGCTGCATCACTGCTTGCGCCATAAGAGCGCATCGAAACGCGTTTCATATACCCATCCCTAGAAAGTGTGACCATCACCTGTTCACTGGCAATCATCGAAACTTTATCAATAACAATCTCTTCGATTTCATTTTCGATTTTTGTTAGACGTGGCGTTGGAAATTCCTTGCGCACTTCTTTTAATTCTTGAATCATCACCCGTTTTAACAGTTTTTCGTTCGCCAATATATCCTGTAAATAAGCAATCTCCTCAAGCAGCGTATCATGTTCCTGACGCAAAAGTGTTACATCGGTATTGGATAAACGATACAAACGCATCGTTACGATTGCTTCAGCTTGATCTTCGCTAAAGGCAAAGCGATCAATAAGTTTCACCTTGGAGTCTGCTTTATCTTTCGCAGCGCGTATTAAGGCGATCACCTCATCCAGCACGGAAATCGCCTGAATCAGTCCTTCCAAGATATGACAGCGTTTTTGTTTTTTATCCAACTCATAATGAGAGCGACGCACCACAACCTCTTGGCGGTGATTGATAAAAGCATCCAACATTTGCGCTAAGCCCAGTTGCATGGGTCGTTTATTTACAATCGCAATCACATTGTAATTATAAGATACCTGTAAATCCGTATTCTTATATAAATAGTTCAAAATCAACTGTGCATCCGCATCCTTGCGAATATCCACCACGACACGCAACCCATTGCGATCCGATTCATCACGTACATCAAGGATCCCGTCAATACGCTTATTCAAACGCACATCGTCGATTTTCTTTACCATTGAACTCTTGATGACTTCATAAGGAATTTCATGCACGATCAACTGTTGGCAGGTTTTCGTTTGCACGATTTCAGTTTTCGCACGAATCATAATGCGCCCCTTACCATTGGTAAAGGCATCAATGATTCCCTGTTTCCCTTGTACAATACCGCCGGTGGGAAAATCCGGTCCCTGTATGTACTCCATCAATTCACTTAAGGTACACTGGGGATATTGAATGCGATAAATCGCCGCATCAATCACCTCACCCAAATTATGCGGTGGAATATTGGTCGCATAACCGGCCGCAATTCCGGTGATGCCATTGACCAACAAATTCGGATAACGAGCCGGCAAAACCGTCGGTTCATAATCTGTATCATCGAAATTTAAACTCCAAGAAACGGTGTCCTTGTCAATATCTTCCAATAAATACTCACTGATGCGGGATAGACGTGCTTCCGTATAACGCATAGCGGCTGCCGGATCATCATCAATGGAGCCGTTATTCCCCTGCATATCAATCTGGGGGTTGCGAATCTTCCATTCCTGCGACATGCGCACCATCGCATCATACACCGAGGTATCTCCATGGGGATGGTAGTTACCAATGACAAGACCGACGGTTTTTGCCGATTTGCGATAACTTTTGTCATAGCGATTGCCATCCGTATACATCGCATACAGAATACGTCGCTGTACCGGTTTTAAGCCATCTCTGGCATCCGGCAGTGCACGATCCTGAATAATATATTTGGAATATGCGCCAAAACGCTCCCCCATGATCTGTTCCAACGGCTGTTCGATAATCGGCTTGTGATTTATTTGTTCCGGCGCTTTCATCCCTGTGCCTCCTTCTGATAATCTTCCTCTAAGGTAAAGGAGACATTGTCCTCAATCCAATCACGGCGCAGTTCTGCCTTATCACCCATCAATACCGAGACACGTTTTTCCGCAACCACCGCATCCTCAATCGTCACTTGAATCAGAGTACGCGTTTGTGGACACATCGTAGTATCCCATAATTGATCGGCATTCATCTCACCAAGTCCTTTATAGCGCTGAAGGCTATAACCCTTGGGAAAAGTTTTGCGCAGTTGTTGTAATTCCTCATCGCTCCAAGCGTATTGAATTTCTTTACCCTTTTGTAACTTATATAGCGGTGGCAAGGCAATATAAACCATCCCTGCCTCAATCAATTCACGCATATAGCGATAAAAGAATGTGAGCAACAATGTTTGAATGTGTGCACCATCGGTATCCGCATCGGTCATGATAATCACTTTATGATAATTGGCATCCTCTGCGTGAAAACTAGGTCCTACCCCTGCCCCTAAAGCATGAATAATCGTATTCAATTCTTCGTTTTTCTCAATATTGGCAACCGATGCGCGTTCCGTGTTCAGCACTTTACCACGCAATGGCAAAATCGCCTGATATTTGGAATCACGCCCTTGTTTGGCACTGCCGCCGGCAGAATCACCCTCCACCAAATAGAGTTCTTTTTTGCGGGCATCTTTGGATTGCGCCGATGCCAGTTTACCGGACAAAACCTTTTCACTTTTGCCCTTATTTTTTCCCTTGCGGGCATCATCTCTGGCTTTGCGGGCTGCTTCACGCGCCTGTGAAGCACGCATCATCTTTTTAATCAAAGAGGTTGCTAAATCCTTATTTTCCTCTAAGAAATAATTCAGTTTCTCTGATACCAGTGCATCCACAGCGGTTTTGGCCTCACTGGTTCCTAACTTGCCTTTGGTCTGACCTTCAAATTGAAGCAGCGCCTCTGGCACACCAAGTGATAGAATGATGGTCAAGCCTTCACGAATATCACTACCTTCAAAATTCTTATCCTTTTCCTTTAATAAAGCGTTACGGCGAGCGTAATCATTGAATACCTTGGTAAAGGCACTGCGACAACCGGTTTCATGCGTTCCGCCATCCTTGGTACGTACCATATTGACAAAGGAAAACATATTCTCCTGATATTCATCCGTATATTGAAACGCACAGTCGATTTTAATACCGTTGCTTTCACCGCTGAAAGACACCGGTTTATGGAACACTTGTTTATCTTCATGCAGATATTCCACAAAAGCGGCTAAGCCATTTTCATAATAAAAATTATCCTCACGCACTTCCTCTTTGCGCAGATCCTTGACAATCATGCGCAGTCCCTTCATTAAAAAAGCCTCTTCCTGCGCGCGTTCAGCAATCTGCGAATAAGAGAATTTTGTTGTGGTAAAAATGCGCTCATCCGGTAAAAATCGCACCTTACTACCGGTTTTATTCGTTTTGCCCAACACCGTGAGTTTGCCGATTTTGCGGCCTCCATCCTCAAAGCGCATCTGATAGATCTGATGATTGCGGCAAACAGTGACCTCCACCCAGCGTGAGAGTGCATTCACCACACTGGCACCGACACCATGCAGGCCACCCGAAGTCTTATAACCGCCCTCAGAGCCGAATTTACCGCCGGCATGCAAAACCGTGAAAATTACTTCAAGGGTAGAGACACCGCTGGCATGCTGCTCAACGGGCATTCCGCGCCCTTCATCCTCGACGCAGACCACCCCATTTGGCTCTAACGTTATTTGAATCGTATCACCATGTCCATTTAACGCTTCATCTATGGAATTATCGACGATTTCCCATACGAGATGGTGCAACCCTCGCACATCCGTAGAACCGATATACATGCCCGGACGCTTTCTGACCGCATCCAGACCATCTAATATTTGAATACTGGCGGCATCGTATGCTGCTTCACTCATTGACTGCTCACCTTCCTAAATTTCATGTAAAAAGTGGGCATACGCTCACTTAACCTAAGTTATCTTATCAAATTTGCGTTCATTTCGCAAGCATCATTTTTTGCCCAAAAAGCAAAAGAAAGCCTTTTTTTCAACGATAAAGCATGATAAAATAGAGCGCAAGAGGTGAGTGATATGAGTTGGATGTGGCTGATTTATCTTTTTATTGGGTATTTGTTGGGATCCATTCCCTTTGCCCTTGTCATCGGTAAGTTCTTTTATCATACGGATGTACGCCAATATGGATCCGGGAATTTGGGTGGCACAAATGCCGGTCGCGTTCTTGGCAAAAAAGCAGGTGTCGCAACGATTGTTTTGGATGTCTTAAAAGTTGTGGCGGCAGTTGCTTTCGTAACTTTGGTCTTTGAAGCACGGGAGGCCGGCATATGGGCCGGTGTCGCTGCCGCATTCGGTCATTGCTACCCACTATTTGCCCACTTTAAAGGCGGTAAGGCTGCTGCTACATTGGTTGGTTTCTTGTTGGCTACGGCAATCTTTACCTTTCATGATGCATGGTTTGTGTTAATCCCCTTGCTCGCATTCTTTGTGACTTTGTTTTTCTTTAAGATGGTATCACTTTCCAGCATCTGCATGGCTTTGGTTTCTTCCCTGTATATTACCTTGATGCAAGACAATATTATGATCATGATTGCCAGTTGGCTGTTGAGCCTACTTGTGATTTATCGCCATCGCGCCAATATTCAGCGCATCCTGCATCATGAGGAAAGCAAAATCACTTGGTTGTAAATCAGCGGATGCAATAAGCATCTTTTTTATTATCCCTTTGCTTCATAATGCACCTGTGCCTGTTTTAATGAGCGATTCATCGCTCTTGCTTTCGTGTTACAAATCAAGTAATCCAAACCGCAAACCACTCCATAAACCACCGCAACTGAAAGCATAATCGCTCCTACGATAAGAGGACTGGTCCATAAACCGGATGAATAGGTCAAAACAAGTACAATCCCCATAATCAAGAGAAATTCCAATAATTTGCGTACCAGTAGCCTCGGAATCGACATCTCCTTTGCGCTATATGTGATTAGCGTAGGCAAAACGCAGAAAAACGCATAGATCATCGGTGAAAACATGGCAGAATAAGGAATACACTGATCTTGTGCATAAAGAGAACCGATCAATCCTATCGCCGCATTGATTCCGCAATGAATCATAAAGAAATTGAGTGCCATTTGTTTTAGAATATCTGTTTTATTCATTCAAATCCCTCCATTATTTTTGATTTTACAATACGAGCATATTTACGGGAGATGATTACATCTTCCCCATTACACATACGGGCACAATAGCGTCCGTTAAAGGCAGGACGAATGGATTCCACCTTAAGCAGTTGAATAACAAAAGCCTTGGAGCAACGCACAAAATGATAACTGCCATACTCCTCGCTTAACTCATATAAGCGTTTTTTCACCTCATATACACCATCTTGCGTATACGCAAAAACACGCTCCTCTAACGCTTCAAAATATAGAATATCATGAACATTGAGCCGCCGCATTCGCTCTTTTTCAAACACCGACAAAGCACAAGACTTAGCCAAACAATAAGCATGAATATCCGCAAACTCCCCTTTTAATTCCATGCATTCAAGTACCACTCGTTCCTGTTTAGGATTTGTGACATAGTTTATTTCAACGCGCATTTTTTCACCTCCTGAAACTTCATCACTTTCTAACGCCCACCTTACGCTAATATCCCCCTTGCCAGATACAAGCCTGCCACTCCATTTGTATCAAAACCAATTCTAATTTATTGTATATAATCAACGTCTTATTTGCCAGAAAAAATCGTTAAGATACCAATTTTGTCGTTCAATTACACAAAAACGCATTTTCCCTCATGCACACATGAAAATATTAAAAAATTGTAAGGACAGATGGAAGCATTTCTTGTTATAATATAGATAGAAAAAGAAAGCAGAAGTGAATGTCATGCAGGAAATCAAGCGATATCAAAGCGAACTTCAGCAGGGTTTAACGCAAAGTCAAATTGAGGAACGAATAGCGGCACACCTACATAATGAACAGCCTCCTCGTACCACGAAATCCTATCGTGATATTTTTCGTGATAATCTCTTTACCCTATTTAATTTAATCAATGCGATATTAGCCGGTCTCATCATATATGTCGGATCCTATCGCAATCTATTATTTTTAGGAGTGGCAATCAGTAATTTAGCGATTGGTATCTTTCAGGAAATTCGTGCCAAGCGCTTACTGGATCGCCTAGCGATTTTAAATGAATCCAGGGTGGAAGTCGTCAGGGATGGCAAAAGAGTGAGCATTCATTTAGAGGAAGTTGTATTAGATGATATTATGGTTCTACATGCGGGCGTTCAAATTTGTAGCGACGCCATTTTATGTGAAGGCAGACTGGAGGTCAACGAAAGCAATGTAAACGGCGAATCAGATGTGATCGTTAAACAGCCCGGTGATTTTCTCTATTCCGGCAGTTATATTTTATCTGGCAGTGCCTATGCACGGGTAGAACATGTTGGGGAACAAAACTATGCGACCAGTATTTTAAAGGATGCCAAACAATTAAAAAAGCATAAAAGCGAACTGCGGGATTCGATCAATTTCATTATCAAATACATTGGAATTGCAATTATTCCCATTGGAATTCTATTATTCTTGAAACAATACTATTTGTTGGAATATGGCTTTGCGGATGCGATCATCCCTACTGTATCGGCTTTGATTGGAATGATACCGGAAGGATTGGTACTGTTGAGTAGCATCGCATTAGCCCTTGGATCCATTCATTTAGCCAAACAGCACACATTAGTACGGGAATTGTATTGTATTGAAACCTTAGCACGGGTAGATACCTTGTGTTTGGATAAAACGGGAACAATCACCAAAGGAGCCATGCAGGTGGAAACCATTGTTCAGTTCAATGAAAGTGATGTTGAAGCGATTTTGGCCCGCATGCTGGCTGTTCTGGAGGATGATAATTCAACCGCACAGGCAATACGTTGTTACATTGAGCCTGCGCAAGAGATTCCTACTGCCCTAGCCGCCATTCCCTTTTCCAGTGAGCGCAAATACAGTGCGGTGAGTTTTGAAGATGGAACTTATGCGATGGGCGCATATGAATATATCAGCACGGCACAGGATCCGATGATTGTGAATCAACTACGCCATTATGCGTTACAAGGCAGTCGTGTCATTACATTGTGTCATAGCACTTCACTCATTCAAGAACAAACACTTCCCCGCTCTTGGGAGGTCATTGCTTTCATTGTACTGAACGATCCAATCCGTGAAGAGGCTCCTAAAACTTTGGGATATTTTGCTTCGCAAGGTGTTGATATCAAAATCATCAGTGGCGATCACCCACTTACTGTACACAAGATTGCCAAACGGGCCGGTGTGCTTCATGCGGACGCCTACATAGATGCTTCTACTTTGCGCGAGGAAGAATTGTTTGATGCGGCGAAACAGTACAGTGTCTTTGGACGTGTTTCACCCCAACAAAAAAAGCAGCTGATCGCAGCCTTGAAGCAGCAAGGACATACCACTGCCATGATCGGGGATGGAGTCAATGATGTCATGGCATTGAAAGAGGCTGACTGCTCCATTGCGTTGTCTCAGGGCAGTGAGGCCGCTAAGAACATCGCAAACCTTGTCTTGTTGGATAATAATTTTAAACATATGCCCTTTATTGTCACTGAAGGACGACGTGTCATCAATAACATACAGCGCGCCGCTTCCCTGTTTTTGATCAAAACTATATTTTCCTTACTGTTATCACTTTTAACCCTGTTTCTCAACAGTCGCTATCCATTTATTCCCATTCAGCTTACCCTCATTTCTTCCCTGACCGTAGGCATTCCTTCTTTCTTCTTGGCGCTAGAGCCAAATCATAACCGTCTCAAAGGCAACTTCATGATCAATGTATTATCACAGGCACTACCGGCTGCGTTAAGTGTTGTCATCTATATCCTGTTGATCTCTGCTTTTACCTCGATCTGCGGTTATGATGATACGGTGCGCTCTACTATGTGTGTAATTTTAACCGGTGTTTGCTCATTGACAGCACTACAACGCGTCTGTGTTCCCTTTACCCGACAAAGACGGATTCTCTTCTATACGCTGACGCTGTTGTTTCTGCTTGCGGTTGTTTTCCTCAAAGAATTGTTTATGATCGCTCGCCTTGATTGGCTTTCCCTATTTGTATGCATTGGCGGAAGTCTTGCCGTAATGCCTTTCATGACTTGGCTCGATCATGTACTTCATCGTTTTGAAGGTATCCGCAAACGCATCATCGAAGCCACGCAACAGGATTAAGCACAATTCCTCCTAGCATCTATCATTTATTACGCGATCATTTATCTTGATCACTCTTCCATACAAAAAAGGGCATCTGCCCTTTTTTACTGTTTATGGATATCAGCGATGATTCGCTCGATTTTATATCCTTGTTCCAATGCGTTGTCATGAAAGAAGAATAACTGCGGTGTTTTGCGAATACTCAAACGCTGTGCCAACTGCGAACGGATAAAACCTTTGGAGCGTTCCAATGCTTTCATCCCCGCCTCTTTGCGCTCTTCCTTACCCAAGAAAGACACATAGACCTTTGCCTGTGAAAAATCACCGCTGACTCTGACATCCGTAATGGTAATAAAGCCGACTTTGGGATCTTTTAATTCAAATTGGATGATATTCGATATCTCTTTTTGAATAATGCCGGCCAATTTATCCTGTTTTGCCTTCATTGTTTACCTTCTTATTCAACCGAAACCTGTTGATCCTCATATGCTTCGATGATGTCATCCACCTTGATATCATTATAGTTCTCAATTGTCAAACCGCAGTCAAAGCCGCTCTGCACTTCCTTCACATCATTTTGGAAGCGCCGCAGCGAGTTCAGTTTACCGGTATAAATCACAACGCCTTCACGAATCAGGCGAACACTGCACTCCCGCTTCATACAGCCATCCGTGACCATACAACCGGCAATCGTACCAACCTTGCTCATTTTGAAGAGCTGACGTACTTCCGCCTGTCCGATGACAACTTCTTCATATACCGGCGCCAGCATACCCTTCATGGCACTTTCCATTTCCTCCAGTGCCTTATAGATGATATTATGCAGGTGAATTTCAATGCCTTCTTCTTCAGCTTTCTTGCGTACTGTCGCATTGGGACGTACGTTAAAGCCATATATGAGCGCATGAGAAGCACTTGCCAACATGATATCAGATTCTGTAATCGCTCCGGCTGACGAACGAATGACATTGACCTTTACGCCTTGTACATCAATTTTTTCCATGCTGGCCTTCACTGCTTCCGCACTGCCCTGCACATCTGCCTTGATGATAATATTGATCGTCTGCAAATCGCCTTCTTCAATCTGACGTGCCAAATCTTCCAAAGACATGGCACTGCTTGCATTGCGCTCCTGATCAATCCGCTTCTGCAAACGCGTTTCGGCAATTTGACGCGCCTTTTTCTCACTGTCAAATACCTTAAAAACATCACCGGCCACCGGAACATCATTCAAGCCGATGATCTCCACCGGTGTGGATGGCTTGGCACTCTTGATCTCACGACCTAAATCATCGACCATTTTACGCACTCGCCCAAACGCAGTTCCAACCACTAAACTATCACCGGTTTTTAGCGTTCCGCTTTGAACCAATAAAGTAGCGACAGGACCGCGTCCTTTATCCAATTTTGCCTCAATTACCGTACCAACCGCAAGGCGATTTGGATTTGCCTTGAAATCTTCCACCTCGGCTAATACCATAATCGTATCCAATAAATCCTTTACACCATCACCGCTCTTAGCGGAGATCTTACAAAAGATTGTATTGCCGCCCCATTCCTCCGGCATCATATCAAGTTCTGCCATCTCTGACATGATACGATCGGGATTGGCACCGGCTTTATCCATCTTATTCACTGCGACAATCACCGGTACTCCGGCTGCTTTCGCATGATCAATCGCTTCTTTTGTCTGTGGCATAACACCATCATCTGCCGCCACCACAATGATAACAATATCCGTGATTTTCGCACCACGCGCACGCATGGCGGTAAATGCCTCATGCCCCGGGGTATCAAGAAAGGTTACTTTTTGATTGCGAACATTGACCTGATAAGCACCGATGTGCTGCGTAATACCACCGAACTCCCCTTCCGTCACATGGGTTTTACGGATGGTATCTAACAGTGTCGTCTTACCATGATCGACATGTCCCATAATCGTGATGACAGGTGGGCGGGAGACAGCGTTTTCATCCTCACCTTCCAACTCCATCATCTCTTCAAAATCACTTTCCTCAACGATGATTTCCTTATGTGTTTCCACATTGAATTCCATGCAGATCAATTCAATATTTTCCTCATCCAAAGTTGAATTGATCGTCACCATTGTGCCCATCATGAACAACAACTTGATAATCTCACTTGCATTGCGATTCAACTTATCTGCCAATTCACCAACGCTCATTGCGGAACTATAAGTCAATTCCTTGACTTCCTCACGCTTTCTCATCGGTGCCTGCGCACGATTGTTGCGCCGCTTGTTATTACCTTTTCGCTGTGGTCCTCTTGCCATAATATCACCTAACCTTTCAAGCAAGCATGAAGTTTCTGCGCAAACCCTTGTTCCTTGATCGCAATCGCCTTACGGTTCATACTGCCAAGTGATTGATTCAACGCAAACTCCTCCATGTATACATAGGGTATTTTATAATACGTGCACTTATCTACCAGCTTCTTGCGAAGATTTTCCCCGCATTCCTCACTGATAATGACAAGTTTCGCCTTGCCACTTTGAATGCTTTTGATCAGACCATCACCGCTGATCACATTGCCTGAGCGCTTTGCCAAGCCCAACAATCCATTGATCTCATGCATGGGCAAACATCTGCGCTAATTCATCATATATTTCTTGGGGAATTTCACATTCCAAAGCCCGTGCCAGTGCTTTTCGCTTGATTGCCGTCTGTAATGCATCCAGACTGCGCTTCATATATGCGCCACGCCCATTTTGGCGTCCGCTTTCATCAATGACAACACTTCCTTGCGGAGTACGGACAATGCGGATCATTTCCTTTTTGGGCAGGCTTTCTCCGGTTGCCACACAACGGCGCATTGGTATTTTTTTCATAGGTTCCCTCCTCGCCTTATTCGTCGTAATATTCGTCGTATTCATCAAAGTCAATATCGTCATTGATCCAGTCGTTTTCTGCTTCTTCCTGTTCCTGACGTGCAATTTCCTCTAATTCCTCCTCGGTATAAATCGGTTTGAGTTCATAGTCCTTTTTGCTTAAATCAAAGGTTGCCTTGCGTTTTGGTTCCTCATCATCACGACGCTTGTATTTCGGACGCACAAAGGATTCTTTTTTCTGCGGCTTCGTATCGAGGATTTTCTCAAACTTGGAAACATACTGTTGTTTCTCCTTTATGTTAATACCCTCTTGACGCTGTTTTTCTTTCGCAAGCCGCGCGGCTTCTGCCAAATCATCAGCCGGTTTACGATCCTTGCCTTCTTCCTTCTGCGGTTTTGACATTTCAGTTTCCAAAGGCGCGCTTTCTTCCTGCACTTGCGCCTCGCTATCTTCACTTGGCAAAGCCTCATTTTGTTTTGCCAAAGCCTCCTCACGCAGCATCTCATCCACATGGGTATCTTCAATCACATCATGGTACGCAAAATCCGGTGTTTCAAGTGGCAGATCCTCACTGTCTTTCGTTTCAAACAACAGTGCCTGTGCCTTCGCCTTTTCCTCAGCTTGTTTCTGCAAGAACAAATCACGCTGTTCCTGTGCGATGGTACGCCAATCAATGCCGGCTTCCTCAATCTCACTTTGCGCTTTGATATCTATCTTAGAACCGGTCAGTTTCACTGCCAAACGCGCATTTTTACCGCGCTTGCCAATGGCCAAGGACAACTGATGATCAGCAACGACCACAATCAAGCCATTTTTGCGTTCCGGGTTAGGAATAACACCCAATACCTCAGCCGGTGCCAAGGCATTTTTAATCAGTTCACTGACATCCTCGCTCCATTCAAAGATATCAATCTTTTCGCCTCGCAACTCATCAATTACAACCTGAACTCGCTGACCCCGCGGCCCGATGCAGGCGCCAATCGGATCAACATTTTCATTGGCGGAATAAACTGCCATTTTGGTACGTTCTCCGGCTTCACGGGCAATCGCTTTGATTTCAATCACACCTTGGAAGATTTCCGGAACTTCCTTTTCAAACAAACGCTTGACAAGTGTCGCATCGCCTCTGGATACAAGTACCTGAGCTCCTTTGGTTTCGCGGTTGACCTCTGTGATTACCACACGCAGCCGCTGTCCCTCACTGTATTTCTCATTGGGGATCTGTTGGTTTTTTGGCATCAATGCCATCGCTTTGCCCAGATTAACGATCACAAACTTATCTTCCACCGTCTCCACTGTGCCGAATACCATTTCTTCTACTTTGTCACAGTATTCATCGTAAACAGCCTGTTTTTCTGCCTCACGAATTTTCTGTTTCATGACGTTTTTGGCTAGAACAACCGCTGCACGGCCCATTTCCGCAATGTTGACCTCTTCCTCAACAAATTCATCCAATTCAAATTCCTGCTTGATGCGTTTGGCATCTGCCAAGGAGATTTCCAGTTCGTCATCCTCTACCTCGGCTACAATGCGGCGTTGCTTATATACTTTAATCATGCCGGTTTTTTCGTTGATCGCTACCCGCACCAAGGCATCAGGGATCTCCACGTGTTTGCGGTATGCCTTTGCCAATGCCTCTTCCAATGCCTCAATTACGATTTCCTTTGATAGTTTGTGATTGCTTTCAATGTTTTGCATCGCATTGATGATATCATGTAATTCCATCTTCCTTAATCCTTTCATTTATAGTTTTACAGCCAAGCGCACATAAGCGATATTGGCTCGTTCCACATCCAGCTTGCGCTTGATGTTTTTATCCATATAAGTCATATACAGAAACTGCTCATCCATATCCTCCAGCGTACCATACAACTCATGCCTTCCCGCTTTTGGATCACGGTATTTTATGTAGATGTATTCACCGATGGCTGCTTTTAACTGTGTTTCATTGTTTAGCACTCGTTCCGCACCCGGTGAGCACACTTCCAAAAAGTATTCATGCGCGATGAGGTCACTCTCATCCAGACATTGTGACAACTGTTCACTGATCAGTGCACAAGTATCAATGTCCATACTGCCATCCTCATGCATAATCGCTACTTGAAGCGTATCCATATTGCCTTCTTTGCGCCATGCCAACTCATACAGGCGTAAGTCAGATTGAGCCAACAGCGGTTCGATGAGTGCTTTCAATTTTTCCATAGTTTCCATTCGACGTGCTCCTTTTAAACATAATAATAGAGTGGGCATAACCCACTCCTGTCGAAGTTCATCTATAATATACCACGTTTCAGCGTATAATACAATCTTTTTCTTGATTTTCTTATGTGGTGATAGGCGAATAGAAGGCGCAAAGTTCGAATCGGGTGCTTGTTTGTGGGATAGCGTATCACAAGGATCAAACAATTTCACACATCATGTTATGGCTCTATGGCAATTATGTTTTGCTAAATAAACGCAAGCCCCAAAGTGATCATAATACAAAGCACATACATACAAAGTAAAATAAAAAAAACGGTAAAACACGCATGCTTACCGTTTTTGTCCTATCTTCACCAATGCGAAAGTGCCCTATGGCAATCAAGATGATTGAGTGTATTCTAACTCAAAAACAGTGAAATGGCATAAAACACTATGTTAAAGGTCAAAATCCCAAATATAACCATGCCAACCAGTTTGGCTTTACAACTTTTCTGCATCTTTGTACGGAATTCCTCTACGATGCATACACTTGGATCCTCCGGCAGATAACAAACTGTATAAACTGCGTTAGGATCGTATTTACCTGCACGCTTTTCCGCAAAATCAATGGCTGTTTCATATTCAGTTCCATTTACGGTATACGAAATCAGCGGATATTCGTTTTTCCAGCGAAAGGATCGATTGCGATGTTTGACAACCACCAATTCCTTAATGGTTCCTTGACATTGGCCAGTTAATAGATGTGCTTGATTTAGTACGCGATTCATTTTCCGATAAGCGTACAATACCCCATAAAAGCATAATGCCATAACTGCACCAATGACAAGCAGAAGTCCTCCCATTGTCATGTTAAATGATGAATCCATTTGTCTTTCCTCCTGTATTTCCCATTTTTACCCTGTGTGACAGGGGCTTTGTTCTTTATCCTATGCCTGTCCATAAAACATATTACACTTCAAGAACATATATAATCTGTGATTTAAAAAGTTGCGCCTTGCTCATTCATAAACAAAAAAAGCGAAAAGAAAAAAAGGCATACTCCACCTTTTTTACGCTTTCGCAACAATCGTCTTACCGTTGTATACACCGCATTCGCACATTTTGTGTGAAAGTTTGTATTCACCGCAAGCCGGGCATTTTACCAAGGTTGGCGCAACCAATTTATAGTGTGTTCTGCGCTTAGCCTTTCTTGTTTTTGAATTACGTCTTTGCTGTACTGCCATCGTTAGCACCTCCTGCATCATCTTCAAATTTGAAATCTTTTAACTTTGCCAAACGAGGATCTGCTGTCGCTGATTTT
This sequence comes from Erysipelotrichaceae bacterium, assembly GCA_022799495.1. Classification (GTDB taxonomy): domain Bacteria; phylum Bacillota_I; class Bacilli_A; order Erysipelotrichales; family Erysipelotrichaceae; genus C-19. Next base: position 14,285 of record JAAWON010000005.1, on the reverse strand, counting down.
TCCTTACGCCAGTCTGCTTCCCGCATGACCTCCCAGCCCTTTCCTTTTGGATAATGTACCCCATCCTTAACTACCTTCAAGGGAATCTCCATGGAAATTAACTGAAAAATCACCGGCAGAAGTTCAACGACATCGCCCTTTGTTTCATGCGCATCTTCGTCGCCTTTGACAAAGGCAAATATTTCGGTGGATATCGTTGAAAAGGGATATTCCACGTCCTCGCCACTGATCGCACAAGGTAGAATCATACTGCCTGTGAGCCGTAAATCGACATAAACTCGATCATCGCTTTCCTCGTAGCGAAGTTCACCCTCTGCCCTGACATTTTGCAGTCCTCTGAGTTGGTTCAACCGCGCAATCGCCGCCGCATCAAACACCAATTCTTCACTGAAAAAAATGGGCTTGGCAGCGTTCATAAGCTCCAATTTGGACCATTTCAAAGGGATCACCTCGTTGTTCAAGACGCATCTATTATACGCTTTTCCCGTCATTCAGTCAACAAAAGAAAACATATTTATGCGTACCTTACATATTAAACCATAAAAGTGTCATAATGAAAAGCCTTTTTTGTTTTTTTTACTGCTTTCGCTGACGCAAAGAGAAAAATTCGCTATTGGGCAATTTCTCATCAAGAAAAGCAGCAATATCTGCGATTACCTGTGCTTGGTTCACTTCATTGAGCAGTTCATGGCGCATATCCGGATACAATTTTGCACTGATCGCTTGATAACCGACTTTCTGTAAAAACTGATAGGCTTTTTTAAATTTATCTTTGTTTATGATGCAGGGATCTTGTTCGCCGGCGATGAATAAGATCGGTAACTGTGGTTTTAAGTAAACCCAGCCATCCTCATCATATACCTGTTTCAATAGATTCCAAAGCGATAAAAACCCATTGGCAGTAAAGATAAAGCCGCACTTGGGATCTGCATCATACTGCTTCACCACATCCGCATCGCTACAAATCCAGCGATTTTCACTGGTGCCGGCAAAACGCTTGGCAAAGGATCCAAATGCCAGCCGTTGAATGAGTGCACTGCGATAATGATCCCCCTTAAAACGGGCAATTAACGCGGTGAAAGCCACTGCCGCAAATACCAAAGGATTTTTACTTGGAGAACCACAGACAATCAATGCTTCCAATTCATAATCATACTTTTTGGCATAAGCACGAACTACCAAGGAACCCATGGAATGACCGAATAAAACATAAGGCAGATTGGGAAAACGCTTTTTCATCAAATAGGTCACCTGATGTACATCTTCTACGATATAACTGCCGCTGGCATCATAGAAGTAACCAAGATCCTCTTTGGATTTTACACTTTCACCATGTCCGCGATGATCATGGATCACACAGATCCAGCCTTGTTGCGCCATTGTTTCCATAAAGGGTAAATAACGCTCCTTATGTTCACTCATGCCATGTGCGATCTGCAAAATGCCGATTGGCTGCTTTGGTTGGATGATCAGACCTTTGATTTCCAGTTGATCTTGAAAACTGAGAAAGGAAAACTGTTCCTTCACACTATCACTCCTTTCAAACGCGAATGCATTTGCCCATACCTATACATGATACAATATTCCATTGTTTTCCTCAATCATTTCATGGTGAAATGATGCATTTTATGGTATAGTAGTGATTAGAAAAGTGTTGAATGAAGTTTTATAAAAGCAGGAGGATGACGATGAAAGCTGCTGGTATCATATGCGAATATAATCCCTTTCATAACGGTCATATTCATCACATTGAACAAACGCGACGCATCAGTGGCTGTGATGTTTTAGTATGTGTAATGAGCGGAGATTTTGTACAGCGTGGAGAGCCGGCCCTCATTTCCAAATGGGAACGCACAAAACAAGCATTGCATCACGGAGTGGATGTAGTGGTAGAACTGCCCTTTCCCTATGCGACGCAAAGTGCTGCGTATTTTGCACATGGGGCGATGCAGTGTCTCGCGCTTGCGCAAGTGAGCGTTCTTGTCTTTGGCAGTGAAAGTGCTGACTTGCAGGCTTTAAGGACAGCGCCTAAAGCGATGGAGCGAATGAGAGAAATGAAGCAATCACAGGGGATTTCCACAGTGGCCGCCTATGCCAAACTTCATGGTACCTCTTCTCCCAATGATATACTGGCACGCTGTTATATTCAGGAATGTGACGCATTGGGCATACAAGCGCATTGTATTCAGCGCGATAACAATTATCACAGTACAAACTTAAATCAGAAATTTGCCTCGGCCACGGCGCTGCGTCAAGCCATTCTTTCCGGCAAAGATGTTAGTGAATATACTCCGATGTGCTTTGAATCATTGACTTTGCATACAATGGATGAATATTACTCTTATTTTCAAGGATTGTTGCTGAGCCTGCCGGATGCTTATCTGCGAGATCTATTTTTAATGGATGAGGGCATCGAGCATCGTTTGATACAGGCTGCGCAGCACTGTGATACATGGGAAGCGTTTCTACATGCGACTACCAGCAAACGCTATACCGCCTCTAACATTCGTCGAACAATGATTCATCTGTTACATCAAAACACAAAAGCACAAATGAATGCACTCCCTCCCTTAGGGCATCTACGCGTGCTTGGTTTCACGCAAAGAGGCCAGCGGTATTTAAAACAACTGCGACATGCCAAGGTACAAATTGCTTTTACTCCTGCACAATTACCGATGCCTTATCGCTCAATCACCTTAACATCTGCACATCTATACGCTATGTTTCATGAGCGCAAACAAAGTGTAGCGGCAGAACTGCGTGCTCCTTTGCGCGTAGGAGTAGAATTATGATTTTAGGTATGTTTCTGTTATTGAGCGTGCTGGCACTTCCCTATCTGTTATTACCTAAACCAAAGCAGCCAAACAAGAATATCCCATATGCTTATTTGCTGGTGCTGGGATGTCCCACCCACGCAGATCATACGACAACTGTCGCACAGCGCAAGCGCATAAACGCAGCCGCCTATTACAGCGTACAGTTTCACATCCATACGATTATCATCTCCGGTGGTACAGTAAAAAACAGCGATTGTGAGGCCGATTTTATGGCAGCCTTACTAGCAAAGGATTGTCCCGATGCGCTGATCAAAAAAGAACCTCATGCGCGTAACACCTTTCAAAACATGCAATTTACAAAACAACAATACCCGGCAAAACAAGTTTTAATTGTTACCTCGGATGCCCATTTACGACGCGCCGCCTTTTTTGCCCGTAAATTCTATCAAGAAGCACAACTTGGCAGTGCCGGCCAGCGAGATCCGCTATCAGCCTATGGTAAAGAGTATTTTCACATGTGGAATACGCTGTATTGGGAATTGAAGCTGTGGTTGCGTAAGCGCATGAACACTAACAAGTCATGAAGTAAACGGGCTTCGAAATGCAAGCATCCAAATAAAAAAACAGATTCATTTCATTTGATTTAGAAATTCATCTGCCTGTGTTCTGTTTTTAAACACATAAATTATTTTATCCTTATACTGATTGAGCTGATTCATGATCTTGGGTCGATGAAGCGCCTGAAAATCGTTGATATAGGAAAGCAGTTCCGGATCGTCCTCAACTTCTATCCATGGCATATCACTGCGTGCTTTTCCTTTTCGCTTTTGAATGCCGTCCAAACAAACATCCGTTGGATAATCTAAGAAACAAACTGTATCACAAGCCTGTAATCGGATGTCTAAGGTAGCGCCATAATTCCCATCTATGATCCACTCATTCTGTTTCATCACATTGGAAAGTCGCTTTTGAAATACAGACTTCGCCACCGTTGTTTGATCTTGATTCCAATACATCCGATCCAAATGATAGAGAGGAATCCCAGTATATTTATGCAATACCTTGGAGAATGTACTCTTACCGCTGCCGGGACAGCCGATCACAATAATTTTTTTCATATCTATTTCCATTTTCTCCCTTCATCCATCATAATTTCATTGTCAAATAAGACTTCTCTTAATGGGTGATACGTGCAAATCACCATCTTATCATTTACTTTAAATCAAAACGATAAAGCGCTGTATCATATCCTTCAAATAACGACAGTGTTTCAACATGCACAAAGCCTTGTGCCTCATACATTGCCCGCAATTTTTTCTTATGTGAGCGCACATCTAGGCGCACATCAGGATAGCCTTCCTTACGCCCCTTCGCTTTGAAGAAATCCAACAAACGCGTACTAAATCCTTGTTTACTGTATTGAGGATCGACGCATAATTTATGTAAATAAAGCGATTGTTTGGGAGGTATTTGCGGCCAGTAGCGTGGATCATAATCAACAATACTAGCTGCGGCAATGATTTCATCATTATGCTTCACCACGTAAAAATCACTGATTTCATAGATTTCCGCAAGATGTTTCCACATGACTTCAGCATGATTCCATTGATGAATCCCCTGTGCATCATTATAATCCACTCGCTTATGATACAAACGCTCCAACGCTTGGATATCCTCTGGGTTTGCCTGTATGATCATAAGATGGTATCCTTAACTACGGACATCTTTACGATCATAAAATCTGAGCAGATGTTAAAGCGATACAAAGTGACATAGTCACTACCATCGCTACTCCTATCATAAATCTTTCTTTTTGCCTGTCCTATATTCCTCATGGCCCATATCCTCCTGTTTACTCTTATCATGATCTTATTGATTATATCGGACTTTTTGTTTTTCACAAATCATTGTGTATAAAAAACGAGGAGTTCTGCTATGACTCCTCCGTATTTATTTCAACATTACTGTCTTTATGCTTCCTGTGCCAAGTTGGAAACATTATGATATACATTCTGCACATCATCCACATCATCCAACAAGCGAATCAGGCGTTGAAACAACTCCAAATCCTCACCCGCAAGTTCCACATACTCGTTAGGCAACATCGTTAATTCCAATACATCAAAACTTACCTCACCGATCAATTCCTCAATCGCTTCCTTAGCCTTGTTTAAATCCTGCGGCTCCACCGTGATCGTCATCTGTCCATCTTCACACTCAATGTCCTTTAGTTCTACCTCAGCCATGATCAGCGCATCCATCATCGCTTCCTCATCCGCATAAGCAAGCGAAATCAACCCCACTTTTTCATAGTTAAAAGATACCGATCCACTGACGCCCATTTTGGCATGGGATTTATTAAAACAAGCCCGCAAATCAGCAATCGTGCGATTCGTATTATCCGTTAGACAATCAATGATGATCGTTGCCAAACCGCCACTACCAAATCCTTCATAACTTGCCGGCGCATAATTCTCCGCAGTACCACCCTTTGCTTTATCAATCGCCCGCTTGATTACATCAGCCGGCACTTGGTTTGCCTTTGCCCGCTCAATTACCTTTTTCAATACGGCATTCATATCGGGATCCGGCACACCATTCTTCGCTGCCATTAAAATTTCCTTACCATAACGAGAATAGAGTTTTGCCTTTGCTGCTGCTGTTTTGGCCATTGCCGCAGCACGTACTTCAAAATGTCTGCCCATTGTTTCATCACCTTCCAAAATTTTGCGTTCATAGTATAACATAAAGAAGTAGAAAATGGAAATGAAAAATAACTTATGATGATTCATTTGCTTTGCGTGTCTTTTAGAAAATCTGCTTTCCCCTATCCATCCGGTAAGAAAACACGTTCATATGTACTTCATACAACAGACACAAAACAAGAATCCAAGTCATTCATGCATCATCACGATCTGAATGATGTTTAAAATCATAGGATGCAATTATGGCAAGACAGAAAATACCCCCTCATCATTCTCTGTCTAATTAGGGAGTACAATCTTATTTCATCTCATTAGCAAAACATGATTTTTCCATTGCATCAAAATAAGTGAAATTAGTTGGCTACAATATTGACTACCTTCCCTTTCACTACGATGACTTTGCGTATTGTTTTTCCTGCAAGTTGGCTCTGCACATTAGGCAATGTCAACGCACTCTGTTTGATCGTCTCCTCATCCGCATCTGCATTCACCATGAATTTACCGCGCAGCTTGCCGTTCACCTGAGCGATGACTTCCACTTGTTGCTTTTGTAGCATGCTTTCCTCATAGGTTGGCCATGGCTCATCTACAATCGTATCCTTGCCACTTAATCGAGTGTACATTTCTTCACAGACATGTGGCGTGATACAGGAAAGCATTTGAATAAAACTTAATGCGTAAGGCCGATACACACTTTGTGCCTTATAACAATCATTGATAAAAATCATCATTTGTGAAATCGCTGTATTCATATTCAGTGATTCAAAATCATTTGTCACTTTTTTCACAGTATAGTGATAACTATAATCAAGGCTATGATCATTTTCATCACTTAATTTATCGGATTCCATAAATAAGCGCCATACACGCTCCAACCATTTACGGCTGCCTTCAACTCCACTTTCGGACCATGGCTTACTGGATTCTAGTGGCCCCATAAACATCTCATACAGGCGCAAGGTATCTGCACCATAGCGCTGCGTAATATCATCGGGATTGACCACATTACCCCGTGATTTACTCATCTTCTCATTGTTTTCGCCAAGAATCATGCCCTGATGAAACAACCGCTGGAATGGCTCTTTTACCGGAACCAAACCCTTATCATACAAATAATTATTCCACATGCGAGAATACAATAAATGCCCAACCGCATGCTCGCTACCGCCAATGTATAAATCCACCGGTAGCCAGTGTTCCAGCAGTTTAGGATCAGCAAATTGATGCTCATTGTGTGGATCAATGTAACGCAAGAAGTACCAACTAGACCCGGCACTGCCCGGCATTGTGCTTGTTTCGCGTTTTCCCTTTTTGCCATCTCGTTCCACATTCACCCAATCCGCTGCCTTTTCCAATGGCGATGCGCCGCTTTTGCCCGGACCGTAATCAGCCAGCGGTGGCAATATGAGCGGCAGTTCCTCATCATCCAATGCGACTTCACTGCCATCCTCCATATGAATGATCGGAATCGGCTCTCCCCAATAGCGCTGACGCGCAAATATCCATTCTCGCAAGCGATAATTCACTTGTGCACTGCCGCAGCCATGAGCCTCTAAATATGCGATCATTGCCGCGATCGCATCCTCTTTGTTCATGCCATTCAGAAAATCAGAATTGATATGTTCGCCATCTTGAGTCCATGCACTTTTTGTGATATCACCACCGGCCAAAACCGGAATGATCTCTAAATTAAATTTTTGCGCAAACGCATAATCACGCTCATCATGTGCCGGTACTGCCATAATCGCCCCAGTCCCATAACTTGCAAGCACATAATCGGAAATCCAAATCGGAATCTGTTTGCCATTGACCGGATTGATCGCATAAGCACCGGTAAAGACGCCGCTTTTCTCCTTGTTCAGCTCGGTACGCTCTAACTCTGATTTATGTGCACAGGCAGCCACATATTGTTCTACCATTGCCTTTTGCGGCGAAGTGGTGATCTCTTCTACCAAATCATGTTCGGGAGCCAAAACACAGTACGTTGCGCCAAACAATGTATCACAACGCGTTGTAAATACCGTAAATGTCTTTTCATGCCCAGCCACTTTAAACTCCACATGCGCGCCAATTGATTTGCCAATCCAGTTTCGCTGCATTTCCTTTGTCGAGTTCGGCCAGTCTACTTCGTCGAGTCCTTCCAACAACCGCTCCGCATACTTGGGAATATCAATAACCCACTGCATCATATTTTTACGTACAACCGGATAACCACCGCGTTCACTTTTTCCATCAATGATCTCATCATTTGCCAATACGGTACCCAATTCTTCACACCAATTCACCGGAATATTGACACAGCGTGCCAAACCATCCTGATACAGTTGTTTAAAAATCCACTGCGTCCATTTATAATAATCAGGATCACATGTGGAAACTTGCTTATCCCAATCCAAGCCGAAGCCCAGCATCTTCAACTGCCTAGTAAAAGTCGCAATATTATCCAAAGTAAAACCCTCGGGATGATTTCCGGTCTGGATCGCATACTGCTCAGCCGGCAATCCAAATGAATCAAATCCCATGGGATGTAATACGTTGTAACCTTGCATGCGTTTCATTCGGCATACGATGTCACTTGCCGTATACCCTTCCGGATGCCCTACATGCAGTCCTTGACCACTGGGATAAGGAAACATATCCAATGCATAAAATTTGGGTTTATCAAAATCCCATACATCGCATACGAAGGTATTGTGTTCCTCCCAGTATGTTTGCCATTTCTGTTCGATTTCCTTGTGATTGAAGCTCATGCCAATTCCACCTTTCTCAAAAAAAAACATCCCATCTTGCGAAGGACGTCATGAACGCGGTACCACCTTGCTTCATAAATCATAAACGATCTATGCACTTTAGCCTTGTAACGCAAGGATACGGATAATTCTCATTATCAGCTCAACGGCGAGTTCCCCTATTCCATGCACAGCTTTTCACCTTCCAGCTGCTCTCTTTGCGCAGGATATAACGTACTATTCCGTGTTCATTGCTTTTCGTTAAGATTATAACGGATTTAAAAAGTGTTTGTCAATCGTTTCTCTCAATATTTACATGAAATGATTGAATCCAAGAAGAAAGAAACCAGTGGAGATTTTTCCATGCGCCACGGTAATGTAATTGCTTGACCAAAAAGAAAGACACGCGCATTGTCGTGTCCTTCATCGGGTTATTTATCGAAAGGAAATCGATATATAAGCAATGAATGATCCCTGTAAGTTAAGGAAGGATTACAGGTACCACTCTCAATCCATCATAAATAGCCGGTTTATCATGGATTCAGAAATAAAACCTTATTTCTTGTTTATATAATATCATAATTTTTCGCAAAATGTAACCCCTATCATAAACTTTTTTCACCGCAACTTATTCGGATTTTTGTTTGATATAGGCGTCCATTGCTTTTGCCGCCTGTTTTCCTGCGCCCATCGCAAGGATCACGGTGGCTGCCCCACTCACCGCATCGCCACCGGCAAACACCCCTTCTCTTGTGGTGCGGCCTGCTTCATCACAGATGAGGCAACCTTTACGATTGGTTTGTAAACCTTCTGTGGTTGTATGGATCAAGGGATTTGGTGATGTTCCAATCGCCATGATCACACAATCCGCATTCAGTTTAAATTCGCTGCCCGCTTTCACTACGGGACGGCGCCGTCCACTTTCATCCGGTTCACCCAATTCCATTTCCACACATTCAATGCCATTGACCCAACCTTGTTCATCACTGAGAATACGCGTCGGGTTGCACAATAGACGAAAGACGATTCCTTCCTCCATGGCATGTTCCACCTCTTCTTTACGGGCCGGCAATTCTTCCATTGAACGACGATAGACAATCGTCACACTGTCCATACCAAGGCGTTTGGCACAGCGAGCCGCATCCATTGCCACATTGCCGCCACCAACAATGACCGCATGATGTGCTTCCTGCATCGGCGTATCCGTGTCACTGCGATATGCTTTCATTAAATTACAGCGGGTTAAAAATTCATTGGCAGAATAAACGCCTTTGGCATTTTCTCCGGGCAGATCCATAAAATTAGGCAAACCGGCACCGCTGCCGATGAATACTGCCTCATATCCTTCCGCAAATAACTCATCCACACTTTCTGTACGTCCAATCACCGTGTTACATGAAATTTGCACCCCCATTTGCTTAAGCGCTTCGATTTCCTGCGCTACGATTGTTTTGGGTAAGCGAAATTCCGGGATGCCATACATCAACACTCCACCAGCCACATGCAGTGCCTCAAATACAGAAACATGATAACCAAGCCGCGCCAAGTCACCGGCACACGCCAAACCGGCAGGACCACTGCCAACCACGGCAACCTTATGATTATTTTGCGGCACGCACTCATCTGAGTGGTTTCCATGTTCACGATGCCAATCTGCCACAAAACGCTCCAATCGACCAATCGCAACCGGCTCACCCTTGCGTCCTCTGACACATTCCCGCTCACATTGATTCTCTTGTGGACAAACTCGACCACAAACTGCTGGCAAGGAACTGGATGCATGAATGATCGCATACGCTTGTTCAAAATCCCCTTGAGCAACACAAGCAATAAAGTCAGGAATGTTTACCTGCACAGGACAACCGCTAACACAGGGGCGATTGGCACAATTCAAACAGCGTGCCGCCTCCTCCATCGCCATATCTGCGCTATAACCCAGCGTCACCTCATCAAAATTATGACTGCGCGTTTCCGCGTCCTGAATGGGCATCTTTACCTTTGTCTGCGCCATATTGATCATACCTCACGCACCTCCTGATTCATTAGATTGCACAGTGCCTCACGGGCATGTTCCTCCTGTTTGCGATACGTACTGCTACGTGCGATCGCCTCATCAAAATCCACCTCATGTCCGTCAAAATCAGGACCATCTACACAGGCAAAACGCGTTTGTCCGCCGACCCGCAGCCGGCATCCTCCACACATTCCCGTACCGTCAATCATAATCGGATTCATACTCACCACTGTTTTAATTCCATATTGTTTCGTCAGCTGTGCAACGAATTTCATCATCACCAGTGGACCAATCGCAATCACTTCATCAAAACAAGCCCCGCCATCCAGCAGTTCTTTTAATACATCCGTCACCAAGCCTTGTCTGCCGGTGGAGCCATCATCGCTCACCAAATGCACATCACAAGCCACAGCCGCAAATTCCTTCTGTAAAATCACCAATTCCTGTGTGCGAAAACCACTGATCACTGTGACATTTGCCCCGTGCGCATGGAGTGCTTTGGCAGTCGGATAAGCAATGGCACAACCAACACCACCACCAATGACACAAACATTGCGCAGATGCTCGACCTCACTTGGTCTGCCCAAAGGACCGACAAAATCGAGCAATGCATCACCTACCTCCAAACGATCCAGTTTCATTGTGGTGGCACCCACGATTTGATAGATAATGGTAATCGTCCCTGCCGATGCATCATAATCCGCAATCGTCAGCGGGATGCGCTCTCCCACCTCATCCACACGCAGAATCACAAACTGTCCGGCCTGCGCTTTGCGGGCAATCTTCGGCGCCGCAATCACCATTTTACTGACGGTTGGATTCAAACGCTGCTTCTCAACGATACGATACATACTTCCTCCTGCCTTTCTTTTATCTCGCAATGCTCATACACATTCCTGTACTGTTTATTGTGTATGCTCAACATGTAATTTTTTTAACTATTTTATTTTACTTCTAATTGTATTTTCTTGCAATCTTAATCCCATCCAATAAAGAATGATTCCATGAAAAATAACTTAAACATGTTTTTATTATGACATGATCACAACGCTTCACCCCGGTATCCTTCATGAAACAATTCCAGCAAATGCTTCATTTTTCGCCATTCTAACTGTCCCGGTGCACTGGCTTGTGTGAAAGTGGCAAAGGTCATGATCGAACCGCTCATCTCCCCACACAATCGACTGAGAAACCCCATTTCCCCCATTGCCATTGATATCAATGGGCAGGCGTTGGGATCAGCGCTATATTCACTGCTCACCTGCAATAAACGATACACATCCTGTACATCATGCGGCATAACCGCCAATTTGACCAAATCCGCGCCCATGCGCTGCATTGCCTGTAAACGAATCATCATCGCCTCATTGGTAGGTGTCGCTTGCCAGTCATGATTCGATAAAATTACTTTCACCCCATGACGATGAGCAAATTCCACCAGATGTACCACACACTCCTCTTTGGTAAACAACTCCACATCAATCAAATCAGCCCATCCACTTGTGATCACCTGCTCATAAAGACCAACATAATCCGCAAGTGATTGTTCCTGTACTCCGCCTTCTCGCTGTGAACGCCACGTTGCCAATAGTATTCGATCAGCGCATCCGTTGCGCACCACCGTCAATCCATCCAACCAATCCTCTTGTTTCCTTGCCTGCATATAATCCATGCGCCATTCTACCACATCCACATCCCTTGGCAACTGTGCACAAGCATTGGATAATTGTTCTATATTTGATTCACAAAGCGGCACACACACTTTAACGCTTCCTGTCTGAAATGCTCCATGCCGCGTCATTACTGTTTTCATATCAGCACAGCCCTTCCTTCCCTTTTTCAGTCAAATAAAGCCACTCTCATTCAACTGTTACCTGATTGTACAAACAATCGCATATCAATTGCATTTATTATACAGGAAAAACCTTCATCCAACCAGTGCTTTTTCACAAGCGATGATTAGCGCTAAGAAGGCATCATTATACGTTCCTACCCAATCCTAATATGTATTCTTTCGCTTCATCTTACATTCTGTTACATCCTTTTCATGCTTTTTACATTTTATGCTTGCATTTTAGGTTTCATTCTTGTATGATTATGCCAAGACAGGAGCTGATAAAGATGAAACAATCCATCCGTCTGAATGCCTATTTTACCTTTCGATAGCCTCATAAAACCAAAATGTTTGGTCATTTTCACTTTATGAGGCGTACACAAAAGCATCTGAGCAACCTATCGAGATGCTTTTTTTCATGAAGCAGTATTGCTCGCAAACATATGCAATCACCTTTCTAACAAATTATGTTGGAAAAAGCAATGTGTATTTGAACGTAGAAAGGCATTGATTTATCGCATCAGACAAAGACAGTACAACCATGCGATAAGATAAGAATTAGTTCATGCAGAAAAGAGGGATATGATGGAGTATGGTTTAATCGGTGCGCAACTCAAGCACAGTTTTTCCAAACAAATTCATGAACAACTGGCTGATTATCAATATGAGCTTTGGCCATTAGATGAAACAAAATTTCATCGTTTTATGAAGGAGCGATCCTTTCAAGCAATCAATGTGACCATTCCCTATAAACAGAAGGTGCTTCCCTATCTGGATGATATGGATGATAAAGCCAAACAGATTGGTGCGGTCAATACGATCAGAAAAAAGAATGGACAATTACATGGGACAAATACAGATTATGATGGTTTCCTATATACATTACGCCGGCATCATATCACAGTGAAAGATCAAAAGGTGCTTGTACTTGGCGATGGTGGAGCGGCACAAGCGATCAAAGCAGTACTGCGTGATGAAGGATGTCGAGAACTGATTAGCGTTCGGCGCAGTCCAAGTCCACATACAATCACCTATGAACAAGCGCGAAAAGAACATACCGATGTGCAAATCATCGTAAATACCTCACCCTGTGGAATGTATCCAAATCTAACCGATATGCCATGTGATTTACACGATTTCCCACACGTTAGCGCCTATGTGGATATCATCTACAACCCCATTGATACGAAAACCTGTATTCAAGCGAAATACATGGGGATTCCCTATGTGGGTGGCTTAGAAATGTTGGTGGCACAAGCAAAATATGCGGTGGAGTTTTTTACAGATCGCACCTTGAGCGATGCATGTATTGACTCGCTCTATCATCAGATCCTGCAAAGTAAGCGCAATCTAGTTTTGATCGGCATGCCCTCCTGTGGGAAAACCACAATTGGCCGCTCGCTTGCCCAAGCAATGGGACGTGAACTGATTGATTTAGACGCAGAAATTGTAAAACAGAACAATCGCTCCATTAAACAAATCATCCTCGAGGATGGTGAAGCAGCATTTCGTCAATTGGAACAGCAAGTTGCCCTACGTTTCGCTGCGAAGCAAGGAGTGATCATTGCTTGTGGCGGTGGTATTGTAAAAAATAAGGATAACATGATGCATCTTGCTATGAATGGAGTTTGTATTTACATCAAGCGCAATCTAGATCAACTGCTCGTCGATGAGGAACGTCCCCTCTCCAGTGATCGTCAAGCAATTGCGACTTTATATGAAGAACGAAAAGAACTATATGAAGCATACAGTGATTTTACTGTCACAAATGATACGGATATCGAATCCATTACGCAAGCAATCATACAAGCATGGCAAGATTGCCAAAGATGATTCCATAACCATAAGACAGACAAAAAGGAGGAATACTTATGATTATCACGTTAAAAAAAACAGCTCCGCAAACGGAGATTGACCGCCTGATCCAAGGATTTGAACAGCGCGGTCTACAGGTCACCTTAATTCATGGAGACAATTACAATGTGTTTGGCTTGGTTGGTGATACCGCCGGCTTAGATGAAAAAACTATCCGTGCCAATCCCTTTGTCGAAGATGTTACTCGGATTGCCGCACCCTATAAAAAAGCAAATCGCTTATTTCATCCTCAGGACAGTGTGATCGAAGTTGCAGGAATTAAGATTGGTGCACAGGAACGCACCGACCTTTTGACCGCCGGAGTGACCGAGAATTTACGGAAAGTCACCAGCTACGCCGCAAAGCACGAAG
>JAAWON010000043.1 GCA_022799495.1 Erysipelotrichaceae bacterium | reverse complement strand
GAAGATGCATTAGAACATATAAATAAATGGCTAGATTGTTTTCTTAAAGCTGATCCCCAATATAAAAACTTGTTGGGAAAAGATTTTATAGAACTTTTAACAATTAAAGCTCAAGGGAATGAAGAATTAAACGAGAAGCTAAATCAAGTAATAAAAAGTATGAGTGTTATGGGAAAAGCTTTTGAGTAAGTGGTGCCAAAACGGTGCCAAGAAATCAGACAAATAATAATATGTCACACAAAAACAGCGATTTTACGCTGTTTTCCGCAATAGAAAGTATAGAAAATACCACAAAAACGCTATTCAAATACCGTGAGGAATAGCGAAATATTAGAAAGAGGTGTTTGAATGAAAGAAGTCATTGCGACGCCGTCTCGAACAAAAGAATTATTGGAGCGTTATGAACTGCGGGCAAAAAAGAATTATGGCCAAAATTTTTTAGTAGAACCGGGGATTGTGGAAAAAATGGCGCGTCATGCGGTGGTTTCCGATCATTGTGCCGTGATAGAAATTGGGCCGGGGATCGGAGCTTTGAGCCAGTTTCTTTGTACTTATGCAAAGCGAGTCATAGCTTATGAAATTGATACTCGCTTACCGGCAGTATTAGCGGATAGTTTAAGCGCCTATGATAATTTTGAACTGCGCATGCAGGATTTTCTAAGTGTCGATGTGAAAGGATTGGTGGAGTCCTTATGCGCACAGGGGTATGATGTGGCAGTGGCAGCGAATCTGCCTTACTATATTACCACACCGATTCTGTTTCGGCTGTTTGAGGCAAATGCGCAGATTGCGGCGATTACCGTGATGATGCAGAAGGAAGTGGCGGATCGCTTCTATGCGCAGTGTAACACCAAGGAATATAATGCATTGAGTGTGATTACCCAATATCGTTGTGATATTACGCCGATCATGAAAATACCGCGTAATGTATTCATGCCAAGGCCGCAGGTAGACAGCACGGTGCTGCAATTTCGCTTAAAACCGGGATTACCTCATATTCAGGAGGAACGATTATTTGCGCTGATAAAAGCCTGTTTTAAGCAGCGCCGAAAAACAATTTTAAATAATTATGGCACTTTTTTACAAAATAAGGAGATAGCGGAAAGCCGGTTGAAACAGGCCGGGATTCATCCTACTGTACGCTCGGAAAGTTTAGGACTGGCAGATTTTATTCGCTTATATGAGGTGAATGGCAATGGAAATTAAAGCAAATGCAAAAATCAATCTTTGTTTAAATGTAATTGGGAAACGGGAGGATGGATATCATGACATGGATATGGTAATGATTCCACTTACCTTGCAAGATACGATATATATCACCCCTGCCAAACAGGATCATTTCACCTGTGATGATCCATCTTGCGTAATGAATGAGCGCAATACGGTTGTGCGAGCATTGAATTTGATGCGAGATACCTTCAATCGCAAGGAAGCGTTTCATATACATTTGGAAAAACGGATTCCGATGGAGGCTGGCTTAGCGGGTGGAAGTAGCGATGCGGCAGCGATACTCAGGGGACTGCGCAAGCATTGGAACTTAAATATCTCATTGCTGGAACTGGCTGAACTGGGAAAACAAATTGGAGCGGATGTGCCCTTTTGTGTTATGAATACATGTGCTAGAGTACAGGGAATTGGGGAGCGGATTACGCCCTTTGTATCACAATGTGATTTCGGTATACTGCTAGTGAAACCGCAAGCGGGAATCAGTACGAAACAAGGTTTTCAAAGGCTCAGTGAGGTGGCTTGTGAGCATCCTGATGTGGATGCATGTGAACAGGCGTTAAAAAACGATGACTTTGTAGCCTTTTGTGCGCAAGCTAAAAATACATTAGAAGCCAGTGCTTTTTCATTATTGCCGCAATTAGCACAAATCAAAACGGATCTATATGATATGGGATTACCTTTTGTGTTGATGAGTGGAACTGGTTCCACAATGTTCGCATTAAGCAAGGATCGTGCGCAATTGCGGCAAGCGGCCAAGCAATTAGAGTCAAGGTATCCGTTTGTATGTGTTTGTGAAATGTTGCCATCAAAAAGTAAATAATGTATTTGAAATGGAGTGAGCGCAAAAAAAAGCATCACTCTTTTTTATTTTATGATGCTTGCATTTGCTGTTGTTCCATCAAGGCAGCCATTTCTTGTGGCGTTTCTTTCATACGCGCTGGTACCATACATCACACCATCCAAAAATAAAATAGGCGACTGCTGCTTTGGCATATGCGAGAACGGCTATATCATCTTCTTTATAGTCGCAACAACTTAAAATATGTGAGATTAACAAGTATTGTTGGTTTGCTTGATAAAGTGCAGTAATCAAAAATTTATGTTTCTGAAAAAAGGAAAAGAGATTAAATGCAATGTTTTGATGATCATCCCACTCTTGTTTCCATTTGGCAAAACAGTAATTTACATAATAACTCAGTATATCTTCCTTGTTTTTAAAATGTCGATAAATTGTGATATGAGAGAAACCAGCACGATCCGTAATATTTTTATTGGTGATCGAAGGATAAGGCTTCGTTTTCATTAACTGAAGCAATGCCTCTGCGATATACTGTTTCGATGCGTCACTCCGTAATTCCATTGTTATAAAACCTCCTGATCTCTAACATTAGCGCCCTGCCTGCTTGCATTTTGCGAAAAGCATACTTATAATGTGCTTGTGTTAGAATTATAACATTTAATTTGAGAGTTGGCAATTGATGCATCTGATCGGCAGAAGGAGGAAAACAAGATGAGCAATAAGCAATGGTTCATAATGGCGTTGGTGGTGATCGGTGGATTCATATTGGGCAGACTTGCGGTGCGGATGTTCCTGAATATGATGCTGGGAGGAACGATGTTTGGAGGAAACTTTTTATGAAAACCACGCGATTTGTGATTATTTGCATCATTGTATTGATCATTGCAATGATTGCAGGTGCAGTTTCAAAAATAGTGATTCAACCCGGATGGGCAAAAAAATATTCGCTTACATGGAGTGAGGAATTGGGAACACGTTATCAGGATATTGCATATGGAACAGGGGATGCAAATAAATTTGATTTATATTTGCCCAAAGACCGAGACAAGGAATCTTATGGGATGGTGGTTTATCTGCATGCAGGTGGTTTTACGCAAGGAGATAAATCAGAAGATGAAGGTATGCTAGCGTGGCTTTGCAGTAAAGGGTATGTTGCCGTTGGCATCAATTATACGCTAAGGACAGAGGAAAATGATACAAGTGTTCGATCACAGTCGATGGAGATCAAAGAAGCAATGCCAAAAGTAATCGCTGCGGCAGAAAAATATGGATATCCAATACGTGAAATGGGAATTGGCGGTGGTTCAGCCGGTCATACGTTGGCCATGATTTATGCTTATCGGGATGCGAACGAGGCACCGGTTCCGGTTAAATTGTTATTTGGCGCCGTAGGGCCATCTAGTTTCTATACGGAGGATTGGGATATCTATGGATTTGATCAAGATAGTGAAGCGGCTAGAACAGGTGCGGCTGATTTGTTTGGTGTAATGGGCGGGGTAGAATTAACAGCCGAAATGATAAAAGATGGATCTTATATAGAAAAATTAAAACCGATTTCACCTCTCATGTGGATCAATGAAGCATCAATACCTAGTGTGGTTGTTTATGGAGCCTATGACAAAGTACAACCCTTTAAAGGATCACAGCGCTTATTGGCCGCATATGAAAAATATAAGATTGATTATCAATATTTTGAATGTTCACATTCCGGCCATGGCTTACAAAATGACAACAAGGTGTATAAACAATGGTTAGAGGCAGTAGAAGATTACCTGAATATCTATTTGCCAGTTGGCTGAGCAAACAGAATCAAGGGAAGATCCAAGTAACATGATAACAAAGGGATAGGATAAAAGAACAACGGATGATACCATAACAATGGATCATCCGTTTGCTTATATGTTAATGATTGTGCTTTTGCCATAATGAAGCTAGAATATCTTTACAAACAAGAAAGCTGTCCAGTTCATCATAGCCATATTCCTTATGTAAGCGATCCAGTAAGCCTTGTAGGATCCTTTCGTATTCGGCAGTGTCTACTTCTTGGCGATAACGCGATAAAATCGGATATTGTTCTGCCCAAACCTGATTCCAATCCACCTTATTCTGGGTTTCAGTAGAAGTATGACGGATCATTTCAGTTAATTCATTTACTTCAAGGTCAAAATCAATGAGATCATCCAGTGAAGTATGATAGAGGGATGCCAAACGCTTGGCCTGTGTAATATCAGGCAAGGTTTCATCACACTCCCATTTTGAGATCGTTTGTCTGCTTACACCGAGATACTCACTGACGCGCTCCTGTGATAACCCACTTTTTTTGCGCGCTTGAAATAAACTGTTGCCTAGACTCATCGAGATTCCTCCTTTTCTTAACGGCTACATTATAATCCATCACCATAGGAAAAGCGAGCGATGAAACGCTACAGTTTTGCTCGCTTTTTTACCATTTATTCAATTCGTCATTGTCCTATTCGAGCATGATGCTTTTTAAGGATAGGTGTCGCATACGACGGGCATACAAAAACAGAATCAATTCATAGGTGATAAGAAACAGTGCGAGGGTGAACCAAAATGTCTGAATATCAAAATGGTAAGCAGGAATCCCCGCAATGTCCGCAAAGACAAGGCGCATAACTGTTTTTAACAGAAGATATTGATACAATGTGCCAATGAGAAATCCAATATAGGAAATGGGGCGATACACATGGAGAATCGTATAGGCACATTCGCGTTCATTATATCCCATGACACGCATCATCGCCATGGTTTTCTGATTGCCTTTCATCAGTGAAGACAATGCCAAAAACAATGTCATAAAGGCTAGAATCAAGCCGATCAGCAGCATCATTCCGGCAAAGGACTCACTTGCCAATTCATTCATGGAGATTGCCATTTGTAACATCGCAGAAAAACAAAAAGCAGAGAAGCCGACAAAGAAAGCCAGTACCTTGTTGCTGCGCAATGATGCATGACGCAGTTCTTGTAAAAACGGACGTGGAGATTGGCGTTGGAGGCGATTTGAGTGCTTGCTTTGTTTGTCACTTTGATGCAAGAGTTGCAGCACAGGACGATTCAGGCGCACTGCCGCATAAACAATAGCGATGATAAAATAAAGAAGGGCGGGCAAAAAGACAAGAATCACGACACATATAGGATGAAACTGTGGACTGAAATCAGGGAAGAGCTGCTGGGCATTCTGTGCTTGATAGAGCGTGGGTAAATACAGCGTTGCCAATAGAAAACCAAGCGCACAGCCAAGCAGGACACCAAAGCCAAATACCCAGAAATGAAGCGCAATGCGTAAATTTCCGTATCCCATAGCCTTTAATATGCCAAGAACACTGCGATGGGAATCAATATAGTTGGTAATGTAAAACATTAACAAAATCATCGTAGTTAAAGACAGACAACCGCCGCTAAGGACAATGGTAACTTGACCGCTTGTAATGTGTGCTTCAGCCATTGTGATGGCTGCCGGATCAAGAAGATTGTCTTGAATGGCGGTTAAATCCAACTGATAATTGAGAAACAGATGACATACAAATACGGCACATGCAGCGACAATGACAATGCCGAGCAGTTTACCGGCATCCTTAAAACTCACCAGCATCCAATCACCAGCCGATCTCATCTGCCGTTTTTACGGTAGTTTGATGGGTAATGGAGCGAATCTGGCCGCTGTTCATGTGAATGATTGTATGCGCCATTTCCGCAATATTTTGATTATGTGTTACCATGATCACCGTACAGCCATACTGCTTATGCATATCACTGATGCAGCGTAAGATCTGGCGGCCCATTTCTTCATCCAGTGCCCCGGTTGGCTCATCTAAAAACAGTACATCAGGGTGCTTCGCAAGGGCACGCGCAATCGCCACACGCTGTTGTTCCCCACCGGAAAGATCGGCAGGGCGCTTATGTGCTTTTGTGGCTAAGCCAACCGCAGACAATAGGTCCCGATATTCGCTGTTAGCGGCTAAATCTGCGCCCATGCGAACATTTTTCTCCACACTCAAATGTGGTAATAAATAATACTGTTGGAAGATAAAACCGACATGATCACGGCGAAACTTCGTCAACTGCGCATCATTCATTGTGTGCAGTGATTGAGTGCCATACGTTATTGTTCCTTGATCAATGCGCTCTAATCCCGATAACACGTGCAGTAATGTGGACTTCCCGGAACCGGAGGCACCTAAAATCACCACGAAATCACCTTCAGCGATCTGTAAGTCGATCCCTTTTAATACGTGGGTTTGATGTTCCTTCGTGCCATAACTTTTCCATACATCATGAAGTGTAATCATTATGTTTGCCTCCTTTAAAAGTGGTTAAAAGGCTGATGCATACCTCACTTAACATCGTCTGAATCTGATCGGGTGTAAATACACAGGAATGGGTCGCACATAATACCGCAATTCCATGGGTATAAATCCATAAATGCAGATACAAGTCCTTACTGTCCTGTTCACTTAGGTTATAAGTGGATTGAACTGAACGCAAAATTGCATCATAACTGTCATCAATTAACGCTAAGATGTGATCTAAGACAGGCGGTTGTTCCTTCTCCTGCATAAATAACAGCTGAAACAATTTCCCCTCTTCCTGCGCAAATCGGATATATTGTATCCCTACGCCCTTAAAGGGAATCGGTTGTGCCAAACCTTGTTCAATATAAGTACGATAATGATTGCGGGCAAGTTGAATGATGTGATCACTTAACTCCTCCATGGAATGAAAAACAGAGAAGATCGGTACGACAGAACAGGACAAGCGTTTACTTAAGCGACGAGCACTTAGCGCAGCCATACCTTCTTGACGTACCAACGAAAACCCCTCCTCAGCGATCTGTTCCGCACTGAATTTGGCTTTCCTTGGCATAAGTTCCTCCTTTTTATAACATACGTTATATAACGATAGTTACATTATAGATTACAGAACAACACTTTGTCAATCAATTTCCATCATAAGACAGATATTGTGATTGATCTTAATGTTTGATTGCACCACCAACCAAACCATACGAAAAGCAGGTAGAGGTGCCAGATGAGGCAAACCACTGCCTCTCTATCCACATAAATAAGGAGTTCCTATCTACCAAAAAAGCGATTCACAGGAAAAAACATTGACATTCCCTTACTTTTGGTATACTGTATTATCATAAATAGTACAGTCAGGAGGGATGGCATGCTTGAAGTAAAGCAATTAAAGAAACAGCTTCAGCGCCAAGTGGTGTTACAGGATTTAGATATGGAAGTGCCGGATGGTTGTATTTATGGCCTGATAGGATCCAACGGCGCAGGAAAATCAACGCTGTTGCGGGTGATATCGGGCGTCTATCCGTGTGATCAGGGCGTAGTATTATTGGATGGTTGCGATATGGCACAGGATCCTGCACGACGTTGTGAAATTCTTTTGATTGGGGATGATCCGTTTTATTTTCATAATGCAACACTGCGTGATATGAAGCGCTTTTATCAAATTACGTATCCCGATCTGGATGAAGCCTACTATCATGATTTGATCAAACAATTTGATCTGAATGACAAGGAACTGCTTCAGCGCTATTCCAAGGGAATGAAGCGGCAGGCTTTTTTGATTCTGGGATTGTGCTGTGCACCGCGTTATCTATTGCTGGATGAGGCGTTTGACGGTTTGGATCCGCATATGCGCCTATTGTTTAAGCAGGCGATTGTGCAACGCCTTGAGGACCAACAGATGAGTGTGATCATATCTTCTCATGATTTAAAAGAGATGGAGGAAATCTGTGATCGCTTTGCCATTTTGGAAGGGGGAAAATTGATAACATCAGGTGGGATGCAGGAACAACTGAATCAGATACATCGTTTTCAGTTGGCTTTTGATAAACCGGTGAAGGAAACCTTGTTTGATTCACTTCCCTTATTATCGCTGTCTATGGATTCACGGATTGTGAACTTGGTTGTGCAAGGGGAGCGTGAAGGGCTGGAGCGGAAACTGCGTGCTTTTGATCCGCTGATGCTGGAGGCACTGCCCATCAGTTTAGAGGAAATGTTTGTCTATGTGATGAGGCAAAGAGAGGAGCGTACATCATGAGGAAGTATCCATTGTTTCAATCTTTATTTCTCAATGAACAGGAGAAATCCTATGCGCTTCACTATTTGCGCACAAATGGACGTTTGGCACTGGTGAGTGGGATCATATTATTGTTATTTGTGATGGATTTTTTGATACCGAATCCATTGGTTCAGTTGGTTTTAGCGGTATTTGGCGGACGTGTTGTAATGGAGGAAGCGAATGCGGTAATGAAACTGCTCATCAGTACGTGTATCCTCGCTTATGTACTGCCGCTGTTTCAATTTCGCTTTTTGATGAAACGTTCCCACAGTGATTTATATTTATCGCTGCCGATTGAACGGAAGCGGTTGTTTTATGTACATTATTTGATTGGGTTATGTTATATGGGGGTAATGGTGCTGATGCTGGGGATGGCGGTTTTCGTTATGAGTGCACACGATTATGGCATTGTGCCAACGCTTGGACAAAGCGGAATTTATTTCATTGGCTACGGTTGGATCATCGTAATGCTGGTGGTGATTTTTTTGGTGCTTGGGGCCTGTTTGTATACCTTTTTCACCGCCTGTATTATTCGCTGTCATAATGTGCTGGATGGTTTGCTCATCTGTGGCGCATATACGTTATTGCCCTTGCTGATGTACTATTCGCTGTTAATTTTCTACAATACGATGCGGGAACACCTGTTAATCGCATCCTATGGCTATGAATGGTCGCTGATGTTGTCAAGCAGTGATGCCCATATCAATGTGCTGGCCGCCCTTACTTCAATTCCTTGGCAGATGAATGAGTGGGTGAAGTTATTCTTTCTGGGTGAAATAGATGCGCAAGTAGAAGGGACATTATTACTGCTGGAGTTATTGGTATGGGTGGGCATTGCGATTTTTGCTTATCGCAATGGAGTTGATTACTTTGTACATTTAAAAAGTGAAGAGAGTGAACAGCCGACCAAATCATTGTTTACCTACCCTTTGTTAATTCCCTTTGTTAGTTTTTGGCTATTGCTGGCAGTTGGGGATGGCACATTGTTTCATATGATGAATCTTGTCCTGTTTGTTTTATATTTACTGGCGCATTTTTTTGCACAGCGAAAAATTGCTTTGTCTTGGCGCATGATAGCGATGTTTGTTGTGCTGTTATGTATAAGCAATGGCTTGTATCAACTTGGTTACGCAACGAATGGATTCAATTTGATTCATGAAATGCCACAGCGAGAACGGATTCAAAGCGTACAGGTAGAAGTACAGTTATTTGAAATAGAAGAGGGTACGCTTGCACAGGATATCAAATTATATTTCTCAGAATCCATGCAGGATGCAGAGGTGCTTGACGCAATGTATATGTATCACCAACAATGGCTGGCTTATGCTGATGCAAAAGTGAGTTGGGATGAGCAGATCGGGATGATTGAAGTGAGTTATGAATTGGATCAGGGGGAGCGTATGGTTCGCATGTATGCTTTTCCCTTAGCCCATCAAGAGTATCTGAAGCAATTGTTTCAGGAATGGTTGGAATCAGGTTGGCTTAAGGATTATGGCACCGAGAGTGATACAGATACAGAAAGCAAAGATACGCTGCTCGGCGTGAAGGAAGCGGGATGGTTGGATCTACATGAATCATATTTGTTTGTGCAGGATACAATGCTTCGAGGTAAAAGTAATTCGTATTTATCACTGTCAAAGGAGGGATTGTTATGTTTGTGATTAAAGCGCAGAGTCGTCTGCCGATCTTTGAACAGTTAAAGGCGCAGATCTTGGAATTTATCGCACTCGGTATTTTGAATCCAAATGAAAAACTGCCCTCTGTCCGTGCTTTAGCGAATGAGCTGGCAATCAATCCGAATACAGTTGCCAAGGCATATCAGGAATTGGAACTGCAAGGTTATTTATACACGGTTCCGGGTAAGGGATGCTTTGTCGGTGATAATCAGTTAGACCATATCATCCAGCAGGGAAAATTAAAGGAGTTTAAGGAAGCGGTGGCAGAGATGAAACGTCACTCACTGCGCATGGAGGAATTAATCGCAGCCGTACAGGAAGTTTACGGGGAGGGGGATACACATGCTTGAATTGAGTCATGTATCAAAATGCTTGGGGAAAAAGCAGGTATTAAAGGATGTCAGCTTACAGATTGAGGATGGCTCTATTCTTGGATTGATCGGTCCTAACGGGGCAGGAAAATCCACATTACTGCGGATGATTGCGGGCGTATATCGTTGTGATGGGGGGAGGATAACGCTGGATGGAGAACGTGTATTTGATCATCGTGAGGCAAAGTCACAGATTCTGTTTATCAGCGATGATCCCTTTCAGTTTTTTCATGCGACACTGCGTGAGATGAAAGCATTTTATGCACAGTGGTATGAGTTAGATGAGGCTTTGTATTATCAGTATTTACAAATGTTTCAGTTGGATGAACGCAAGCTGTTAAAGCAGTTTTCCAAGGGGATGAAGCGACAAGCATTCATTCTGCTTGGACTGGCTGCCCAACCTCGCTATCTGTTATTGGATGAGGCATTTGATGGTTTGGATCCGCTGATGCGGCGTCATTTTAAGCATGTGATTGCACAGCGCATTGCCGATCGGCAGATGAGTGTTGTGATGGCCTCGCATGATTTAAAGGAGATGGAGGGACTTTGCGATCATTTTATGATGCTGGAGGGCGGATGTTTGCGTTACAGTGGTGATATGCAGGAAACTTTGGGACAGGTACATCGCATTCAGTTGGCGTTTGCACAGGAAGTACAACCGGAGTGGTTCGCGCAGTTGGATGTGGTTACGATGAATATCAAGTCAAGGGTTGTAAATCTCTATGTGCGTGGTGATGTTGAGCGGATTAAGGAGTATTTGAAAACATATAAGCCGTTGGTAATGGAGATTTTACCGGTGAATTTAGAGGAATTGTTTATTCAAGAGGTTATGCATCAAAAGGAGGTCAGACGATGAGTGTTTATGCGATCGGCTATGGTAAATGGCTGTTTCATCATTATCGCAAGTGGCTGTGGATTTATTTGAGTATTTTGATGCTTGTGTTCCTTTTGCCAACACTGACAATGACCTATGAATCACGTGGGGCGATGCCAATGGAGTGGGGCTGTGTGCTGTTGCTATTTTTGAATCAAGGATTAGCGCTGTGTTTGCCAATTGTGCTGTTTCGTTATTTAATGAATAAGCGCAGTACGGATCTGTATCTGCCGTTACCATTCCGTAAACGAACGCAGTTTTTGTTGGAATATGGATTTGGATTGTTGGTGCTGGCAATGGCAAGTGTGATCTTTTTGGTTGTGGCACTGCTTCGTGAGGATAGTCGCTCCTTTTATCCCGTATTGTTGGTGTATGCGATGGGCGCATATTTATTCGCTGCGATTGTTTATAGTATTTATACTTTTGCGGTAGTGAAATGTAATAGTTTTTGGGACAGTGTTGTGGCGGTATTGGGGTACGCATTGTTACAGGTATTGTTCATGTCGAGTGTAGAAACATTGTTGGCAATTACCGTGAGTAGAGTTCTGCCTTATGGGGGCAGTATATATGAATTTTTTCCGATGCGTGCACTTTCCATGCTGAACTCACCGTTGTTATCAAGTGTGAGTTGGCTGGAGGGGATAAGTAATGCATATTACGCGCTTCAAACTCAAGCACAAAGTATTCCCATAGGTGAATTGCTGGAGGTATGGTTGACGCAGGGGAATGTAGGTGTAGGGGTGTTCCTTTGGCAAGCATTGTTAGGATTGGCGATGTTTTGGGGTGCGCTTGTTTCTTATGAACGGCGCAAGGGAGAAGATGCTGAACAGCGAACGGATTCTAAGTGGATCTATCCGTTATTGTTGACAGGATTGACGGGGTGTTTATTACTTGTGAATGTGTCAAGCGGATCAGGTTTTTTGATTACGCTGCTAGTGTTTGTGTTGCTTCATTTTGTGGCGGAGCGTAAGATAACACTGCGCTTTGGGCAAATCGCCTTGTTTGGTGCGATGAGTTTTGGGGCGGCGGCATTATCTTTCCTTTTGGTAAACACACAGGGCTTTCATCTGATTCATGAATTTTATGAGCGAGAGGAAATCGCTGAGGTACAAGTTCATATGATGTTGTTTGACGGAGATTGGGATGATATCATAGGGGAATTGCCGAGCGATAATTGGATCCTTGGTGAAAATGGTGAATTTGGCTTGCGTACATTTAGCCGTGCTGATACAATGATAACGTTAACCGTGCAGATGCAGAAAGAGATTTCACAAGTAGGCACAGATGGTTCTGAAATGATGGGGAATATTTATGTATCCTACATCTTAAACAATGGACAGCGAATAGAGCGTTGGTATCCTTTTGGCGAAGCGCAGCTGGCATTGATCCAAGATTATATCCATGCGACAAATCAAGGCGAATAAATTTAGGTTTGTTGCACACTTGGTAAAATGAGAAAAAAGGGATGATGAGATTGGTTAGGGAGGTAGTAGTATGAAAACGATTGTGCGTGAAGTACGTTTTTTACAACGTGGTACATTATGTTTTGGTGATCTTTATATTGAGGACGGATATTTGGAGCGAATTGATTATAAAACACCAAAACCACTTAGCGACATAGCGGTCAATGGTTTTGTGGATCTACATACACATGGGCTTTGCGGCATTGCGACTGCGAATCAAGACAGTGATGCTCTGCGAGCGTTGGCAAAGGAATATGCGCAGCGTGGTACCGTTGGGTTTGCGGCAACGCTGGGGCCAATGTCTTTTTCAGAGTATGAAGCTATTTTTGCGGCTTATCGGAAAGCATTTCAAGGGGATCCGGTAGGTGCACGCTGTTATGGAATCCATTTAGAAGGTCCTTATTTGAATCCGCGGCAGGTGGGTGAGGCCCAGCACAGTGCATTGATGGAAATAGAATTATCCTCGTTTGAGGAATTTATTCGCCGCAATTATGATATCATCCGTATTGTGGATATCGCACCGGAGTTGGCTCATGCGCAGGAAACTGTCGCAATGTTGGCGCGTTATGGCATTCGTGCAAGTATTGCACATACACAGGCAACTTATGAACAGGGGAAACAGGCACTTGCTTGGGGAATGCATCAGGTTACGCATTTGTGTATGGGAATGCAAGAATTGAATCATCATCAGGAGGGTTTGATGGATGCGTTGATTGAGTCAAATTGCCTTTGTGAGTTAAATATGGATGGTGTACATGTACAGCGACCGATGTTGAAATGGTTGATTTCTTTATTGGGAGCGGAGCGCATTATGGCAATTTCCGATGGCAATGCATGCGGTAGGTTTTATGATCCACAGGCATATGCACAAGATAAAGAAAATGTGGCTGGTGGAAGCGATAAGCAGTGCGGTTGTTCCTATTGCGATCTGTTGGATGCGTTTCAATTTCTTTATTGTGATTGTCATTTGCCTTTGGCAGATTGCGTGAAGATGACAAGTGTCAATGCTGGACGTTTGTTAAATACGTTGAATTACGAGATTGATTTGGGAAAGAAGGCTGATGTGGCAATATTGGATCATAACGCACAATTAAAGGGTGTTATCATCAACGGAAGGCATTCTTTATAAGCTTGTGTACTTTATTTTACGCCTTGTGAATAGTGTATCTTTCTTTATTTTTACACATATAATATACACATGAAAGCGAAAACAAAAGTATACACTCAATTAACCTTTGCCGAGATATTAGAGGATGCGATTAAGCGTTCACCTTATAATAATTCAGATGTGGCAGAACAATTAGGCGTCACAAAGGGAGCCGTATCCAACTGGGTAGGCGGAGGACGCAGACCGAACATTGATTTGGTGATTAAGTTGTGTTATTTATTGGATATTGATTTATATTATCTGATTGGCGCAACCATTCCGGCAGGTGAGTTAAGGCCGAAGGAACAAGAGTTATTATTGTTGTTTCAAAAGATGAATGCACAGGAAAAAGCGGCGGTATTGGGTATTTGTCGTGCGTTGGTCGCAAAACGGAAGTGTCAAAAGGAATCATAAGAAAAAACGGATTGAAGTCTGTATAAAAAAGACTGAAATCCGTTTTTTGATATGTATGGTAATTAGGGATGCATGTGATAAAGAGAGAGTGTCTCATGTTTTGTGTAAACCTTAAATATAAGCGAATAAGCGGTAAGTAGTAAAATCGCTTTTTCTATATTTTAAACGTTTAAGTCATCATTG
>JAAWON010000042.1 GCA_022799495.1 Erysipelotrichaceae bacterium | reverse complement strand
TGGTAGACGCAACGGACTCAAAATCCGTCGGTAGCGATACCGTGCCGGTTCGAGTCCGGCCTCGGGCACCATTTGCCCTTAACCTCCTGGAAACAGGAGGTTTTTCATTTGACTAAGTCAGATACCAATGCATCTTACTCAGCAATCTTGGCCTTATGAATATATGCAACAGAATTATTTATTGTTTATGATTTCAAAAACCATTGTCAATTAGACAAACTATAATAATCCGTTCATTTAACACACGCGTCATATGGTTCATCCATTCATATTTCGCTTATCTATTTATAAAACAACATTTCCTCTGCTTTTATGATCCCTTCTTCATTAAGGTAATCATCCCATTGTTATTCGAATGTTCTTGCTGGATCTTCTTGTATATATGGATACAAGCGTTGATTATCAATCTTAGACAACGTAATCATAAAATCACTGCGATGAGATAGTTGTTGAAAAAATGGCTGTTTCTCCTTTGCTTTCAATATGATCCCCTTTTCATTTAGAATCCTGTTCAACATGTACTTTCAAGTAAGAACTTGTTATCAACACCAGTGTACCTCTTGATCCAACTTCCGCAAAGTGTTCCATATGATACAAACTAAGGCATTGCATTTAAAACTGCGGTTCTCTCTGTATCCGTGATCATCCTCCGACGCACCATTGCCTCCAGTACCTGTGCTTGGCGTACTTTTGCCTGCTCATAATGATCGGACAACTGATAATTAGCCGGTGATTGTGGTAATCCTGCCAATAAAGAAGCCTGTGCTAGTGTCAATGCATCTGGTTCAACGCCAAAATATCCTTGTGTCGCTTTCGCAATACCGATGTGCTGATCGCCATAATTGATGATATTAACATATAGCGTCAGTATTTCCTCCTTTGAATAATTGTGTTCCAAATCATATACCACGTATAATTCGGCTATTTTGCGTATAAAGGAGGGCTCATATCCAAAATAAAGGTTTTTTGCCAACTGCTGCGTAATCGTGGATCCTCCTGATGTTCTACCATTTCCAAGCAAATTATTTACTAATGCACGTGACGTCGCCCAAACATCAAAACCATGATGATCATAGAAACGATGATCCTCTACTGCAATGGTTGCTTGAACCAAAGCCGGTGACAATTCATCATAGGTCACATAGGATTCACTACTCTTGATTGCCGCAATCTTTTGTTCCAGCGGCATTTGCGTAACAACTTCGCGGTATTGACAATATCCAAGCCAAGCAAACATACCAACGATTCCAATCAACAATGCGGTTATGACAATCATTGCTTTCTTCCATAGTCTCATTCTCATCACCTGATACGATTATAGCACGCCTTCTTTCTCAAAACGCCTATCTTACCGTTTCGTAACGAATTGTAAGTTTGAATATATCTCATGTCATATCAATGATAAATATATTTATATTTGACATGCTTCAATAGCAGTACACAAGAATGACTGTTTGATATTCAAAATACCTTCCTATTTATCACTTATCGCTTCATAATCCGATGATCATCGTTTATCAGGAATCTTCATCTGTTCTTTATTCGATCTGTTTATGGTTTGCTCAATTCACTCCACACCCATTCCCTAATAAAAAAACCGCAGGATGGAAATCTCCAATCCGGCAGTAACAGGATTATTTATATTGATTGACTGATTTCATGATCTGCTTGATCTGTGCTTCGGATGGTTTTCTTCCCATCTGTAAGAACATGGCCCGGATCATCTTTTCATTAATCGGGGGATTATCGCGCAGTTCCTTTTGAAATTTTTTGCGAGTGAAATAAAAACCACAAAAGCCACCAATCGCAAGTCCTAACAATATATATCCGATCGAAACCCATAAATCCATATACAGATCCTCCTCACATGTATCTTTATTTTACTATGTTTTCTATTGTTTTACAATACCTTTTCTTTTTTTACCTCAACCTCACTTGCTTTACATAAATAAAGGGTACGGTAAATGCGTTGAAGAAAAGGTATAAAGGGATTATCTGCGGCCTGATTCACAATTAAACGATAAGGTTCTATCTTCATTGTATACACTGTTTTTTTTAAACTGTTTTCATAGAATAACGCCTGTTCATGCAATTCCATTTGTGTATCATCAAAATAAGAAACTGCACGTTTCCATAATTCCTCACAATCAAAGGGATATATGAGGTGGTAACGCTGTTCTTCTTTGATCTGATCCAGCTCACTCAAAAGGCTTGGATGCGCAGCAATGTATGTATAGAACGCAGGACGCAGTGCATAACCATAATAGTCCATCTAATCACCAAAATTAGTATACATGATATAAACAACGAAATTTGTCGATTGAACTGCTTTCTACTGGGATTAAAAAACATGCGGGCTGTGCTTTTACACTATCCGCATGTTTCCCTATGAAGATATGTCTCTTAGTTTTGTGAAAGACCCATTTTTTCTGGCTGAAACAGCCTTTCGTCCATGAGTTTCATATCTTTGGCCAAAGCAGGGGTAAATTCCATCTGATCCAAAATATCCTTTTGTAGATCAACGCCCGGCGCAATTTCCGTTAAAGTCAGTATTCCATCTATCAAACAAAACACCGCTCGCTCTGTGATATACATAACATCCTGTTGATTTTCCTTTGCGTATTCGGCAGAAAAAGTCACCTGTTCCACATCCTGAATGAACTTCTTAACTTTTCCTTCCTGCAAAATTTCCAATTTCCCATCATGTATTGCAACTTTCAAACCACCGGCAGTAAACGTCCCGCAGTACACCACATGCTTGGTATTTTGGGTGATATTGATAAATCCACCACATCCGGCAATCTTAGGCCCAAACTTTGAAACATTGATATTGCCGAAGCGATCACACTGCGCCAGACCCAAAAATGCCTGACCTAATCCACCACCGTCATAAAAATCGAACATTGCCGGCAAATCAATAATACAATCAGGATTTGTCACTGCGCCAAACGCATTTCCGCCGCTTGGGAAACCGCCGATTCCACCGGCTTCTACCGTTAGTTTTAAGCCCGGCAATCCTTCTTCATTGGCCACATTGGAAATCCCCTCAGGCACACCGATCCCTAAATTGATAATCGCATTGGGAATCAGTTCCATAGCACTTCTGCGCGCAATCACTTTGCGCTCATTCAAGGCCATTGGTTCCATACTATCCACCGGTACGCGGCACTCACCGGAGAATGCCGGATTATATTGCGCAACATAGGTCTGCATATGATTCTCTGGAACGCTCTGCACAATCGCATCCACCAAAATGCCCGGCACCTTTACCTTGCGCGCATCCAATGTCCCAGCTTGGACAATTGTTTCCGCCTGCACGATGACCTTACCACCTTGATTATGAACAGCCTGTGCCAAAGCAAGTGACTCCAACGCACTGGCTTCCTTTTCCATGGTATAGTTACCATCTTCATCACAGATGGTAGCGCGCAAAAAAGCCACATCTAAGTGCTGTGCTTTATAAAGCAGCCGTTCCTCATCGCCGATTTGCACGAGTTCCACCAAATCCTCTTTGGTGCGTTCATTCATTTTACCGCCCTCTAAGCGTGGATCAACAAAAGTTTTTAATCCCACATGCGTAAGCGTTCCCAAGCGCCCTCCGGCGATATCTCGATACAGATGCCCAATCGTTCCCAAAGGCAAATTATATCCCTCTGCTTTATTCTCGGCAATCATTTTCTGAAGCTGCGGAACCAGACCAAAATGTCCACCAACAATCCGTTTCAACAATCCTTCATGGGCAAGCGCATTCTCTCCACGCATACCCCCATCACCGCCGCCTGTACAAAAATGCAGTGTCAGATCTCGTGGCTTTCCACTCTGCAAGAAACGCTGTTCCAACGCATTGGTTAATTCTTGCGGTAAGACACTGCCAATAAATCCGACAATACAAAGCGTATCGCCATCCTGAATCATTGAAACTGCCTCAGCCGCACTCATGATTTTGCTCATGCTACTTCCTCCTATCACAGAATGCCCTGATGATTGCTCACCAAGGCATTGTTTCATCATTCTGATTATTTATTTGCGAAGTTCTTTTCCTTTGCTTTCTCTAAGAAACAGGTCATACCATAAGTTTGATCCTCTGTGTCAAAGCATGCGCCAAATTCCTTCACTTCGATCGCAATTCCTTCGTCCATATTCCCTTGTAACCCATCATTGATGGCACGTTTGGCATTCGCAACCGCAATCGGCGCATTTTTCGCAATACCATTTGCCATTTTCAATGCGGCAGCCATTAGTTCTTCACTCGGATACAACGCATTCACCAAACCAATCGCATATGCTCGATCAGCCTTCATATTGCGAGCAGTGTAAATCATTTCCTTCGCAATGCCTGCGCCAACCAAACGCGCCAAACGCTGCGTACCGCCAAATCCCGGAGTAATGCCCAGACCAACCTCTGGCTGTCCAAATACCGCTTGATCAGATGCCAAACGAATATCACAACTCATTGCCAATTCGCAGCCTCCACCTAAAGCAAAACCATTGACAGCCGCAATCACCGGACAACGGAATGTCTCGATCTTACGAAATACCGCATTACCGAATGCACCATATTCCGCTGCTTGTTCAGCATTTTTATCCTTCATTTCCGCAATATCAGCACCGGCAACGAATGCCTTACTGCCGGCACCGGTGATGATCACGCAATAGATATCACGATCTGCGTCAACTTGATCCAAAGTCTGATCTAATTCTGTCAGCACCTGTGTGCTTAATGCATTCAATGCACGTTCACGATTGATTGTAATCGTCGCTACATGTTGTTCTTTATTCAGTAAAATTGTTTCCATAATTGATCCTTTCTATGTTTCATCCTAAGTGGATAGTATTCATTTTTTCTTTCCCAAACCAATTGCTACAAAACCTCAATTGATGGCCCGCTTCCATGATAAAACAGTATCTAAGCATGGAACCATCCTTATTTTGTAACATCTTCGCTTAGTTATACCAATGGATATTTATGAGTTTACAGCCATACCATATTCTCGTTATAGAGCAGATAAAGCCTCATTGCAATGCATACCTCATCGTATCAGATTGGCAAAAAGGTGAATCGCATAGAATTTCAACGCTTGTAGGATGAAATTTACGATTCACCTGCCCTTCATTTACTTATTTAGAATAGTCGTAGAAGCCTGCGCCGCTCTTTTGGCCTAATTTACCACCACGCACCATTTTGCGCAGCAATGTGCAAGGACGGTACTTCGGATCGCCAGTTTCCTTCTGCATGACTTCCATAATAGCAAGTACAATATCAAGACCGATCATATCACCCAAAGCCAAAGGTCCCATCGGATGATTAGCACCTAATTTCATCGCTGTATCAATGTCCTCCACAGATGCCAAACCCTCTTGATAGATGAAGATAGCCTCATTGATCATCGGAATCAAAATGCGGTTTACCACAAACCCGGGCCCCTCTGCGACTTCAACCGGTGTTTTGCCCAATGCCTTAGATACTTCTAAGATTGCGTTTTTAGTAGCCTCACTCGTGTTGATACCGGAGATGACCTCTACTAATTTCATACGATCTGCCGGATTGAAGAAATGCATACCAATCACATCATGCTTGATACCTTTCGCAATCTCAGTCACAGATAAAGAGGAAGTATTGGTCGCAAAGATGCAAGTATCCTTACAGATGCCATCCAAAGTTGTGAACAATTCTTTCTTTGTCTCCATGATTTCTAGTACTGCTTCCACAATCAGATCACAATCAGCTAAATCTTTATATTCGCCAGCCTGCAAATGACCCTTGATCGCTGCGGCATTATCAGCTGTAATTTTTTCTTTCGCAACTAACTTATCCAATTTTTTGCCGATCTTGTCGATTCCACCCTGTGCCCATTCCAATTTAATGTCACAAACCGTCACATCATAACCGTTGGTCGCAAATGCATTCGCAATTCCTTGCCCCATTGTACCTGCGCCGATAACTCCGATTTTTTTCATCTTTCTGATCTCCTTTTTCATTGTTTATCAAATACTTTTTGACTAAGCTGTCATAGAATCCAACAACGCTATCCTAACGCTTCATCTCTTAACAGCGCTGATGGATCCTGTGATTATAAGTCTGACTATGCCTTTTTAGCAGCGATGATTTCGTCTTTTAACAACGGTAAAACTTCCTCAACATTTCCAACAAAGCCCATATTGGATACGGAGAAAATTTCTGCCTGCGGATCACGATTGATCGCAATGATCATATCGGATTTATCCATACCTGCCACGTGCTGGCACGCACCCGAAATACCACATGCAATATACAGACTTGGACGCACTGTTTTACCGGTTTGTCCAACCTGAATTGCTTTATCTGCAAAACCATCATCTACAACTGCACGAGAACAGCACATCGCACCGCCCAGTTCTTCAGCTACTGCCTGTACCATATCCAAGCAGGCTTCAGCACCACGTCCGGCACCTACCAAAATATCACACTTGGTGATATCAATGCCTTCCACTACCTTCGCGATAACTTCCTTAACAACCACTTTTGGATCCGTATCGCTTAAGTTTGGCGTAAACTCAACTACTTCTCCCTTACGGTTTGCATCCGGTGCATCCATTGCGAATACGTTAGGACGGATGGTTGCCATCTGCGGACGTGTATCCGGGCAAATGATCGTACCAAACAGGTTTCCGCCAAAAGTCGGACGAGTTACCAGCAGCAATGCTTCATCCTTTTTCTCAGGATCCATTTCGATTTTCGTCGCATCCGCAGTCAGCCCCGCATTGATGCGAGCAGCCACACGCGGTGCCAAATCACGTCCCAATACCGTTGCGCCAGTTAGCAATGAATCCGGTTTGAACTCATTGATCACCTGTGTCAGTGCATCGCTATAAAACTGTGTGGAATAATCTTTCAGCAACGGATGATCTACCACAATCACACGATCTGCACCGTGCGCAATCACCTCATTTGCTTTGCCCTTAATATCGCTTCCCAATAATACGGCAACTACCTGATAATTCATATGCGGAATGGACGCAACTAATTTACGCGCCTCACTGATCAGCTCATAGCCGACATTCGCAATTTCACCGTGTTTCTGTTCTACAAATACGTAGATATCCTTATATCCTTCAAATTTAGCCATTGTCCATGTCCTCCTATTTTGTGATCAACTGTTTTTCTTTCAGCGTTTTCGCAATCAGTTTCGCTGCTTCCCCAGCCGGCAGTGTAAAGGTCTCAGTCGCTGCGGAAACATCCTTTGTAAAGGTGTGATGAACCTTTGTAGGAGAACCAGCCAAGCCAACCTTGCTTTCATCAATGCCCAGATCATCAAAAGTCCAAATTGTAACTTCTTTGTTCATGCAGTCTACAATATCATTGCAGTTCATGTAACGAGGTGTATTCATACCACTTAACGTTGTCAATACAACCGGAAGCTGTGCCTCAATGATTTCTTCGCTATCTTCCAGTGCTTTTTTCACTGTGATCGCTGTATCACTCAATGCTCTGATTTCGTCTACATACGTTACTTGTGGAATGCCTAGGCGCTCAGCAGTCTGCGGCCCCACCTGTGCAGTATCACCGTCGATTGCCTGACGACCGGCGATGATCAAATCATATCCGCATTTATTTAATGCAGCGGCCAGTGTAGAGGAAGTTGCACAAGTATCCGCACCGGCAAACTTGCGATCTGTAATCAATATACATTCATCTACACCACGCGCATACAATTCCTTTAACATATCAGCTGCTTGAGGCGGTCCCATGGAAATGATGGTAATGTGTGCCCCCATGCTTTCCTTCAATTTCAGTGCTTCTTCTACACCGGCAAGATCATCGGGATTGATAATGCTGGGAACACCGGCACGAATCAAAGTACCGGTTTCTTTATCAACTCTGATTTCGGTGGAATCAGGCACTTGTTTTACTAATACTACGATTTTCATATCTTTTACCGTCCTCTCTTATTTCATCATTGCGCCGCTGATTACCATGCGCTGTACCTCAGAGGTACCTTCATAGATCTCGGTAATCTTTGCATCACGCATCATGCGCTCTACCGGATAATCACGAGTATAACCATAGCCGCCTAACAACTGAACCGCTTTCGTTGTTACTTCCATAGCTGTCTCTGCCGCAAACAATTTTGCTTCAGCTGCTGCTACAGTATAAGGCTGACCAGTTTCTTTGCACATAGCCGCATGGTATACCATCCATCTTGCCGCATCCGTTTTTGTCTGCATGTCAGCCAACTGGAATTGGGTATTCTGGAACTTCGCAATCGGACGACCGAACTGTTTTCTGGATTTTACATAGGCCACCGCTTCATCAATCGCACCCTGTGCGATACCAAGCGCCTGAGCCGCAATACCAATACGTCCGCCATCCAATGTCTGCATGGCGATCTTGAAGCCTTTGCCTTCCTGTCCCAACAGGTTTTCTTTTGGTAAACGCACATTATTGAAGATCAATTCACAAGTCGCGGAACCACGGATTCCCATTTTCTTCTCATGCTTACCAATTGTAAATCCTTCCATGCCGCGTTCCAGGATAAAGGCAGAAATACCTCTTGTACCCTGTGATTTATCGGTCATGGCAAAGATAATATAGATATCTGCTGCACTTGCATTGGTGATGAAGATTTTAGAACCGTTGACAATGTAATCATCGCCATCCTTCACCGCAGTGGTCTGCTGACCAGCCGCATCGGTTCCGGCATTTGCCTCTGTCAAACCAAATGCTGCCAATTTTTTGCCGGAGCACAGATCCGGAAGATATTTCTTTTTCTGTTCCTCACTGCCGAACATATAGATCGGAGTTGTACCTAAGGATGTGTGCGCTGATAATACGACACCAGTCGTAGCGCAAACTTTGCTTAGTTCCTCTACGGCCAAGATATAACTCAAATAATCCGCACCGGCACCACCATATTCCCGTGGGAAAGGGATACCCATCATTTTGCAGGCTACCATCTTCTCCACATTTTCTTTGGGAAAGCGCTCTTCTTCGTCGATTTCAGCAGCCAAAGGCTTCACTTCTTTTTCGGCGAACTCAGCAAATAGCTTTTTCATCATCTTTTGTTGTTCTGTTAACATGAAATCCATAAGTGTTCTCCTCTCTTTGTCTTTTCATTGAACATCAACGGATATGGGAACCATCAAATGCCCGTAAAAGGATTGGTGCAAATGATACCGGTCGTAACATTTATTGCCTTGCATACGATTCGTCATCATTGTTTTCCCATGTTCCTTACTGACATTTTGCCTGTCATCCATTGCGTGTCTTTTACCATTCTTGATGAGATATCGAACGAATGAATCATCGTATCTACACCAACCACGCGAAAAGATTACGCCCAAATCACAAGCATCATAATCCAACCATAATTTTATTATGAAATGCCCATTCCGTCAACCACTTTGTTATTTTTTTAACAAGTTTTTCAAGCCTTTTTTTCAATGTTCCCTTCTGCTTTTTTTCAATCAATGTGTTTTTCATAATTAACTTGTGAATTTTTTCGTAAGTGGTTGACAAAGTGCCTTTTTTTATGTACTATTTTAGAGTAAATGCGTTGGGTTATGACCCGGCATGAAAAAAGAAAGTCAGGTAAGGAAAAATGAGAAAAGTTTATGTTGTAGCTGCGAAGCGCAGTGCGATCGGCAGTTTCCTCGGTGGTTTGTCCAATGTAACGCCGGTGGAATTGGGTGCCACGGTTTTAAAGGATGTGATTCAGCAGTCTGGTATTGACGCAAAGAATATTGACGAATGTATTATGGGTAATGTAATTTCCGCAGGTTTAGGACAAAATGTTGCCCGTCAGGTTGCACTGGCAGCCGGTGTTCCGGAAACGATTTGTTCCCAGTCGATTAACATGGTTTGTGGCTCTGGTTTAAAAGCAGTTATGGAAGCTGTAATTCGTGTTCGCGCCGGATTCGGTGATGTATTTGTGGCCGGCGGTGTGGAGTCCATGAGTAACGCTCCGCTGTTAATACCAGGTAAAGTTCGTACCGGTATGAAGATGGGCAATATGGAAGTTGTGGATGCGATGACCAATGATGGTTTAACTGATGTGATGCATCATATTCACATGGGTGTGACCGCTGAAAACATTGCAGCTAAATACAATATTACCCGTGAAGAACAAGATGCATTCGCTTATGCGTCTCAACAAAAAGCAATCGCAGCCGTTGACAGTGGCCGCTTCAAAGATGAAATTGTTCCAATCGAAGTTAAAATGCGTAAGGAGAGTGTGGTATTTGATACTGACGAGCATCCAAACCGCAAGTCTACTCCAGAAAAACTGGCAACTCTTCGTCCGGCATTCATCAAAGATGGTACTGTTACTGCCGGAAACGCTTCCGGTATCAATGATGGCGCAAGTTTCGTGATCGTTGTAAGCGAGGATGCCTTAAAGAAATATAACTTAACCCCAATGTGCGAAATCGTGGGAATCGGCCAAGGCGGCGTTGATCCACGCGTGATGGGGCTTGGACCTACTCCAGCAATTTTAAATGCATTGAAGTCTGCCGATATGAAGATTGATGAACTTGAATTGGTAGAGTTAAATGAGGCATTTGCGGCCCAATCCTTAGGTGTCATTCATGAATTGGTGGAAGCAACCGGTATGGATAAAGATGCATTTATGGCAAAGACAAATGTCAATGGCGGCGCTATCGCGTTAGGTCATCCGGTCGGTGCATCCGGTAACCGTATTTTAGTTACCTTGATTCACGAAATGCATAAGCGTGATGCAAAAACAGGCCTTGCTTCCCTTTGCATCGGTGGCGGCATGGGTGCTGCAGTCATTGTAAAACGCGCATAAAAGCATATATAACAAGTATAACGAAAAACGATTCCAAGCACTGGAATCGTTTTTTTATCATTTTATCGCTGACGCTTAGTGATCGTCTAATAATTGCTTCTGCACTTTTTTAGGCAAAGCCTGTATGCCACAAGTATAAGCTTTGTCCATTAACTCTTTTAACAGCGCATCCTCTACCTGCTCATAAGGTACGGAAATCCAGTGCACCTTATTCATATAATAACCGGGTGTAATAAATTCATATTGTTCACGATAGTAGGCACCCTCCTGCGGTGGTAATTTCAATGTAACAATAGCAGTACCACTTGTGCCTATGATGGTACGCATCGCAAACATTTTTTGCGCAACCATAAAGCGATAAGCATCCCATTCTTCCTTATAGTCACTCTCCACATGGGCCATTTGGGCAAAATACGCATCAATCTCCTGTGCCTTCATCCTTTGATCTCCTCATTCCATCGTTCACATTGTTTCAACCGTTTACCGCCATCTCCCTGTTTCTCATCATAGGCAAACTGCTTTGCCATTGTGCACGGGAATGTGTCACATTGGCCACAATGGGTCAGTGCCTTCCCTTCTACGCATGATTTTATTGGGCAGTTTCCCCAAAAGGGATGTTCAATGTTCGCGCAGCCTTTACAGTTCATTGTCTCACGATACGCACATTCTTCACATAAGATTCCACATCTTGATTTCATCCTGAATTACCGCCTTTCTATCCTAAGTTGTTACTAAGGAAGTGCTTTTTTGTTACTTAATTATATAGAAAGATGATGAAGGATACTTGTAAAAAACGGCCAAGTTAAAATTTAAAGATTTCACGATAGAAATCATCCATCGTTCGGATGTATTGAGAAGGAGTAACATATAGAATCTGCTTAAACATTTTATTAAAATGAGATTGATCGAAGAATCCTCCATTCAATGCCTGTTCAATCAGTTCATCTTTGGACAATGCTTTTACCAAGCTGTTAATCCTTATAACATTGGCATATTGTTTGGGCGATAGTCCGATATAGGTCGCAAAATCACGTCGTAGTTGGCGTAAGGAGATCGCACATGTAGCGGCAATTTGTTCGATCGCAATGTTGCCATGGGTTTGTTCGATACAGGCGGTTGCCTGTAGGATGCGTGGTGGGATTGAATGATGTTGTATCTGTTCTGCGATCCATGTATTACAGGTTTTGATCAATTCTTCATAATGCTCAGACTGCTCATAAAAACCACGCATGATTTGATCAATGGTCTCATCAAAATCGGTTAAGCGGCCTCTTTGATTCATATAGGGAGCGAGTTCTTTGCCGGCAATTCGATACAAGCCGCCCCGCTGAAATTCAATGAAGAATCGTGGTTTTGCCCATGCAAGATCATTTTCCTGTATCACCAATTCCT
This sequence comes from Erysipelotrichaceae bacterium, assembly GCA_022799495.1. GTDB lineage: Bacteria > Bacillota_I > Bacilli_A > Erysipelotrichales > Erysipelotrichaceae > C-19. The sequence continues at coordinate 2,652 of JAAWON010000042.1, read as the reverse complement.
GCATCGGTCCCTAAAAGTAAGTATCTTCACCTTGCAGGATAAAGCAACCACTCGCATCTGGTAAGATATGATATCGTTCGCAACTCACCGGCTCTTGAGATGGGAAAGTAATCGTATAGTGGGCAACCGTTGATTGGATTTCTTTGCTTGGTTTAATATAGATATGATGTGCACTTTTATGCATATAGGGACCGTAGTAATGATCTGTTTTCATTGTATCATCCTTTATAGGCTTATTGTATCGTATTTATACAAAAAAAGATACGCTTTTTTTGCGTATCTTATGAGCGCTTCTTACTTAAAATAAACAGAATACAACCCAAGGCGGTAAAGCAAATGCTTAATTCATACCATATGCTTGTTGTATCTCCAGTCAGTGCACCTCCGGTATTGGATCCCGGATAGTAACTGCCCTGTACTTCTTTGTCCGGATTCTCTTTGTCTGCGATGATTGCCACAATGCCTAACTCGTCACTTTCATATACAAGATAACCATTTTCGATAGAAACATTTAGTTTTTCATACGTTCCATCCTTTTTTTGTCTCACTAGGATCGCATTGGCCATCTCTTCGGTGTATGGGATTTTGATCTTCAATGTTTCATCCGGCTGTACTTCCTTACCATCTTGTAATAGTTTTATATCATAGACTTTTTTTACTTCTTGTTTATCACTGAGTAATTCTTTTCCTTTTTCGCTCACTTCTGTCTGCTTGCTCGTTGTAACATCAGTTACTTTCAATTCCATGTTCGGTAAAAATGGTGAGTCATCCGGTTTCTCTACTGTGATTCCGCTATCTTCTAATTCATTTTGTTTTTCAATCTTTATCGTGTCATACTCAAATGGCTGATCTACATTCTGTTCTGGTTTCCATTCAGTAATATCCATCAGATTCTCATCCGGTTTACCATCGCCATCGCTGTCTACATTGATATCCGGTTTACCATCTCCTGTACTATCGATATCTACATTCGGTATGAGGTCTCCATCCGTGTCAATATTGATATCTGCCACTCCATCTCCATCTAAATCAATATTTACATCCGGTCGGCCATCCCCATCCGTATCTATATTCAAATAAGGTTTTGGTTCGTCCTCATCAATCGAATCATATTGGAAATTACCTACTTGATAATCATGATCAGGAATCCAATCATGCAATATGGCAATGTTCACACTCGCTGTCTTGCCATCTTTGGAGATGTTTAGATGCGCTTTGAAATCACCTTTATTATCAATGTCGATATCCGGTATCAAATCGCCATCTAGATCTATATTGATTTCTGGTTGCGCGTTGATTCCAGTTGCGTATTGTATCGGATCACTTACTTTCGCTGTTCTCATCCTTGTGCTGCCGCCTATGTTCACTGTTACACATTTTGTCGGCTTCCATTCTTCCAGTATCACTAGATTCACATCCGGCTTGCCATCATTATCGGTGTCGATATCCAAATCGGGTATCCCATCTCCATCCTTGTCGATATTGTAATCCGGTATGCCATCATCATTTCGATCGCCATTGATTAGGATTGTGTTTCCATTTCCATCTTCCAGTTTGATGTTCAAATCTAGGCATCCATCTCCATCACTGTCCCAGAAATCTTTATTCCCATTGTCCTTCACATTTAGTAAGCCATCCTTGATCGTAAAGGTGTAGTTCGGATAATTGTCACTCAACTGTTTCTGCGCATTCCCTGATGTGATCGGATAAGAGCCAATGGGACTATACTTCCCTGCTGTTGTGCTTAATTGAATATAACTTGGATCAATATAGTCTACAACTCCATCCCAACTCACCAAATCACTTGTGAAATCTTTATAAGTTAACGGTGGATTGTCTTCTAATCGTAGTTTGTCCTTATTCTCGATTTCAATTGTGATTGGTTTCGGTAATACTTTGATCTTCACTGTTTTCGTTAAGGGCAGTTCCCCATCTGCGCTTCTCGTTACCTTAACAGAGATCTCTGTGCTGCCACTATACGCTAATGCATCAAACTCTGCCTTGTTTCCATTCACTTGCGGCAATGAGATGAATACTTGATTGTCTGTCTCAAAGGTATACTGTACATTACTGCTCATACTATCATCTTGTGTGCTTCGGATCGTGAAGTGATCGCCATAGATGATCTTTCCGGGTGTGCTTAACGTCAATACATTCTCATCTGCCCCTAAGATATGCAGGATTCCTGTTCCATCGGCCGCCTTATAATTACGGTCTGCCGGTTTTGTCACTTTGATCTTGATATCCTTGCCTTGTGCATCGCTCCAATTATATTGAATCGTCACTCCATCATTCGTCCATGCGATACTACTATCTTCACTTGGATCAATCTCTATTACCGCTGTTCCACTGGTATCTAATACTCCATCTGTCTCTACATTCGGTGTTACACTTCCACTTCCACTCAATACATAGATAGGATGATCCACAAAGTCTACAACTCTTGTCCCTTTCTCTATATTGATGGGCAACTCGATTGTCTTATCACTGTAATTCCCACTGGGATCATGACTCGTTGCCTCTACAATTACTTTTCCTATTTGATTATTCATTGAGGCATTCAATATCGTTACTTGACCATTTGGATCTACACTGATGACATCCGTAGGACTACCATTCTTTAGTTGATAGGTGACTGTGCTTCCGGTCGGA
>JAAWON010000004.1 GCA_022799495.1 Erysipelotrichaceae bacterium | reverse complement strand
GCATAATGACCTCACTTTCTCATGAGGTCTTATTTTAATACAACCTTTAGGACATAATCAATTTCGTTTCATTAAGACATTATCATTTTCGAATCATACCAAGGTATTTTCCCCAAGGAACGCCTTTTTTCTTCCCCGTTTTTGTAGTATAATGAGGAGGATTGTTGGGAGGAATCCGGTTGCGTCATATTTTGGTTGAAATTGTTTGTCGACAATGTGGTTATCATACCCATATCAAAAGTCATACTTTGATTCTTCCGGAAATTGAGCCGCGTCAACGGGAACAGATTTTAAATGAAACGATGTTTACGTTTACCTGTCCATCCTGTCAAAATAAGTTGCATTTTCTGCATAATTTCCTCTACCACGATCCGAAGCGCCATTTCCTTGCCTACATGAGTTCACAAGGAGAAGCGCCACATGAGTTAAAGGAACAATTTCCTCATGCGCTGCTGGTTCAGGTTCATGATCCGCTGGAATTAAAAGAGGCAATTCTTATCAGTGAGGATGATTTGGATCATACGTTGATGCAGAAAATCAAAGCACTGCTGAAACAAAAAGATCCGGATGTTCTACATATACGCTATCATGATTATGATGCGGACAGCGAAACGATTTGGCTTGATTATCACTATAACCAAGCAACGATATGCAAAGCGATTGCACGTAGTACCTATGAGCGCTTGAAACGTCAATGGGAAGCAGAGAGGGGATGAGGATATGAATAAACGGGAATGGGATACCGCCTCACTTGGCATCACTTATCAGATGTCTTTGGATGCCTTTTTACAAGATGGGTATCGTGGTACGTTTCATCGTTCGCAAAACTATGATCGTGCCTTGCATAAGTTAAAGGAAATGAAACAGTATCGTGGTTGGGAAAAGAAAAAACTGATTGCCCGTGAGGCATTGGCTTTATGCCCTGACTGTATCGAAGCCTATCTGGCATTGGGGTTGTATTCCCAAGATATTTTTGAAACACTCAAAATATACAAAGAAGGCATGGAACTGGCTACGATGAATTTGGGACGTGATTTTTTTCGTCAGCCGATCAGTGATTTCTATGAGTTGGATGAGGCAAGGGTGTTCTTTCATATGAAATTTGCTTATGCTTGCGCATTATATGAGGTGGGCTATATGCGCAGAGCACAGGCACAGTTTCAAGATATTCTCTCTTTGAATCCGGCTGATGCGTTTGGGGCTCGCTATTACTTATATGCCGGCTTTTTATACTTTGAGGAATTTGAGAAATTCAAGCAGTTATATGAGCGTTATCCCATTCAGGATACTTTTACGCTGTATGCTAATTTTCTTTATTACTATAAAAAACAGATGTTAAATGAGGCATTGGTGCTGATTCGCCCGATGCAGGAATATAATATTTATCTGTATGAGGTAATGGCATATGAACGAATGAATACCGCAATCATAAGAAAGAAGTTCTTGCCCGGAAGCAGTGAAGAAGCAGCGTATTGTTACGCTATCTTACAAAAGGTAAGCAATCAATTGGAGTATTTACCCACATTCTTGGAAAAGGAAAAGTATCAAGGTGTGCAGGGTTAAATAAAATTGGGTGAACACAAGATATAAGTCCATGGTAACACATGGATTTTTTTCTTCTTCTCATTCTTGAAGGAGGATGGGTTTCAATCAAAAAGATAAAAATGTACATAAAGATGATAAATATGATTGATTAAAAATGTAACACGATTTCATTTCGTCCATATCTTGTATCAAATTTTTTATTCCGTTATACTATCCATACATGCGCATGCAATACATGAAAGGGAAGGTAGGAATGGAACATTTTCAATGGTTTGGAACCGCTTATGAAGTGGGTTTTCAGCGTGGCATGGCACTGCGTGAAAAGGGTTTATTTGCGCCAAATCGTATACAGGCGCAACTTCATCCACAACGCCTTGTATATGGGGCGAAGTGTGCCGCAATGACACAGGCATATGATCCCTCACTGAATGCGGAAATACATGGCTTAAGTGATGCATTGGGATTTCCGTATGATCAACTATGTGCTTTTTTGTTTGGGATGTATGCTTTTACGGCTGATGCTTTTTGTACTTGTGTTGCTCTACATGATCAAGGTGGCACATGGCTGGGTAGGAACAGTGATTTTTTAAAAGAGATGGCACCTTATGTCATCCATGAGCGAATAAACGATCAGTATTGGGGCAATACAAGCGCTTTTATAGAATTGGAGGATGGTCGAAACGATCATGGTTTAGCGATTGGCTTAACTTATGTACGCCCGCATCGCATCTCATGCGGATATCATGGTGGAATGATGATCCGGCATTTGTTGAAGTATTGTAGGGATGTGGATATGGCTGTACGGGAATGCAGAAGATTGCCGATTGGATCCTCTTTCACTTTGATCATGGCAGATCGTTTTCATCATTTGGCATATTTGGAGTGCTGCTGCGATCATGTGGCACTTCAGCGAGATGAGCGTATTGTCTATGGTGTCAATCATTTTTACCTTGATGCGATGAAAGAATATCGCCTGCGTGCGGATCTTAGCGATCTTCATAGTGATGAGCGCTTGGAAACAATACGTCACTGGGTCCATCAGTATCCCAAGCGGGATGAACAACTGCTTCGTGGCTTGTTAAAAGGTGTGTATGGTTTTATGTGTCAGTATCCAATACATTGTCCGGCGGATACCCTATGGTCGGTATTGTATCGCTGTGATGAGGATGATACATCACTTTGTGTCGGTAATCCTCAGCATTGTGCATATAAGCGTATCCCGGTGGAATAGATACCTTGCATGAATGTCACGACTGTGATATGCTTTTGAACAGAAACATGAGGTGAAGTGTAATGATTCGTATGGCGCAGTTTACGGATGAGGAATCTTTATATCAACTGATATGTGAGTTAGAGGAAACAAACCTGAACCATGCGGCTTTTTCACATGCGTGGCGCACGCAATGGGACGATGCACACTATGTATGTCTTGTATATGAACAAGCAGGTGTCATCATCGGTGTCTGCAATCTTCGCTTGGAAGAACAACTTCATCATGCTGCATGGATTGCGGAGATTTTGGAGTTGAGTGTGAAAGGGAGCCATCGCTCTGCCGGTATTGGTAAGCAGTTATTGGCGGCAGCCTGTCAGTTAGCAAGACAAAGGGGATGTATCCAGATTGAGGTTTCCAGCAATGTGAAGCGCAGTGCGGCGCATCGCTTTTATCAGCGTGAAGGCTTTCAGCAAAAGCATTATAAGTTTACTATGAAATTGTCCGATCAATGACAAAAAGGCAATCGCTTAAAAAGTGTTGAGATTAGTTTGCTCATTCAAAAAGGATACGACGTTCTATTAAAAAACATCCCATCTATACTGTCCTTCGCAATGAGGCGCGGGACTTAAGATGGGGTGTTTATTTATGCATGATAAAATTTCAATCACTTAGAGTAAGGCGTGGGGGATGGATTGTTTCCATGTGTTTAAAAAGCAGTGGGCGGCTTCTGCTTCAAATTCTTTTAACAGGGTTTCAATCCACCATGGATCATAACAGCGTACCTGATAAATCCAATCACCATACACTGTGTCAGTGATTTTTCGTTGTTTCACAAGCGAGAAAATCTGTGTATGTGCCTGTGCATCCATACGATAGGTACGAAGATAGCGCAAATGCCGTTTGAAACGACTGTTGGCCATTGGAAACAACCGCATCAGTTGAGTGCCATCCAGCCAAGGTACTTTATGCCAAATTGGCAATGGTTCCTCAAAAGGGGGAATGTGCATCAGAGTATAATCAGTAATCATGTTTCATGACCTTTGGCATTGAGATCATCAATTAACTGCCGTGCACATCTGCCCGAAACACCGCCATGGCGCAGTTCCCATGCATTTGCGATCTGCCAAAGCGTTTGTTCGTCAAGATCAGCCAAGCCTTCTTTTTGGGCAAGCATTTGTACGATATGATGATATTCTTGCGGGGTTGGTCTGCCATAGTAGATACTAACACCAAAACGTGCCACAAGTGAAAGTTTCTCTGACATTGTTTCCGGTAAATGGAGATCCTGTGCTTCATCTATATCACGGCGATCCCGCCATGTTTCCTTGATTAGATGACGGCGATTGCTAGTCGCATAAATCAAGACATGTTTCGGGCGCTGTTCCAAACCACCTTCCATAATCGCTTTCAAATATTTGTATTGTGTTTCATCTTCCTCAAAAGATAGATCATCCATATATAGAATAAATCCGTAATTGCGTGTTTTAATCTCGGCAATCAACTGCGGCAAATAGGAAAACTGATGCTTCTGAATTTCAATCAAGCGCAATCCTTGCGCATAATAGCGATTGGCAATGGCTTTGATGCTGGAGGATTTGCCGGTTCCGCTTTCACCATATAACAGGACATTATTCGCATTCTTCCCTTGTAGAAATGCCTCTGTGTTGGCACAGAGTGTTTCTTTTTGGCTCTCATAACCGATCAAATCTTCCAGTGTAATACTGCTGGGATTTTGAATCGCCACCAGAGCATAGGTATCTTTTCGCTGTTCTAAACGGAAACTTTGGTGAAAGGCAAATTTACCGACTCCATATTGACTATAAAAATCATCCAATATCATCAGCATATCTTGTGGTGTAGCGGCATTTGCCAAGCGCTTGGCGATTGTGCCAATGCGCGATCCCATCTGCCAATCACTCATCTCATCACGCTTAGGAATTGACGTATAATCACAGATCAAAGTGAAATATTCTTTTGCTTGTGCGCTCATATGTGTTTGATTCCAATCATAATGGAATAATGCTTGAAAAAGCTTCATATCATGGAGTAAGAGGGGAGTGATACTACCGTGTAATGGCTCATCTCTGCGCTCTTTGCTTAAGGTATAGGAGTTTTCATCGCTTAATAAGCGATCTGTGAGTAGGCAGTGCCAAAGATTGTGATTCCAACCACACCTTGTGGCTTGATCCAGCAATTCCTTGAGCCAAGCATAGAATTGTCCCGGTTGATCGTTTGGGTCGTACTTTTGCGCATGCAAAGCATTTGCTAAACGGGACAATAGATGCGTTTCATCTACGCGATAGATGATCAACTGATCTAGCATTTCTAACATGATGTCACCTCATTTTACAGTAAGTGTATCATGTTTTTGTGTATTCGTATATGGAAAAAAAGTTGAATTATGATAAAGCGTATACAGAGCGCTCATGTGGTGGGTGATAGCGGTAAGATTCATTGGGATAATATGTGATATCGCTCAAAAAGACTTGCATTTCTTCCCGTATTGTTATAGTATATAAATATAAAGATAACACTACTCTCACGTTTATAAATCATACACTTTTTATCGTTTTTGTTTCGTAAAGTGTACTTTTATGGACAGTGAAAAAGACGGTCAAAATGTTGGTTTGCGCAGTGATAAGCGTTAAAAAAAGACAACGGATTCGCTGTCTTGATAGGTACACATTTTGATTTGCCTGAGTGGATGTTATGCAGGGAAATGAAAAGAGGAGAACAAAATGAAGAAGTTATTGGTTGTTTTGTGTGCTGCCTTTGTATTGGCAGGATGCGGCGGTTCCGGCAGCGGTGAGACGGTAAAAAAAGTTTGTGAGGCGGAGCAGCAGGGTATTAAAATTACTATGGATTTAGAGGGAACAGATGATGTTATCAGTAAAATTGCCATGAACATCAATGCACCATATTCCGCAATGGCTCCATTTGGTTTAACTAAGGATATGATAGATGGTGCCGGTGATGATGTAAAAGAGCAGGCAAGCGAGATCATGAAAGATACGATGATGAAAACTATGGATTTAAATGAGGATGACGGTTATACCGTTACCTCTGTATTTGATGATGAGGGCTGGAAGATGAGTGTCGGTGCCGAAGCAAGTATCTTTGAACAGACATTCAATGCAAGCAGTATGGATGAAATGACAAAAGAGCTGGAAGATGGAGGATTTACCTGCAAATAGTTCATTTCATTTGGTGTGAATACTAGAATCAAATAGAACATTCTACCGATGATATTGTGTGGTCTTTGGAAATAAAGATCACACTTTTTTAATAGGTAATATCGTGCTGGCAGTGGTCCTGCTCGCATTATTCGCATGAAAATGTTATAATAAAAAAGACAAAGAAAAATTCATCCGATGAAATTGGCACAAAGGGGCAACCTAACCATAGGATGGCTAGGGAGGGCTTAGGAATGATACTCATTATTTGTGTAGCTGTGGTAGTCGGTGGACTGTTTTATATGCTATGGCTGGAACCCAATCGCCTCATTCAGCGCCATGTTCATCTATACGGTAAAATAAAGTCTGATTTATGCATTGTGCACTTTACGGATTTACATGTACATCATGATCTTACAGCGCGTAAATGGCAGCGATTGATTCAGGCAATTCAGGGTTGCAATCCTGATTTGATTATATTCAGCGGCGATTTGATGGATTGCTTTGCCAATTCAGTGCATTTGCGGGAACAACTTGTACCCTATCTAAAACAGTTAGAGGCGCGCTTTGGCAAATTGTGTGTTTATGGCAATCACGATATCGGTGGGCAGGCAAAGGATGTATATCCTTTGATGATGAAAGAGGCAGGCTTTCAGGTTTTATGTAACCAAAGCATTTGTTATTCGCAGTTGGATTTGGCTGTCTTTGGTATGGATGATATGCTGGCGGGATATGAGGATCTTCATCTCTGCGATGAGCGGCTTGCGTCCTATCAGATTTTGATAGCACATGAACCGGATGTGTTAGATCGTATAAATTTACAGGCAGTGGACTTGATGATGAGCGGCCATACCCATGGGGCGCAGATTTATCTGCCTTGGCTTTGGCGCTATGTATTGCCCAAAGGAGGCCAGCACTATCGCAAGGGGGCATACCACAAAGGCAATACACTGTTGTATGTTTCCAGCGGTTTTGGCATGACAAGTCTACCGATGCGCTTGGGCAATCCGCCGGAAATCGTTGTTTATCATATCAAACAGAAAAAAAGTTAGGAAAGAGAAAGAGGAAAAACAATGAAACAAACGTTATATGTAATGCGTCATGGAGAGACACTCTTCAACAAGGTAAAAAAGATTCAGGGATGGTGTGATTCACCGCTGACGAAACAGGGAATGCAACAGGCAAAGTGCGCAGGTCGCTATTTTAAAGAAAACGGAATTGTCTTTACTCATGCTTATTGTTCCAGTGCGGAGCGAACCGCAGATACATTGGAATTGGTATGTGATTTGCCATATCAGCGCTTAAAGGGAATCAAAGAAAAAGGCTTTGGTCTATATGAGGGAATTGAAGAATATATCTTCCCACGCAATGCCGGTGATGATTATTTGGTTGAATTTGGTGGGGAGAGTTTTACCATGCTGAAAGAGCGGGTGATTCCTACCTTGCATGGAATCATGGAACATCAGGATCATACTTGTGTTTTGGCAGTTTCACATGGCGGTGTCTGCAAGATGTTGCTAAGATGCTATGCCAAAAGTGAGGAAATGCGTACTCAATTTGTATCCAACTGTATGATTCTGCGCTTTGCTTATGAAAATCATGAATTAAAGTTGGAGGCTGTTATTGATCCAATCAGTGGGAATGTACTGAATCATTGTTTTGAATAAAACATACAGTGCAAACTGCATCGCTTCCTCTTTTTAAGGGGATCTAACGACGATGCATACATAAGTAAATAAATGAAAAAAAGAGAAGGGGATGAATGAAATGGAACAGGCGAAGCGCATTGTAGATGAAGTGAATCGGGTGATTGCCGGTAAAGATATCATTGTGAAAAAGGTGTTGATGGTGTTACTGGCAAACGGCCATATTTTATTGGAGGATATACCCGGTGTCGGCAAGACAACGCTGGCGATGGCATATGCAAAAGTGCTTCGCTTAGCCACCCGGCGGATTCAGTTTACGCCTGATGTTATGCCTTCGGATGTGGTCGGCTTTACCATGTATGATGAGCATACAAAGGCATTTCACTTTCAAAAAGGTGCGGTATTTACCAATATCTTATTGGCGGATGAGATCAATCGTGCCTCTGCGAAAACACAATCCGCATTATTAGAGGCAATGGAGGAACAAAAGGTGAGTGTAGATGGTACGACGTATGAACTTCCTCATCCCTTTATTGTGATTGCCACGCAAAATCCGATTGGTTCTGCCGGAACGCAGTTGTTGCCTGAAAGTCAGTTGGATCGCTTTATGGTTCGTCTTTCTATCGGTTATCCTGCTTTGGAACAGGAAGCGATGATGATGAAACAGCGCCATCACCACGATCCTTTGGCGGATGTGGAGGCGATTTTAGAGGAAGCTTCATTGCTTCAAATGATGCGGGAAGCAGCGAATTGTTATGTCAGTGATGAGATGTATCAATATATTGCGATGCTGGTTCATACCACCCGCAAACATCCGGAGATTGTACAAGGAGCGAGTCCTCGTGCGTCCTTGGCTTTGTGCGCATTGGCGAAATCCTGTGCGTATCTGTCTGGGCGTGATTATGTGATACCACAGGATGTTAAGGCAGTCTTCTTTGATGTGGTTGCCCATCGTTTGATTTTGAAAAAAGAAGCACGTCCTTCCCTTACTACCTTGCATCGCTTGATTGATCTGATCTTACAAACGGTGGAAGCACCGCAGTTAAGGAGATAAGATGCTGCGCCGTCAGATCGGCTATGCCTTGGCTCTGCTTGCCGCATTTGCACTGTATGTTTTTTATTCCGGTTATACCTCATGGATGATTTTAATGGTATTGTTGGTATTACCATTTGTTTCATTGCTGCTGTTTTTATTGGCAGTATTTACGGTTTCGATTCAATTTGACTGGCTGGAACAAGTTTTGCTTCATGAGGAAGTATTGGGACATATTATGACCAGTTGCCGCGCTTATTTTCCTATCTCCTGCATTCGTGTGCGCTTGTGTTTACATAATGAGTTCAATGAGGAACAGTTAAGCCATAGTTTGTTTTTAACTGCCGGAAGAAAAGGAAAGCGCTATCCTGTTGTGCTGTCTTTCCATCATATCGGGGTGATTCAAATACAAGTGCGTGACATTGTTTGTTATGATCTGCTTGGTTTGTTTCGCAAGCGCATCGCATGTACACAGGAAAGTGCTCTGCTTGTTTTGCCACAGTCAGGTGATGGTTCATCGCTTCCTTGGAAGCATCTTTTGCGTGAGCGTGAAGGGGAAAGTGAAACGACAATCGTGCGTGCGGATGGCACACAGGATTGCTTCAGTGTACGGGAATATCAGCCGGGTGATGCCTTTCGGCGCATTCATTGGAAGCTAAGTGCCAAACAGGGTAGTTGGATGGTGCGTGAATTTGGCGAATCCGGTGTTCCCATCATTTGTTTAACCTATGAAAGAACACAGGATTTGCATAAGCAGGAACGCATTTATACTTATCTGTATGAAACCGCAAGTGCTTTGCTCGCACAGGGCATTTCTCATGAAATCAGTGATGGCACTCAGCGAAATGTAACCTCAATTAACGAGGAAGCGGATTTACTGCGGTTCATGTATAACCTGTTATCAGGTGCCACGCTTCCTGTTAAGACGAAACAAAACGATGATGAACGTGTGGAAGGAGCGAATGGAGCGACAGCGGCGCAGGATCAAACACTACCAATATCCACGCAAGCGGATACTTGTCTGTTCATTGATGCTGTGGGCATTCATATCATAGAAGGGAACAGTAAATCATGAATGAGCGAAAGGGAATGGAATACCTATGTGAACTTTGCGTCATTCTCTGTGGTGTGCTTGGCACCATCGGCTGTTTTCTTGCGGCCTTTCCCATGGAATTTTATCCCTTGCTTTTTTGGCCATTGTTAGGCATGGCATTGGCATTGTTATATTATTTATACACATTACCTAAAGATGCGCGACGCGCTAAATTGCTTGTGTATGCGATTGTGTATGGTGTTTTATTCCTGCTTACTTTGTCACTGTGGCAGCGTGCGCTACCTTATGTTATCACAACGATTTTAAAAGTATATGAAAGCAACTCGGCATTTCGTTTCCAAAAGCCTTCCTTTGTATATTATGAAGGTGCGATGAAACTACCGACTACATTGCTGTTTTTAGCAGTCTGTATTCCTCTTGGCGCCCTGGTCATTCGCTCACTGCGCTGTAAACACAGTTATTTTCTGGCGTTTTTCGTTACAATACCCTTTATCGGCGCGATTTTATTATTTACTTTGCCGCCGCATCCACTATATTTCACATTGTTAATGATGTATTATGCAATGCTGGTTGGAATGGCAGGTAGTGGCAAACATGGCTTTGCATGGGAAAAACTGCGCAGTGGTGTGCTGCTTGGGTTATGCGCACTGCTTGTGGTACTTAGCGTGCGTTTTTTTCAAGGGGAAGACACGTATAGCAGGGATGAGTTCATCGAAGCGCTACGCATTGAATTGGTAGGGGATCAGTTACCGGGAGGCACGCTGCGGGTGAAAGAAGAAGAAGGGGAAGTGGATCTTAGTGCACAGGGCAATCGTATCTATACTTATCGTGATGATTTAATGGTGGAGAGCGATGAGCCTCGTTCTATGTATTTACATGCTTATTCAGCGGCCATTTATGAGAATAATAGATGGAAACAGTTGGGTGAGCGGCGTTATCAAAGCGGTATTCGCTTTATGCAGGAGAATGATCTGCATCCCTTTGCTTTTGCCAATGACAGCGCCCAAAAAGGGGGATTGCGGGAATCAGCTGTCAGTGAAGTAAAGGTGACGAACCTTCACGCAGATGATACTTATCAATATATTCCTTACTATGTGCGTGATGATTTTTCTGATTATACTATGTATCAGGACGCTTATGTGTTTGGAAGTGAAGATGATACGACAAGCGTATATCAGGTATGGGATGAGCGTGCTTTAGACACATTGAACGCAAATCGACTCATTGGGCAATATGAGGATGCATTTACCTCAGTTTATGCCACGCAGGAAGTTCATTTTCGGCGCGAATTGGAAGATATAAAGATACCGAATGTTTCTTATTATCAAAATCAAGCAGCGAAGATACAAGGAATCCAAAGTTATTTGCGCAGTTTCGGTACCTATACTTTACAGCCGGGGATGTTACCACCCAATCAAGATTTCGTTCTGTATTTTTTGAAATATAGTCAGCGTGGATATTGTGTCCACTATGCCAGCGCGGCTGTGGCACTGCTTCGTTATTACGGTGTCCCGGCTCGCTATGCCTGCGGTTATTATGTCAGTGCCGCAGATTTCCATGATGGAGTCGCAATGGTGAAGGATGCACAGGCGCATGCTTGGGCGGAGGTGCTGGATCCGATCAAGGGATGGAGCGTACTGGAAGTAACACCACCGGCAACCGGCGGACAGGGGTCCTCAACTCCTACACAGGGTGAGCAACAAAATCAGACCACGCAGAATCAGGAGCCACCACTTCAAGATCCGACGCAGAGCAATCAAACCAATACCCCTACACAGGATTCACCAACTCAAACGCAACCGCAAACAGATCCAAAACAAGGCAATGATGAGAAAGGCAGTGCAGTTCCTTATCTTCCTTATGTAGTGTTGGGTTTCATGGGATTGGCATGCATCCCAGTGCGTCGCTATGTGTTGTTGGCGCGTCGTAAACGACGTATGAATGCGCATGAGGAACGCAGTGCATTGTTGGCATGTGGCGAGTATCTGTATCGCTTAGGTGTAGATGAAACAAAGATGGATGCGCATATACATGCGATATTGAGTGAGGCTAAATTCTCCAAGCATGACTTGCATCCAGATCAACTCAAACAAGTTAAGGAGTATGTTTTGTCCTGTCAAAAACAAGCAAAGCAGGAATGCACATTGCTCCAGCGGCTGTATGCCCGCTATATCCGTTGCTTGTGGTAATGATCACCACTGTAATCACATAAACTTACAAAGATGAAGGATACAAGCAAGCAAAAATATGCTAAAATATACATAATTGGGTGGATGCTCAAAATGATATGAGCGACAGGAGGCACAACGATGGAACAAAAGCGAAATGAGGAAGAATTGAATTTATCCGATATGATAGATGAATATGAAGAAGATCATGAATTGCGCAAGAAGATTGCGGCGATGAAACAACGTACTCAAACAAGTGATGTGCAAAAGGCGGTTGAAGATGATACCTTATCATTTGCGAGTGGATCTGACTCCTCCTTTCTAAGTACTGAGTCCAAACAAGAAGATGCTGATAAAACGCAGATCATGGATCGTACCGTGATTTATGATCGTCGCTTTAGCGATTCCGCCAATGAAGATGATCATGATTCTGTTTATTTATATGCAGATCGTGAGGTGGATGAGGAAGAAATTACCGAGGATGACATAGAGGAGTTTTTAGAGCGAAAAGAGCGGGATGCATTGCCAAGCCAGAGTGCTGAGGCTAATCGCATGAATAAGATGGTTACTGTATCAATTGTCGCGGTGATTTCTATCTGCTTGCTTTTTGGAATTGTCTATGGCGTTCAAGCATTGTTGGGTTCAGATGAGCCCGTTGCGGATAAGAGCGAGGATCCAAAGAAACCGGATAAAGAGGATCAAAAAGATCCTATTAAGGATAACGATGACGATAAGGATAAAGATAAGGACAAGGACAAAGAACCGGAAGAGAATGAGGGGGATCCCTCGATTGATAAGACCAAACGAATCGCTGAAATCAAGGGCATGATCAGTGCGAATAATGCACAGTTGGAAGTCTATAACAAGAAACTGGCAGAGGCGGTTCAAATCAGGGATGCGGGTTCATTCAAGGATGAATTGGATAAAAAAAATAAGGATGTGGACAAGGTTGCGGCTGACCTTGGCCGTGTGGAAAATGAATTAAAAAAATATGAAGAGGAATGTACGATTCCACAGGATGGGGAAGATCCAAGCGAGTTTTGTGCAAGTTTTGATCAAACTGCGAAATTGGAAGAACGTAATCAATGGCAGACACAGTTAAATGAAGTGAAAAAAGAAGCCGATGCATTAAAACAGAAAAATGATGCTTACAATAAGGCGGTAGATGATATCAGCGAATTAAATGCGGAGATTACACGTCTTAATGGCGAGAATGAAAAACTGAATGAGGAAATGTTTTCACTTCAATAAGTAAGGAATATGAACCAAAAGAAAAATGTACCAAACACAAATAGGTACATTTTTTTACGGTAGATCATGTACGAAATTAAGACCAAGATTGTTCCAAAATACGTACTAATTCACAAAATCCCTGCTCATCCGTTGAATCAAAGCGCGCAAGTCGAGGGGAATCCACATCCAGTACGGCATACAATGCATTGTTTTTATAGATGGGAAGTACAAGTCCACTGCGGCTGTTCGCATCACATGCGATATGTGTGGGAAAGGCATGAACATCGGCAACGTTGATGACTTGTTTCTGTTGGGCACAAGTACCACAAACACCTTTACCAAAAGGAATATGCACACATGCTGGCTTTCCCTGAAAAGGCCCCAGCGTTAATTCATCTTTACTCACTCGATAAAAGCCGAGCCAGTTAATATTATCCAGTGCCCCATATAACAAAGCACTCATATTGGCCATATTCGCAATCGGATCATGTTCGTATTGTAACAATGCGCGCAGTTGTTCACAAAGGTTCTCATATCGTGTCGTTAATTCCATGGATTTTGCCTCCTAGAGTTATTGAAAATGGATTCTAAATGAGTACACATAAAGGTCGTTATTTCATATCCATACTATATCACATGTTTTGCATTGACGCAAAGTAGATAGAAAACAGATAAGGAGAAAGTATATGGAAAATACATAGTAAGCAAATCAAAAAATGATGAAAAAGATCAGAACATAAAAAATCACCGCTTGTTTCAAAGCGATGATTTTCGTGTTATTGACACAGATCTTTTTGACTTTTTGCCAATTTGCGATAAGCCTTAGCGATATTTTCTTTTGTATCAGCACACAGTTCATACCAGCCTTGTACCCCCATCATATCAAATACATCTCGCTGCAAAGTAGAAATACTTTCGTATACTTGTGTGACTGTATTATACAATTCTGTATTGCTTGCTTCTTGTGTGAAGATGTTTAATTCGGACTTCAAATGTTTCAGGGTTACAAGCAGGTTCGTTGAAATTTCCTGATCTCCATAGGTACTCTTTGCCATGATTACGCCTCTCTTTCCAGCAGCTTCAACAGCGTGTCATATTGTTTGCATAATTCCTTGTTTACGTTTTTAAAACAAGTTTTTACTTCTTTGTTTTCTAACATTGTCACATCATTGCCGATTCGCTTATTCAAAGCGAGTGTCTGGTCGAGAATATCCGAAATATACAGGACATCTTTTGGCGTCAGCATAAAGTTTGTTTTTGCTTTCATCGTCTTTCATCATGAATGAATGATCATGATGCACTCCTTTCATTACACTGTTATTATGGGAAGGGAAACCATGCTTTATACAAGGAAATGATCGAAGCCTTATGAAGTCATGAAACGAATATCCTTCTCTTTTTTTCTTTGAAAGGCAAAGGGAGCGATGAAAAACAAAGGATTTTTTTGGTTTATTCTGGGATGGGTATGCTATAATTAACCATGAAGTATCTTGTTTTTCGCTAAATAAAGAAACAAATATAAAGAAGTGTAAAGGGTATATAGAGCCTAAACAATATGCAACAGCCGATCAAAGCATAAAGGCAGGGCAGAAAATATCAGGAAAGGAAGATGGATGAGATGGATGTCAGGGAGAAAGAATATGTATATATACAGAGTTATAAGCATGATGGCTCCCTGCATCGCACTTGGGCAAAAGGTTTTGTGATTGAGGCAAATGCATCACGCATTGTACTGGTTACAAATCGCGCGCTGGTAAGTGAGGCAGATGGGCGTAAATGGGTGACGCGTGAACCGGCGATCTGCTTCTTTTATCCGGATCTTTGGTTCAACGTGATCTCCATGATTCGCAAAACCGGGATTCATTATTACTGTAATATTGCATCACCGAGCTTGTATGATGGAGAAGCGATTAAAAACATTGATTATGATTTGGATGTAAAGGTGTCGCCGCAGGGAAAATGGACCATCTTGGATGAAGATGAATATGCCTTACATGCGAAAAAGATGCAGTATGGTTCAAAACTGGATGCGGTTTTGCATCATGAGATGGCACAGTTGATTGCGCGCATCGAAAAACAGGAATCACCGTTTTGTCATGATGAAATCATGGAACTGTATGAACGTTATTTAGATATGGTATAAGTTAATGCTACATGGGTCATCGTAAATATTTTGAGGTAATCTTTTAGGTGGGGAAAGAGGGTAATGTAATTGTAATGGGATGGATTCAATCGGCCGGTAAGGATAAGGCCGTTTTTTTCTTGTTATTTCCTCGTTTTATCTTCCTTATTTGGGGGAATTATACTATAATAAACAGGATTAAGTCGAATGGAAGGAGCGAGCGTATGGAGTTTGTGAGGATTGATGAAACCACTTTTCAGCACTATGCGTCCGGCGCGCCGCATCATAATATTTGGCAGAGCACCATGATGTGCCATTTACGTGAAAGCAATGGCTGGCAGACCCATTATGTGGCTTTGCGTGAACAGGATACGATCATTGCGGCGTGTGCATTGGTTTCCTATCGGGTATTTGGTGATTATGCGCTGTTTCAGGCCATTCGTGGCTTTTTACTGGATTATCGTGATACGGCGTTGCTGGAGCGCTTTTCGCATGAGGTCATTGCTTATATTAAAAATAATAAAGGCATTCATTTCAGTATGGATCCTTATGTGATGGTGCATCAGCGAGATAAATACGGTGCGTTAATGGAAAATGGAGAAAACAATGAAGCGTTGGTTTCGCTGTTTCAACGCCTTGGCTATACGCACTTGGGCTTTGATGTGGAAGAAGATGAAGAAATACGCGAACCGCGCTGGATGTATGTTTTGCCGATTGCGGATTTCAGTGAGGCAGAACTATTAAAAAATATGAATCAATTGACCCGCCGCAGTATCAAAAAAACGCAGCGCTCAGGCTTCGCTTTGGTCGAACTGTCCAAAGCGGAATTAGGGAAATTCCATGATATTATCACCCAAACCGCTAAGCGCAAAGGCTTTAGCGATCGTTCGCTGACCTATTATGAAACGATGTATGACTTGTTTTCACCACAGGGAAATATCAAGTATTGGTTGATTGTGCTGGATGTACCTAGTTATTTGGCAGAACTTGCGAAGGAGCGGGAAGTGGAATGCAGGAAACTGGCACAGTTTCATCAGACATTAGCTGAGCATGGGGACAATGAGAAAACGCAGAATAAAGTAAAAAGTTGTCAGGATCATTTGGCCAGTCTGGATAAAAAAACCAAAGAAGTGCAAGCCTTGCAGGAGCGCCATGGCAATGAAATTGTCTTATCGGGTGCGATGTTTTTACTGTATGGAGATGAAGTGATCTATCTCAGTGGCGGTTCCTATGAGGATACACTGACTTATAGTGCGCAGTATCGCTTACAATGGGAAATGATCGCATATGCGCGTAATCATGGCTATAAACGTTATAACTTTTATGGAATCAGCGGCCACTTTGATAATAAAGATGGCGTATTGAGTTTTAAACAGGGCTTTGGTGGGGAAATACATGAATTGATCGGTACATTTGAAACGGTTGTAAATCCATTGGTATATCGTTTATATCAAGTCGCAAAAGGCTGTAAACAGCGTTTGAAAGGAGGCAGGCGATGAGATTCACAGAACTGAGCGTACAAGAATACGATGCTTTTGCCAAGAACCATGCGAATCGTTGTTTTCTCAATGCCGCAAGCGCTTTTGAGATGAAACGCGCAAATGGCTTCGATATTGCTTATGTCGGTGTCAAAAACGATGCGGATCAAATCGTTGCGGCAAGTGGCATCGCCTTTGTTCCATTCAAACGAATCTTTACCTATGCCTATTGTCAGCGAGGCTATTTGATTGATTATGAAGATGATACGCTGCTTCGTTTCTTTCATGAGCATTTGGTTGCCTTTTGTAAGAAACGTCGTGCCGTTTATATCACCTGTGATCCGTTTGTGATTTATCGCGAACGTGATCATAATGGTGAATTGGTGGAACATGGAGAAGATCATAGCCATATCGTACAGGCACTAAAACAACTGGGTTATCATCACCATGGCTTTACCACCGGTTTTATGGAAAACGAGCAGGTACGCTGGTCTTTTGTGTTGGATTTAAGCGATCATACAGCGGAAAGTTTGTTAAAACAGATGGATCATCAGACCCGTTGGTGTGTCAATAAGACACTGAAACAAGGAATCAAAGTAAGAGAGTTATCATTGGATGAACTGCCTTTGTTTATGAAAATGCTAGATTATGCGGCAGAAACACGTAACTTTCAAAAACTTCCTTTGGCTTATTATGAACAGCGTATGCGCTGTTTAAAGGAGAATGCGAAAGCGGTGTTGGCCTATTTGGATACAAAAGACTATATTGCCCGTATGCAAGTACAGCGTAAAAAAGAAGAGGAACAATTGGCTGAAATCGAAGCGGTTTTGCAGGAAAATGGCAATTCCAAAAAATATCAGAAAAAGCGCAATGTGCAACTGGAAGCGATTGAAACCGCCAAACGGCGGGAACAAGAAGCACGGGTGCTGCAACAGGAACACGGTGATACCATCGCTTTAGCCGGCGCATTCTTCATTCGCTATGAGGACACGCTTACTTATGTATCAGCTGGGGCGTATGATGCCTTTCGAACCTATAACGGTCCCTATGCGATTCATTGGTATATGATGCAATATGCGCTGGAAGAAGGGATCAAACGCTATGATTTCTATGGCATCTCCGGAAAGTTTGATGAACAGGCTGCGGATTATGGCGTATTTCAATTCAAACAGGGGTTTGGCGGTGTTGTAGAGGAATATGTGGGAGTATTTGATTTCCCAATCAAAAAAAGCCTGTATTCCATGTTTCAATAAGTTTTCATGGTGATTATTTAGCACTTCGTTATTACCATGAGGAAGTCAATATAAAGGAGTAGATGCAAAATGGAGTTTATATCCGCTGTGGAGCAGCATGAGCATGATCAATTTGTGGCGGCTCATCCACTGTGTAATTTGCTGCAATCCAGTGCTTGGGCGAGTGTAAAGGAAAACTGGAGTCACGCCATTATCGGAGTGAAAGAAAATGGTAAGTTAATAGCGAGTGCTTTGGTTCTCATTAAGCACTTACCGCTGAATTTTACAATGATGTATGTACCGCGCGGACCAATTATGGATTATGAGAACAGAGAAATTTTAAATTTTTTCTTTCAGCACATGAAACAATGGGCGAAACAATATCATTGCCTATTTATAAAAATGGA
The DNA here is from genome assembly GCA_022799495.1 of Erysipelotrichaceae bacterium. Lineage (GTDB taxonomy): Bacteria > Bacillota_I > Bacilli_A > Erysipelotrichales > Erysipelotrichaceae > C-19. The sequence goes on along the minus strand of JAAWON010000004.1, from coordinate 45,788 downwards.
TCCCGGAATCCATATCAATGATTATAAAATTGCGGAAAAAAATAATCATCATTATCCTTCTTGTGCAGATATTATACATAATATGAAGCAATCCAAAGCGATACACAAAGGCTTTACTACCTATATTAAAGAAAGTATTCAACCGCGTTTTCAGGCAAATGTTTATGCGTGTGATGAGTTTGAGCAAAGTTTACCAAGACATACAAGAAGGCTGATAAGAGATGCGTTGAAGCGTGATGTTAAGGTTGTGAAAGCAGATCGTTCTAGGATTGATGAATTTAGCGATGTGGTTTCATTGACAGAGCAGCGTAAGCATGTTAATTTACGAAACAGAGCGTATTTTGAGCAGTTAATGGATATTTATCAGGATGATGCCTATCTTTTTTTAGCAGAAGTGAATATCGCAGACACTATGAAGCGATTGAAAAAAGAATATGCGGAAAATGAACAAGAATTAAAATGTCTGAAGGAAGGCTCACCTAAGAAAAAACGCCGTTTAGAGGATATAAAACGCGCATTGGAAAAAGACATTGCCGAAATTTCAGCTTTTGATGATGGCTCGCTTGAGCCTACGGTAATCGCCGGTATATTATCAATCAAATACGGTAATACGATGGAAATGCTTTATGCAGGTATGGATGATCGTTTTAAGAAATTTATGCCGCAGTATTATTTATATACAGAAAACATGAAATACGCTTTTTCTCACGGCTGTTCTTTTGCGAACATGGGAGGCGTGGAAGGTGATTTAGCGGATGGATTGACTAAATTTAAGGCTAATTTTAATCCGTATATCAATGAATTTATTGGTGAGTTTGATTTACCTGTTAATAGATTGCTCTATCGTTTGAGCGAATGGCTGTATCGTATCTGTAAGTTAAGAGGCACCAAAAAATAGAGGTAAATATAATGAAAAGTATAAATATTTGTTCGATGCAGGATACAAAAGATTTAGCGAGGCGCTTAGCTTCCTTGCTTCCGGAAAACGCATGTCTTTTGTTAAACGGCGATCTGGGGGCAGGAAAGACAACCTTCACAAAGGAATTAGGCAAGGCTTTAGGGATAACGAAAACAATCAATTCCCCTACTTTTACGATACTGAAAAGTTATTCGTTACCCAACGGAAATTTTCTGCATCATATTGATGCATATCGTTTAGAGGGAGTACATCAGGATTTGGGTTTTGAGGATCTATTAGATGAGGGGATTTGCGTAATAGAGTGGCCGAAGTTTATCGAAGATTTCATTCCTGAACACTATTTAATGATTTCTATTTCAATTACAGAGGATGAAGCACGCACGTTTGATATGATTCCAAAAGGAATGGAATATGAAAAAATTGTGGAGGCATTATAAATGAAAACCTTATGTATGGATTCAGCGCATAAGCATCTTGTGATTGCTTTAATCGAGGATGGACAAATCAAGGCTGCGTTTGAAAAGGAATGCTGGAAAAGACAAAGTGAGACGCTTTTTCCCGAACTGATGAATTGTTTTCAAAATGCAGGGTGGAGTGTCGATGATGTCAATGAGGTAGTTATCAGTGATGGGCCGGGAAGTTATACCGGCGTAAGAATCGCAATGAGTGTTGCGAAGGTACTGTGTACAAGTAAAAACATACCGTTATCCTGCATTTCCACGCTGCAACTATATGCGGGACTCAGTGAGCATACCTATGTATTATTAGATGCACGCAGTAAACGGGCATATTTTGCTCATTATCACTTGGGAAAAGCGATTGGTGATGAAATCGTAACTACATTAGATGATATAACGCATAGGATATCCGCTGCGCCATATCGAGTGGTTGGTGATGTAGACTTACTGCATCAGGAAAAAAAGAGCGTGTCACTAGCTGAAAACTTCTGTGACTTGCTTCCATATGCACGTAAAATAGACAATATTCATAGTTTAACACCGCGATATTTGAAGGATAATGATGCATATAAGGTGAAATGATGATACACAGGATGAGCAAGAATGATATTGATGAGGTTCTTGAACTGAAGGCCGGTGAATTTCAGCCGAATTGGAATCGAGATATGTTGGTATCTGAGTTAAACGATAATCCGTTTGCTCAAATATATGTGCTAAAAGAGGAGAATAAAATCATTGGTTTTCTTGACTTTTGGATTACCTTTGAAACAGCGCAGTTAGCTAACATTGCTGTTGAAACAAGTAGGCAGCGTCAGGGCTTAGGCTCATTGTTGATGAATGAAATGCTGGATATCTGTGACAAGGAATTGTGTGAGACGATTTCATTAGAGGTGCATGTGAAAAATCAAAGGGCGATATCGTTCTATGAGCATTACGGCTTTATAAAAGCATCTGTGCGGAAAGGTTATTATGAGGATGGATGTGATGCTTATCTAATGATAAAGCCTTTGGGAGGTAACTATGTATGAGTGATACAGTAATATTGGCAATTGAATCCAGTTGTGATGAGACAGCTGCGGCAATCGTGCGTGGAGACAGCGAATTGTTGGCAAATGTAGTCGCAACGCAAATTGATGTGTACAAGGAATTTGGCGGTGTTGTGCCAGAGGTAGCGAGTCGCATTCATGTCGAACAGATTTCGATGGTGATTGCACAGGCTTTATCACAGGCGCATATGACTTGTGCGGAGGTAGATGCGATTGCCGTTACCCAAGGTCCGGGATTGATCGGATCGCTGCACGTTGGGGTACAAGCGGCAAAAACACTGGCATGGGCTTATCATAAGCCATTGGTTCCGGTACATCATATTGCCGGTCATATTTATGCGAATGCTTTTGTCACAAAACTGCGCTTTCCCTTATTGGCACTGGTGGTCAGCGGAGGCCATACGGAGCTTGTCTATATGCGGGATGAATGGAGTTTTGAAATTCTTGGGACAACACAGGATGATGCGATTGGCGAAGCGGGAGATAAAGTGGGCAGGGTATTGAAACTGCCCTATCCCGGTGGCGTGTATGTCGATCGTTTGGCAAAAGAGGGACAAAATATTTATCCACTCGCAAAACCAAAAGTACAAGGGGAATATGACTTTTCCTTCAGTGGTTTAAAAAGCAGTGTATTACAGTTTATTGCTCGTTGTGAACGAAATCATGAACCGTTCAAGGCGGCGGATTTGGCTTGTTCCTACCAAGAATGCGCTTTACAGGCATTATTAGCGCCCACTCAAAAAGCCTTACAAAACTATCAGCCAAAGATGATGGTGTTGGCAGGTGGAGTGGCGGCCAATTCACGGCTGCGCGAGTTAATACAAACCCAAATTGCCCCTACTTATCCCCATACGGAATTTATCATTCCACCTTTGTCATGCTGCACGGATAATGCCGCAATGATTGCGGTGGCAGGCAGTGTCGCTTATCGTCATGGAGTACGTGGTGATTTTTCACTCAGCGCCGATCCGGGTTTCATCTTAGGGGAACATATACAGGGATAAACGGCTCATATATAAATTGTGAAAGCCATGATCAAGCGCAGGTAACTGCTGCTTTTTCTTTGGCAGCGATGCTTCAAATATAATGCCATTTCGACAATGCATGGGAATCAAACGCAATCCACCACATTCCCTACTCCTCAACTTCTTATCTTCTCTTGATTGCTTAAGTTAAAAAAATTAAATTATTCACAATCAAAGATAGATATGCTATAATAGGCACGGTGATACTATGGCAAATAAAAATGTTCCCAAGGCAACCTTACAGCGCTATCCGGTCTACTTGAAAGCCTTGCGCAAACTGAAACGAAATGGTATTCAGCGCATCATGTCCAAAGAATTGGCCGATGTAGTGAATATTGAACCAACCACCATTCGTCGTGATTTTTCCTTTTTGGGCAGTTTGGGCAAACAGGGATTCGGCTATGAAATTGATCGCTTGATTGAGATTTTCAACGCTCAATTAGGCATGGATTTTGAAGAAAAGATCATTTTGGTAGGAGCCGGTAATATGGGGCGTGCATTGATGAAATATAACAAATGGGATTATGTGGTAGGTGAAATTGCCTGTGCCTTTGATATCAATCCCGATCGCCAAGGGGTACGCTTTGGCATCCCGGTTTATGATATGAAAGAGCTGGAAGAACGTATCCCCGCTGATTGCCGCATCGCCATTCTCGCTATTTCCGAGGATATTCAAGGCAGTGTGGATCGTTTAATCAATTGTGGCATCATTGGCCTCGTGGATTTTACCCATGAACATATTCAAGTGCCAAAAGGGGTTGTATTAAAGACGGTAGATGTGGTATCATCTATACAGGAACTTGTATTTGAAACAAATTCCCTGACGACAAAGCAATGACGCAGGACGATGCGAAGAAAGCGAAAAAAGAGAACCGCAAGTTGGTGAAAATGCGGTCGTGGCATCCGCAGAGAACACCTGCCGAGCTAAACCGGAGAACAATAGTAGACGGTTTCGCAAGATGCGGCGTTATGCATCAAAAAGAAACAAGGTGCGTTGGATCATGATCTGACGAATCAGGATGGCACCGCGCAAATTATGCGTTCCTGAAAAAACGGGAGCGCTTTTTTTATTAGCGAAACGATGGAAAAATACGTAAAGTAAAAAGGTGATTCCCTTATCATAGGCAAAGGAGGATAACGATGTTTGAATTTATGACGATTCGTGAGTTGTATGAGGTTGTATTTGCGAATAATCCGGTGGAATTAGACACGCTGGAATATGTGCAGTTACAGGGTTGGATCAGAACCAATCGCTCCAGTGGAAAACTGGGCTTCATTGAGTTGAATGACGGTACTTATTTTCGCAATGCACAGTTGGTTTATGAGTGCGATTTAGAGAACTTTAACGAGGTTGAGAAATATACCATCGGTACAGCCATTACGGTTATGGGAAAATTTGTTTCCACGCCACAAGGCAAGCAGCCTTTTGAAATCGCAGTGCGTGAGGTTGTACTAGAGGGGGCTTGTGCAAACGATTATCCGATGCAGAAGAAGCGCCATAGTTTTGAGTATATGCGTGAACTGCCGCATTTGCGGGTACGGGCAAACACGTTTTATGCCATCTTTCGTCTGCGTTCGGTGTTGTCCATGGCAATTCATGAGTTTTTTCAGAATCAGGGCTTTGTTTATGTGCATACACCGATTATCACCGGCAATGATGCGGAAGGGGCCGGTGAATGCTTCAATGTTACCACTCGCACAGATGGCAATTACGAGGAGGATTTCTTTGGTAAACACGCCGCTTTGACGGTATCCGGTCAACTTCATGTGGAGGCCTTTGCGATGGCTTTCCGTGATGTTTATACATTTGGACCTACGTTTCGAGCAGAGAATTCCAACACGACACGTCATGCCAGTGAGTTTTGGATGATTGAACCGGAAATCGCATTTGCTGATTTAGAGGATGATATGGATTTGATTGAGGATATGGTAAAATACTGTATTGATTATCTGTTAGAGAATGCACCGGAAGAGATGCGATTCTTTGAAAAGATGATTGATTCCGAATGTATCAAACGCATCACTGCGGTGCGCAACAGTGAGTTTAAGCGCATGACCTATACAGAAGCGATTGAGTTGTTAAAGCGGGCGGATGTAAAGTTTGAAAACAATCATATAGAGTGGGGTATGGATTTACAGAGTGAACATGAACGCTATCTGTGTGAAAAGGTTGTCAATGGACCGGTGTTTTTGATTGATTATCCGAAGGATATCAAGGCGTTCTATATGCGGATCAATGATGATGGCAAGACCGTTGCCGCTTGTGATTTGTTAGTGCCGGGTGTTGGTGAATTAGTGGGTGGCTCACAGCGTGAGGAGCGCTACGACGTGCTGAAACAGCGTATGGCGGAAATGGGGATGCAGGAGGAAGGCTTGCAGTGGTATATGGATCTGCGCCGCTATGGCGGATGTAAGCACGCCGGGTTTGGACTAGGCTTTGATCGTTTTTTGATGTATGTGAGTGGCATCAGTAATATCCGCGATGTGGAACCATTTCCGCGTACACCGCGCAATCTAATTTTTTAAATTTTTTGATTTTGTTAAAATCAGAGATGAAAAAGGCGGTAAAAAACGTGAAAAATTCGGTCATGCGAATTTTGCCATTTTGCCATTTTTACACCTTCAAAAAAGCCCTTAGTTATGGGCTTTTTTTCATGTCGGAAAGGCAAAAAACAGGCAAATTTGAATTGCGTACATTTTCAAAAAGTGGCGATAATCGCAGGTTTTTCATTTCATCTCCAAGTTGCGCAAAGAGTATTGCGCAATTTTAAAATTTCGTTTATTATTATGTTGTGAAAAGAAATGCTCGACTTTTCATGATAATCGGGACTTATAGGTTGACCTGACTATCGCATACATAATCGTGCAAGGGCTTGCGGGGAGATGAAATGGGTGGGTACTCACGGGTGTTGTCGCAACCGCGATTCGGGTCATAGGCAGATTCTCTGCCCATTCCTCCAATTCCAGGGAATGGAAATATCTCTATCCTAATAACCTTTAATCTGACCTATGCCCAACACCTGATTTGATCCTTGATCCCCTCAAGGTTTGTATCCGTAAGGATACCCACAAAAAGACAGACTGTGAAAGCGGTCTGTTTTTTTATTATAAAGCAAATATCAGATGTTATGGGTGTGATCGCTTCAATGATATACAACCACCTTGTACGAGGTATCATGATTTATGAAAAGTTTCACAATGCGCTGATCATAGCGAATACCGCTTAAGAAATGCATCCACACATTGCCAATAGGTATCAGGATCATAACTGGAGGAAAGCGCATGGCCTGCATGGGGAATGGTCAGTTTTTGTTTAGGGCCATTCACTTTTTGATAAAGTTCATCCATCATGGAATAAGGAACCAAGTCATCCGCATCGCCATGAATCAATAAGAGCGGTGTTTTAATTTGATCCACCACATCAATCGGACGTGCTTCCTTCAATGAAATATGGGATTTATGATATACCAATTCATTACAGGCATACAAATACCAACGATAAGGAAGATGCAGCCGCTTCGATAAATAATAATCAAAGACGTCTATTACTCGCGCATAAGGGCAGTCGGCAATGGCTGCACGAACCCACTCACCTTGCGGCTTTGCCAAAGTCAAAAGAGTTGTGGCCGCACCCATAGATACTCCATACAGGGTGATTTGTGCTTGTGGATCTGTGCGGCGTACTTCTTCCATCCAACGACAAACATCCAGATGTTCCAAAATGCCCATCGTAATCATTGCCCCTTCACTCATTCCGTGTGCTCGCATGCTTGGCAAAATGAGATGATAACCCATTTCATAAAAATGCTTTGCCTCATAACTGAGTTCTTTCACATACCCATGAAAGCCATGTAACATGATCATATAGCGGTGCGTGGGAATGGATTGTGGCAATTCATATGCATGTAGGCGTACATGGTCGTGTGCTTCGATATAGCGGTGGTTCGCTCCTTTGTCATCAAACCATTCATAGGCGTAACGCTTCCCGTCACGTGCTCCTTTCATCCACTGATCATCGCGCTCAAATAATGAGGAGAGGATTTTACGTTCCGCATAGAGCGCTGCGGCACTGGTAATACCGAATGCGGTGGCAACTGTGACAAGTTTCTTTTTGTGTTTCATAGGTTCACTTCCTTTGTCTAACAAGTAAGATACGCTATTTATCCTATCATAGTTTGCTTTGCATGGCTATGCCTTTTCCCTATTTCTTATTCTTTTATATATGGGATGTAAGGACAGGCGAGCAAAAAAAGTATGAGGGCAAAAAGATATGCCATCGCTCTGGGGGCTTCTTTCAACTGTTTAGTTTAAAATATTAAACATTTTGTTTTAAATATATTGCATATATTGAGAAAACCTGTATAATTATATCAGTTTCAAATATGATACAGGATGTTTACTAATACTAAACATTCGGATCAAAGGGATAGAAGGGAGAAAAGTATATGGACATAGGACGAAAACTAAAGCAGTTGCGTATTCGCAAGGATCTTACATTGGAGGAACTTGCGAGTCGCAGTGAGTTAACCAAAGGGTTTTTAAGCCAAGTGGAGCGAAATCTGACCTCACCCTCCGTATCAACACTGGAGGATATATTGGCGGCACTGGGAACGGATCTTGCCGCATTCTTTAAGGAAGCAAGTGAGGAACAGATCGTCTTTCATCAAGACGATTTTTTTGTGGATGAACAGGAGGATTTTACCATTCACTGGATCATTCCCAATGCACAAAAAAATGAGATGGAACCGATGATTTTAACCTTGAATCCACAAGGGGTCTCTCATACCATCGATCCTCATATCGGTGAGGAGTTTGGCTATGTATTGCAGGGACGGATTACACTGGTCAACGGTGATAAGGAGTATACGCTGAAAAAAGGGGAAACCTTTTATATCAGCGGACGCAACACTCATTATATCAAAAACAGCGGTAAACATGAGGCTTCCCTTTTATGGGTAAGCACACCGCCCATGTTCTAGGAGGAAAAGCAATGGAAATCAATGAAACAAACAGATTGATTCAATTTCAGAATATCGTTAAGGATTTTGACGGACAGTTGGTATTAAAAGGGATATCGTTGGATATTTATGAGAATGAATTTGTGACTTTGCTTGGACCTTCGGGTTGTGGCAAAACTACACTGTTGCGGATCTTGGCCGGCTTTTTGCGACAGAGTGAGGGGCGATTGATTTTTGATGGAAAAGAGATCAGTGATCTGCCTCCCTATAAGCGAGAATTGAATACGGTGTTTCAAAAGTATGCGTTGTTTCCACATATGAATGTATATGAAAATATTGCCTTTGGCTTAAAAATTAAAAAGATGAGCAAAGATGTCATTGAGCAAAAGGTGATGAAGATGCTAAAACTGATCAATTTAGAGGGGTTTGAAAAACGCGATGTGACATTGCTATCCGGAGGCCAACAACAGCGTATTGCGATTGCCCGTGCATTGGTGAATGAACCAAAGGTCTTATTGTTGGATGAGCCATTGGCCGCTTTGGATTTAAAACTGCGCAAGGAAATGCAGTATGAATTGAAGCGTATCCAACAAGAAGTCGGTATCACTTTTATCTATGTAACGCATGATCAGGAGGAAGCACTCACCATGAGTGATAAGATCGTGGTAATGAAGGATGGCGAAATCCAGCAGGTTGGTTCACCGATTGATATTTACAACGAACCGCAGAATCGCTATGTGGCAAATTTCATCGGTGAATCAAATATCATTCCCGGGGTGATGCTTTGCGATTATCAAGTCCAATTTGATGATCAGGATTTTACCTGTGTCGATTTTGGCTTTAAGGAAAAGGAAGCAGTGGATGTGGTGATTCGTCCCGAGGATTTAGATATTGTAAAGGAACACGAGGGGAAATTGAATGGTGTCGTAAAATCGGTACTGTTTAAAGGGGTTCACTATGAGATCATGGTGGAAACTGTACCCGGGACTAAGGTAAGTGTTAAAATGCATGTGACGAAGCCGCATGATGTGGCATCTAGTGATGCGAAGGAGCGCATATCCGCCAATAGTTTTTATGTGGACTTGGCCGATATCAAGGAGCTCAATGATGCGGAGATCATCGCTCGTGCCGATGCGCAGGCATGGGATCCGATGACCAATGAATACTTGTCGATATCTAGAATCGAATATGAATTAAAAGAGGAAGTCGGTAACTATCCGGTCACATTCGCTACGGCCAATGGCACAAGTATCACGGTCAATATCATGGCGGTAGAACAGAAGTATGTGGAGAATCCCAAGAAAAATGAAGCGATTTCTGCCTTTAATTTCTTTAAGAGCGTAGATGAGATCAAGGAGAGTGTGGCAATTGACACCGATCTGAAAACATGGGCCAATGCGCAAGGGTGGAAACTCAGTGATGAAAGTGATGTGGAGATTGAGGATGTAGAATACGATTTTGATCCTGATACAATTGAAGTCGGTGTATATGAAGTATCGTTTGCGACCAAAGGGCGTGTGTTCAAGGTACATACCACGCATAACAGTGAGGAAGGCGCAGAGATTGCGTTAGACTTCCGTCCTGAGGATATCCATGTCATGAGTAAGATGGGGTATTAAGGAAATGAACACTTTTAAGCGTTTAACCTATCCATATCTGATCTGGATGAGTATCATGATCATCATTCCGATGGCTTTGATTCTCCTTTATGCCTTTACAAAAGCAGGCAATGAAGTCGCAACTGTGCAATTCACCTTGGAAAATTTCGTGCATTTCTTTACCGATGCGGATTTTCTGCATACATTGTGGCTGTCTTTGCGCATTGCCTTGATTACGACGATTTTATGTATCTTGATCGGTTATCCGATCGCTTATGCGATTGCCGGCGGTGACGAAAAGCGGCGCAATCTCTATATTCTTTTCATAACTTTGCCAATGTGGATCAATATGTTGGTTCGCACTTATGCTTGGATCGGTATTTTGTCCGATAATGGCTTGGTGAACTCAATCCTACAATGGCTTGGCATTGCGCCACAAAAATTGTTGTATACCGATTTTGCGGTGATTCTTGGCATGGTTTATAATTTTATTCCTTTCATGATTTTACAAATTGAATCACAATTGGCTAAGATGGATCGATCTTTGCTGGATGCGGCGGATGATTTGGGGGCGAGTGCCTTTCAGCGCTTTATTAAGGTTACTTTGCCGCTTTCCCTGCCGGGAGTCATATCCGGCATCACACTTGTTTTTTTGCCGGCGGTATCTAGTTTTGTCATCCCGAAGCTATTGGGTGGTGGAGGCTATATGCTAATCGGAAATGTGATTGAAAATCAATTTATTACGGTAGGGGAATGGAATTTTGGCAGTGCCATTTCCATGGTGATGGCTTGTATTATTATGATATCCATGTATGTGACTAGAAAACTGGATAAAAGTGATGATGTGCAAGGAAGAAAGCGAGGGAAAGCATGATGCGAACGCATAAAATGATGCGGCGCATATTATTGGGCGCCACTTTTCTGTTTTTCTACTTTCCGATCCTGTACATGCTGGTGTTTTCCTTCAATGATTCCCGCTCATTGACACATTTTGACGGATTCTCGTTACAGTGGTATGACAAAATGTTTCATGATGCCGGTATGCTGGAAGCAATTTACTATACACTTGTGACAGCGATCATCGCAACGATTGTCGCAACGTTCATCGGGACATTGACCGCGATTGGATTAAGCAAATCACGGCGCATCATTCGCGAGGTGGTTTCGCAGATCAATAATTTGCCGATCATGAACCCGGAGATTGTGACTGCGGTGGGCATGATGCTGTTTTATGTTTCCATTCACATGGAAAAAGGCTTTATGACAATGTTGCTGGCACATATTGCATTCTGTATACCCTATGTGATTTTAAGCGTGATGCCAAAACTGCGTTCTTTGGATGATAATTTGGCAGAGGCCGCTATGGATTTGGGCGCAACGCCGTTTCAGGCAATGAAAAAGGTGATTGTTCCACAACTGATGCCGGGGATTGTGTCGGGAGCACTGATTGCCTTTACAATGTCCTTTGATGATTTCACAATATCATATTTTGTGACCGGCAATGGGGTGAAAAATATTTCCACATTGGTATGGACCATGAGTAAGCGCATCAATCCAAGCATCAATGCGCTGTCGGCTATTATTGTCTTGATGATTACGATTACCTTGGTTATGGTGAATCTACTTCCAATTATCAAGGAGAAGGCGGAAAAACATCATCACCCTTTGTCAAAGCGTGTGTTGCAGGTAATTTCACTGTGTGTGGTGCTGTTTTTGGCAGGCGGGTTGGCATGGTTAAAAAACGGCACAAAGCGCAGTATGGATTCCAGTGATGCGATTGCCGCTTTTGGCAGTGATACATTAAAGGTTTATAATGCCGGTCAATATATTGATCCGGCAATCAATGAAGCATTTGAGGAACGTTATGGCGTCAAGATTATTTATGATACATTTGATTCCAATGAACTGATGTATACGAAACTACAAGGTGGGGAGCGCTATGATGTCTTGGTTCCAAGTGATTACATGATTGAGCGCTTGATTCAGGAGGATTATCTTCAGCCGCTGGATCATTCGCTGATTCCCAACGAGCAATTGCTTGCTCCACAATTACAAGGTTTGGCATTTGATCCAACGCAAAGTTACGCTATCCCTTATTTCTGGGGAACCGTTGGAATTGTCTATAATAAATCGCAAGTAGCACTTGCGGATTTAGAAAAAGAGGGATACAATATTCTCAAGAATCCTAAATATAAGGGAAGATTGTATTTATATGATTCGGAACGGGATTCCTTTATGATAGCGTTGAAGGCACTGGGATATTCAATGAACAGTGATGCAGAAGCGCAACTACATGAGGCGTATGAATGGCTGCGAGATATTATGGTAAGTATGGAGCCGGAGATTGTGACCGATGAGGTAATTGATGCGATGATCAACGGAAATAAAGATCTTGCGGTTGTTTATAGTGGAGATGCGGCTTATATTCATTCGCAGAATGAGGAAATGGAGTATTTTATGCCAAAGGAGGGAACCAATTTGTGGGTTGATGCTATGGTGATTCCCAAAAATGCTGATAATCCGCTTTTGGCACATGCTTATATTGATTTCATCTTAGCATATGAAAATAGCCGCAGTAATTCGCTCTATGTGGGCTATACTTCCAGCAATGAAGAGGTATTGGAAGAATTGAGCGCAGAGGGCGGAGAGTTTGCGGGGAATGCGGCTTATCTACCGCGTTCTGATTATGAATTGGATGAACTCTTTCATTACAATGAGCAGGCGCGTAAAATTATGTCTGAGTTATGGACGAAGGCAAAAATTGCAAAGTAAAGGTGGTCGAGTATGAGTACACGCAGTAAGGCGCAGCAACAAAAGAAATGGAAATTGTATTTATATCGTACAGTGATTATTTCGATTGTGGTGATTATGATGTTTCTGAGTATTTTACAGTTTTAGGAATTTAGTTGATGTAGGTGTCGGGATGGGGTTGCCCTCTCGATGCCTTTTTTTGGTGGCTTGGTTGATGAGAGGAAGAGGGATAATCATTTTATATGGATTTAGGCGCCTTTTTCGCTTAATCAGTAAAAAAAACGTTGACATATGGCAACGGGGATGATATTATATTAAAGCAATTCAGCACATCTTTTGATAGATGTGTGAATGAATGAAAACATGGCGCGTTGGAGAAACGGTTAACTCACATGCCTTTCACGCATGCATTCACGGGTTCAAATCCCGTACGCGTCACCAATATGTAAATAAAGCCTTAAACAAAGGCTTTTTTCATGCGTTGAGAAGATGTTGAGTTATTTGAAAACGAAAGTTCCATCAGTAGATGATGCATAATGCTTGCATATTTATGATAAAAGATGAAGTTTACTTGTAAAATTTGCCATAGTACCTTAAAATATGTATAAACAATATATGTAATAAGAATTATGATATGGAATTTGGATTCAGTAAGGGAAAGGAATCACGCAAATGAAAAGAATTGCGGCGGTATGGGGCAGTGCATTATTATTATTGATCTTGAATACCTCTGCTTTTTTTGTAAGAGCGAATGAGCAAGCATGGGGATGGGACTATGATGTGGCGTCTCAATTTACGATTTCTGATAAAGATGAACTGTATGCGTTTCGCGATATGGTAAATGGTGGTAAGACGTTTATAGGGAAAACAATTACATTGGCTGCGGATATTGATTTGAATTTTGAGGAATGGATTCCGATCGGAACAAGCAGTGCGCCCTTTAAAGGATCATTTCAAGGAAATCATAAAGTAGTCCGCAATTTGAGCATTACAAACAATGAATTGAATGATGCCGGTTTCTTCGGCAATGCACAGGGCGGATCAGCAAGTGTCATTGCTGATTTGACATTGGAGAATGTAAGTATTGAAGCGAATCATACAGTTGGAGCATTAGGCGGCTATATGGTGGTACCTACAACGAATTGCCATATCATCGGGGATATCCATATCAGCGGTACTTTTATGGTAGGTGGTTTGGCAGGAGATCATTATTCCAAGATTATCGATTGTCATGTAAAAGGCAATGAGGGAAGTTATGTGAAAGGCATCTATAATGGGTCAAACAGTGAAGGCGATAACATTGGCGGATTGATTGGACTGCGGGGAGAAGGCAGCAATATGATCCAAAACTGTGGTGTTGAAAATCTAAACATCAGCGGTACGCGTAAATTGGGGGGATTGATTGGTGCTGCATTTTTAAGCAATAACGTTGAACATTGTCAGGTGAAGAATGTCGTGATTGAAACAAATGCGAGTACCGGATATGCACTTCTTTCTTCTTCCTCTATGGGGCTGGGCGGTTTGATCGGTGTCTTTAATTCTCATACACCTCTTGGTGAGATACGGCTATCGACAGTTCAAAATATTGAGTTTGTTATTCCGGATAACTTAAAAAGATATGCAAAAGCCGGATACATGTATGGTGTATCACGCGCATCCGGAGCCCAAACACCGACTTTGAGCGATAATCTAGTCACAGGTGATAATAAGGGCAGTCATAATGAGAAAGATAATGTCGCAGGTATTACAACGCATTATGCTTATTTGGCACCTACTTGTGTAGAGGATGGACACATTGAATATTGGACACAATTAAATCGTTATTATACCGATGCAAATCTCGTGAATGAAATTACGGTAGATAAAACCATTCTAGCAACAAGTGGTCACTCCATTACCAAGGTGGAAGAGAAGGCATCCACTTGTTTGGAGGAAGGTGCGCTTATGCATTGGCATTGTGATCAGTGCGATGGATATTTCAGCGATCAGGCTTTGACAAATGAGGTAACACGGGAGGATGTGGTGCTTCCATTGGCTGCTCATCAGGCAGTGGAAGTTATGGAAAAGGCAGCGACATGTGAAGAAGCGGGGCATTTAGCGCATTGGCACTGTCCGGTATGCGATCGCTACTTTGCGGATGCGGCGTTGATGAATGAACTGAACAAGGCGGATGTAATGATTGAAAAAAGTGCTCATATTGAGAAAGATGCGGTAAATGCGAAAGCACCTAGCTGCGCTGAAGCAGGATACAGCGGAGATATCGTATGCGAGGCGTGTGATGAGGTGCTTCGCTCAGGTAAGGTATTGCCTCAGTTAGCCCATCACTTCGTGGATGGAGCTTGTACAGAATGTGGTGCAAAAGATCCGAATTATATTTTAGCGGATGGCGAAAAGAAGGATCCGAATCAAAGTGGGCAAGATTCCATAGAGCGTTCACCACAAACCGGTGATACGACACAAGGTTCTATGTTGATCATCGTTTTATTGTTAATCTCGGCATTGGGATTTATAGAAACTTTGATTTGTTCCAGTCAGCGTAAATAATAAAAAAGAAAGCGAGTGTTGAACTCGTTTTCTCTTGCTTTATGGTATTGCGTCTTATTTGTATACATAAGAACGTTTTCAGATATTAGACTTTTCGTATAGCATTGGCTGTACCTCTGTGTAGGAACCGCTGTTTGAAATGAAATGCAGGCAAGAGGTCAAAGCGAATGATTGCACCAAGTATGGAAATAGCAGATAGTATTTCACAGAATGCTCCTGCATAAGAACCGATGACAAGGTTGAAGGCAAGCCATAGAAAGCAAGAAGCCAGATTCAATAATCGCAGTTGCTTTGGATCATGACTGCCGAATGCGATCGTAGACAATGCCTTTGTCGCCATAATTATAAAACCGGAGGGACCGGGCCAATTCATTGCGGTGATCAAGATGAACAACAAGGTAAAGAGAATAATCAGTCCTTTTGTGCACTTTCCTTTTTGTATGTAACTGCGAAATGCCACATTACGAACGCAGACCACCAGATTCACAATACATGCCGCTATTGAGCCAAGCAGTACATATTGAATCGCAAAGCAAAGTTCATTTATAATTCGCAGGGTTAGGATTCTTTTGTGATGGTTGCTTTGATATGCGCCAACACCGCTGATGATACCGATTATGCCAAATCCTTGTATCAATAGTTCCATAATAATCTCCTTTGATTGTTTTACTTGTTGTGCTATAATGATATTAAATAAACAAAGAGATGTCAATTCATGTTTGAATGATTGAAAAACGAACATTTTATAGATCGTTTTAGGAGGAAATTATGGTACTGAATGAGCGCCAGCAGCAAATATTTGAATGGATACAAAAAGATGGCAAGGTCAGTGTAAAACGCTTGTCACAAGTCCTATATGTTTCAGAAATGACCATACGACGAGATCTTGGGGAGATGGAGAAAAAGGGTTTGTTAAAACGCTATCACGGTGGCGCGGTATCTAAAATAGAAGGGAAGGAACTTCCGATATCCAAACGTATGTATGTGGATGAAGCTGAAAAGCGAGTGTTGGCAAAGAAAGCGGAACGATATTTAAGCAATCATATCAATGTATTTGTGGACAGTTCTTCTACTGTAACTTATATCATTCCATATATGAGAAAGTATGAAGGGATTACTTTAATTACCAACTCGGTGAAATCACTGCTTTGTGCATCACAATATCATATTCCCTGTATCCTGTTAGGCGGTGAATATCATGAGCATGATATGTGTTTGATTGGCACAATGGCAAAACAAGAGGCAATGTGCTTGAATGTGGATGTGGCTTTTTTCTCCACTCAGTCGTATTCCGATGATGGGATCATCAGCGATGCGGATGCACGTCAAAGTGAGGTGCGTATGGCAATTATGGCACATGCAAAGCAAAGTGTTTTTCTGTTTGAAACAATCAATTTACATCGTCAATCCCTATATACCTT
Organism: Erysipelotrichaceae bacterium; assembly: GCA_022799495.1. Classification (GTDB taxonomy): domain Bacteria; phylum Bacillota_I; class Bacilli_A; order Erysipelotrichales; family Erysipelotrichaceae; genus C-19. Next base: position 29,068 of record JAAWON010000004.1, on the reverse strand, counting down.
GTGTAAAGCGGATGATGCCACAGCGATTATCCTGCCGGTGGATGAGTAGTATTTGCTTTATCTATTGTTTTGTTTGTGGATAGATGAATGATGCTTTGATTTTATGCATATGGAAAACACTTATTTGCAGGATGGAAAAGAGAATGAAAACAACCGCCCTTATCCGATGGAGCAAGAGCGGTTATTTCCATATCTATCCCTAATAACTACTCATATTATACTAAAAAGGGAAAATATTTCAATATGATATTATAAAAAATAATATTTTTTTAATTGAAATAGGAAATGATACCTCATTGCTTTTACAGACATTTTTGCGGTATTTTTGCAAATTTGATTGCATTTTGTATTCCTTACATTATCGTTATCCGTACTGACAGTATTTAAGTTTGAAGGGTTCAAAATGATTGTAGATTCGTTAAGTACAGGAATGATTAAAAGCAATCTATCATCTAATATATTTAAAAAGAGAAACTCGTAATAGAATTTCTCTTTTTTATCCTTTGGTAGCTGTCTTGTTCCTATGGGTGTAAATTAGATGTATCCATCCTATCTGTTTATGCTGTCACAAAGCAAAAACCCTTTATATATCGTGTTATTTGAATGTCAACAGACTACTTGTTCTTCATGTGTGGGAACAACAATACCTCCCGGATGGAATCACTGTTTGTCAGCAGCATCACCATGCGATCAATGCCCATGCCGACACCGCCGGTTGGGGGCAAGCCATACTCCAATGCCTCTACATAATCCACATCCATTTCATTTGCCTCATCATCGCCTAAATCCCGCAATTTCAACTGCGCTTCAAAACGCTCTCGCTGATCAATCGGATCATTCAATTCAGAAAAGGCATTCGCATATTCTTTTCCATTGATGAAAAATTCAAAGCGATCGGTAAAACGTTGATCTGCACGGTTTTTCTTTGCCAGTGGAGAGATTTCAACCGGATAACCATAAACATAAGTGGGTTGAATCAATGTATCCTCCACATATTTCTCAAAGAACAGATTGATGATATGACCAACACTGTTATGCTTCTTTTCTACATTGATATCATGTGCCTTTGCCAGTTCACAGGCTTGTGCATAACTCATTTCACACCAGAAATCCACACCGCACCTTTCTTTGATCGCATCGACCATATGAATGCGCTTAAAGGGAGCCTGCAAGGATAACTCATGGCCTTGATAGTTGATGCTTGTTGTATGACAAACTTCCTTTGCCACATATTCCACAAGACCTTCAATTAAACGCATCATTCCTTCAAGATCAGAGTATGCCACGTATGCCTCTACCGTAGTAAACTCAGGATTATGGGTCGCATCCATTCCCTCATTACGGAAAAGGCGTCCGATTTCATATACACCCTCTAAACCACCGACGATCAAGCGCTTTAACGGCAGCTCTGTCGCAATGCGCAAATAGAAGGGCATATCCAAAGTATTGTGATGTGTGATAAAGGGCCGTGCTGCCGCGCCTCCCAAAATCGGTTGTAAGACCGGAGTCTCTACTTCAATTAATCCCTGATCATCCAAATAGCGCTGAATGGCTCGGATGATACGGGGTCGCATCAAGGCAATTCGCTTTGCCTCCTCATTCATAAGCAAATCAACATAGCGTCTACGATAACGTTCCTCTTTATCTTGTAAGCCATGGAATTTCTCCGGAAGCGGCCGCAATGCTTTTGTCAAATGCGTGTATTCCTCGGCCTTGATCGACAGTTCACCATGATTGGTTTTCATCAATTTACCGCTGATGCCTACAATATCTCCGATATCACTTTTCTTAAATACTTCATAAGCCTCCTCACCGATTACATCTTTGCGCACATAGATCTGAATTTGTCCGTCAATATCTTGAATATGCATAAATCCGGCTTTTCCCTGTCTGCGCTTCGTCATAATACGACCGGCAATTTTGACACTCAGGTCAATCTCCTCTAATTCCTCTTTGCTTTTTTCACCATAGCCATCTCTTAATACGCCTGATTTATGAGTACGTGCATATGCATTGCCGAAGGGATCAATCCCCATAGCGCGCAACTCTTCCATCTTTTGGCGGCGTACCAATTCCTGTTCACTGAATTTCTGTTCCATAAGATCCACCTTTCTATCTCATCATTCATAAAAAAACTCCCACCCCTATGAGGGGCGAGAGATTACTTCGCGGTACCACCCTGCTTCACTGTATATTCACATATACAGCCTTCACTGCTTAGATACAAGCAATCTCTTAACGCGAGAACACGTCCGCATGCGGAGGGCTCCAAGCTCTTTGATTCAACTGTCTTATCTGCTTGTATCTTACAGCCTATGGATACAATTCTCTTTCAGTCTCACACAGCCTACTGCTTCTTTTCAATGCCCTGTATGCATAGATTATAAGGATTTTTATATGGTTTGTCAAATATAAAATGAACCAAGTAATCTTGTGGTCTGAATAGATCAACGATTCCTTACGAATACAACTAACATCCTTGCTTATTCATTTTGCCTATTCGTTTGCTTAACCATTATGAAAATGATATAAAGTAAAGATACCACACACACATTTGACATCAGACTTTGTCATTCCACTTATGTTAGTAAAATCATCACGTAGGTAAAGTGAAAAACGATGAACTCCTTACATTATGATTGATAATAATTATTACTTGCATTCGCGCATCATCCCATGGTAAAATATGTCAAGGATACAAAATAGACATTGTTGATCCTAAAATGTACACTTAAACAAACATACGCTTTTTCTCTTAAAAGGCGTACTTTTTATTTATAAGCATACATTTTATTTGTTCTGTCACTCATCTTGCAAGGTGTACCTTTTGACACAAGGAAATTGATCAGGATCAAGGATTCATAAGTGTTCTCATGGTTCATGATGAGAGAAAGCGTGATAGAAAAACAAGCCGCATTCGCTGTTATTTTTATCTATTTTCTTGTATAATAAGTGCGTCTTTGGATGAAGGTAAAAACAAAGATATCAGAAAATGCATCCTACATGAAGATAAGTGCAAATGATGAACAGATTGAATTTTATTCGCAAAGGAGGAATTGAGATGTATCGGATTATGGTAATTGAGGATCATGATAAAATCAGAAATGAGTTATGTGACTTTTTACATAAGAATGGATACGCATGTAGCGGCGTTGAGGACTTTGAACATGTATTGGATCAGATCCGTATACAAAAGCCGGATTTATTGTTGCTGGATCTCAATCTGCCGGTATATGATGGATATTATATTTGTAGAGAGGTGCGCAAAGAGAACAAAGAACTGCCAATCATCATTGTAACGAGTCGCGATTCCGATATGGATGAATTAATCTCTATGAATCTAGGTGCGGATGATTTCATCACCAAGCCATACAACCTGCAAATACTATTGGCCCGTATTGCACGTGTGTTGCATCGTGCCTATGAAAGCAGTAGTGCCAATCAGTTAATGATCAATGATATCACCTTGGACATTGGCAAAAGCACATTGAGTTATCATGGGGAAAGTATTGATTTGACCAAGAATGAGTTGCGCATTATGCATTGTCTCTTTCAAAACAAAAATAGCATTGTATCCCGTGAGGAATTGATGAAACATATGTGGGACTGTGAATTATTTGTGGATGATAATACGTTGACCGTGAATATCAATCGCCTGCGTAAAAAATTGGAGTATCTGCGCTTGGATGATGTGATTCAGACAAAACGGGGGATGGGGTATATCATCTATGAAAATTAGTCGCTATGTGAGAGATAAGGCGTATCTGTTACTATTAGGCGCAATTCTATGGATTATCATCTTATTATTTATGAGTGCGATGCGCTGTAAGACAGAGTTGATTATCATTGTCAGTGTGTTGTTTTGGAGCCAATCTTTCGCTATTATGATGGTGGAATATATGAGACGCAGAAGTTTTTATGTTTCCCTCTATGAGATTATGGATGAACTGGATCAAAAATATTTGGTGAGTGAGATTATGGAGGAACCACAGTTCATGGATGGAGCGGTTTTGTATGATGTATTGCGGCAGTCAGACAAAAGCATGTTGGAACATGTGAATGATTATCGTAAACGGGAGGAGAATTACCGCGATTATATTGAGATGTGGGTTCATGAGATTAAAACACCCCTGGCAGCCTTAAAATTGATGATGAGCAATCATGAAAATGAATTGACACAGGATTTGGCACAGGAAGTGGATAAGGTAGAGGACTTTGTGGAACAGGCGCTGTATTATGCCCGCTCCACTACGTTGGAAAAGGATTATCTCATTAAGGAAATGCCTTTACAACCGACTGTGAATAAAGTGATTCGTAAACATGCCAAGCAGTTTATTTACCGTAAGATTAAACTGGATGCACAGAACTTAGATGAAACGGTATACTGTGATGCGAAATGGTTGGAATTTATTCTTAATCAGATCTTATCCAATGCGCTGAAATACAGTGAGGATCAAAGTTGTATTCATATCACAACACAAAAAGGCAAAGAGAGTGTGACCCTAAGCATTCAGGATGAGGGGATCGGAATTGCCTTGAGCGATTTACCGCGAATCTTTGATAAAGGGTTTACCGGTAAAAATGGACGGATCAATGAAAAAGCGACCGGAATGGGATTGTATTTATGCAAGTTATTGTGTGATAAATTGAATTTGGATTTGCGAGCTTCTTCCATGGAAGGGGTTGGTACTACGATTCATATCACCTTTCCGATCAGTACGATGATGTTACTGAAATGATGTTATGAAAAAAGCCATGAGGAGGATCGTCTTCATGACTTTTTTTCATAAATGATAAAAGAGATAATTTCAATAAAATAGTAGTATATTAGGAGTAAGATAGAAAGAAAACTAGCTGAATTATAGATTCTTTTGCGTATTCAGATCACATTCCATAGAATAAGCATCATAATAGGTACCATCCACGCAAAAGAAGCGATGCCAGCAGCCGCATATGACAAAGCCAAAGCGTTCATAGAGTGCAATGGCACGTGTGTTATCGGTGATAACAGTAAGCGTGAGGATATTCAAGGCAGGGATGGTGTGGGCATGGGCAAGCATTGTCTCCATAAGAAGCGTACCGATGCCGCAGTGCCAATGATCTTTGCGAACAGACAAAGCAATTTCACCCCGATGTGCCATGCGTTTGCGCTCTTGCGTATCAAAGGAGGCAACTGCGACCAGTTCTGCTTGATCCCATACACCCCATTGCGCATTCGTGGGATGTTTCGCATAACGATCTAGAAACTCTGCTTCTGCTTGGACATGAAACGGTAATCCTTCAGCTCCAAACGTTAAATTATGACTCTGTCCTCCGATAATTTTCATATAGTCCAATACCGCTTGTGCATCATCAGCACCCAAGCGGCGAATCGTAAGGTCTCTTTTTTCCATAACGTGTTCCTTTCTTTTAAATGATTTGTATCCAATCATTGATCTTATATGAGAGAAAGAGGAAATGTTACGCACACATAAGCCATTTCATCTTTCTTTGCTTCATCTTATTTCAACGGCGCTGATTATAATCCTCTTGCGAATAATTGGGATAATTGCCATAAGGATCTTGATTGGAATATGGTTGTCGGTAGCGAGGATCCTGATAACGTGGATCATTATAATAGGGATCCTGTCCCTGCCTTTGATAAGGCATTTCTTGTGCAGGCATTTGTTCTGCCATTGTTTCTTTTTTGCCTTTGCGTCTGCGCTGTTTTTTACCTTTGCGTGGGTCTTTTTGCGTCGGTGTCTGATTTTTTTGGTGTTTGCGTTTTCTTCTGACCATGATCGTAAACACGATGCAGGCGATGATAACACCACCGATCCCTACCCAAAATAGAAAGTCCATCAATGACCAGCCATTGGTTTCCACAGAGTTATTCTCCACGATATCGTTTCCGTTGTAAGTTTGATTGCTTGGACGATATGCCAGTGCATAATCACCCATGCGATCCGTTGTAAAACTTAACAGCGTTTCACTTTGGGAAATTGGTACTTGATAAACCTCATCATTTTCATAGCGCAGCAACATATAATGAGCATTTTCATGCAATTCCTGATTTTTAGGATAAGCAATTAAGAGACGGTTGGGCAGTTCTGCCTCATCATCATATCCGCTCATGGATAAGGAAAAACAAGTATCCAAAGTATATCCATTGCCCAATGCTACCTGTTTCAACAGTTCTTCCTTTTCATTGGCGATGCCCTTAGAAAGTGAGAAGTTGATGGATTGAGGGAAAATGGAAGGTTTAGAAAGTGGAGCGACGATCGTAAGTCCGGATACACTGACGCCACTTCCATCATCCGATACTTTAATTTGTAGGGAAGAACCATATGCCTTTTGGATAAAGGTATCAAGCAAGCGAATACCGTCATTGCTTAAATCGGGGATGCCACTATAATCCATGGCTTCTTTTATTGCCAACAACTCATTTGTGGTTTCTTCGCTCAATGCATCAAATATCGAGTAATTCTCCAATATGGATTGAATCCGCGGCAACGTTGAACTTTGAACTGCCGCATCTTCTTGTTTAACTTCAATCGGATAGGAAAGCGTTGCCCCTTGATAGCGGATATGAATGGTTTGTTTACCGCTTGTTTCAGGATCATAGCCATAGACCATTGTACTATCTAAAGGAATGTTTTTTACCACATCTTGGGCGAGGGTAATCGACAGTATGCCGCCACTCACATCTAGCTGCTCTCCTACATGATACTCTTGTTTGGGTACCGGTGTTAATTCAATATCCTGAATTTTGGCATACTGCGCTTCATAGGTTCGATTGCCATTCGCCGCAATGACCTCCTCATTCCAACCCATAAACAGCCAGCCTTCTTGAATTGGTGCGACAACACTGGGAATCTGATTTTCGCGACAGGATAGGTTAAGCGAAGAAGAGCCATCCTCAAAGTGACCTTCCTTTGCGTCAAAGCGAATGGTGTAACGCTGTGGTGAGTGCTTAGGCGCTTCACCGATCAAGCGCACATCGCTTTGTTGGATATATCCTACACTTTCGCTAAAGGAATAGGAATCCCCTGTGTTCAAAGCCGGATCACTTTGGATTTTATAAAAACCATCCTTGTCTGATTCCAGAACCAAAAAGGCAAAATCACTCAGACTGCCGGTTGTATACAATACTTCACTGTTTGTATTGGCTTCTTTATATATAGAAATTTCATGTGGATATGTGGGAACTGCAAGTGGGTGTGCCTGCCAGTCTTTCCCACCCATAGCCTCATCCATACGTACATAATACTGCGCTGCCTTTTCTCCCCAATAAGGATCGGAAGCATACGAGACATTCATACCGCTTGCTTTATTGCCGAAATAAGCTCCATGCCAAGAGCGATTCTCTGGATTAAAATATCCGTTTTGTAAGTAATGCAGGGCGTGAGAATAAACACTTTTGGATACGCTGTCATAGCGTGATGCATTTTCTTCCACCGCTGAATCAAATGCCGCATGGCCAAATAGATTATTGCGAGAATAAGCGAGATAACTGCGTCCTGTCGCACTTTCATTCATTGCCAGTGCCAACATGGTCATCGCATTGGCTCCAAACTGATCCTGATATTGCAGGAAGGGAGCGATATTGTTTTTAAGCAGACTCTGCGTTAAAATCCCATGATAGGATGTACCAATACTATGATAGGTGGTAAGAGAACCCTTGATATGAAGTTGATCCTCGATATAAGTACGCAACTCTTCCTCACTGTAATTCGTTGCCGTGCGATGGGATGCATATTGAAAATAATGATAGAACGGTTCATCGGCATTGATCGCATGGCTATGGGTTCCATCCTGCAAATCATCACACATCTCATGAAAACCGGAAAAATCACCGCCGTAAGGATAGAAGTAATGTCCATCATAAGAATAATACTCCTGATCATTGGTCAAATAGTCCGGAGCATCGCCAAGGTAAATCACAGATGCATAATAAGGATGAGACATATCTGTTTTGATCTGATGATACAGTTTATTGTCTTCTACCCGATAATTGGATACATTCGGTGCGGTTTCAATCGGCATCAGCGCCGCATCCCCTTCTTGCGCACTGCCATAGACACCGGATAAATAGAAATCCAGATAACCGGGGGAGGAAGAGCCCATATAAGCCGCATCAATTCCATAACATCCGTTTGTATAACCGGAGCCGTTATCGCTTTGATAGGTTACGTTATAATCGCAGGTATCGCTAGTCTGAAATAACAGAACACCGTATTTCATCTTCCACACCGTATCGCCTTGACGAATTTGGATGTTGTTGGTATTTGCGACATGGGCATCGTAACTTGCCTTTGCGACGATGTAGGTTTTTGCTTGATCAATGACACGGGTTGTGCCATCGGCATTGATTTCCTCGACATAGAAGGTATCATCGGCACCATGTGTAATGGTAAAGGTAGCGATGAGCAGACAGAGGAGGAGTCCCGGTATGAGTTTATTTCGTTTCATACTATCATTCCTTTGTGTTGTTTCTATATAATTATATAGAATATTTACATAATTGGAAACATGTATTTTCGCTTTTTTGGTTTTTCTTGGGAGATTAATGTGGTATTGGGCGATTGGCTTGGCAAAGGAAACAGGGGGAGCGGTGAGTGTTCGTGCAGTAAGAATGATGGATAGGGTTACAGGCCTTGTCTATCATTTGAATAGATTGAGATGAAATTATTGGAAGTTTTCCCATTAGATATTGCTTTAGTTCAATTATTCTATATAATTGTTCTATATAGAACTATCCTAAATGGAATTAAGGTGATGCGTTTGGAGACTAAGGGCGGTTTTTATATAACACAGATCAAACAACTGCAAGATAGGATTTTTGAACATTATCTGCTTGAACACAATATTGAAATCAGCGGTGGGCAGGGGCGTATTCTCTTTATTTTATGGAAAAGTGATCATCTTACAATCAGTGAAATAAGTGAAAAAACATCGCTTGCCAAAAATACTGTATCGGTTGTTATAAATGGAATGGTAAAAAAAGGAATAGTGGAAAGAAATATAAATCCAAACAATCGCCGTCAAGTGCTTGTGTCATTAACTGGGTATGCAAAATCTTTACAGGAGACATATGAAAAGGTATCCCAGCAAATGAATCAATTATTTTATCAAGGCTTTTCGCAAGAAGAACAAAGACAGTTTGAAAGGTATCTTGCGCGTATCCTAAAAACCTTGATTGATACGCTGCATACAAACGAAAGAGGAGGTAAATACCAATGATAACTAGAGAACACCTGATTAATTTTATTAAAAAACAAAAAGTATCCTTGCTTGCATCCGTTGATGAAGCAGGTTTTCCAAATATGAAAGCGATGTTTGTGCCAAGCAAGATTGAGGGGGAATTGTTTTTATTTTAGTACGAATACATCTGCGCTGCGCACGCAACAGTTGATAAAAAATCCAAAGGCCAGTATTTATTTTTTCAACAAGGGACGCTTCAAATATGAGGGGATTATGCTGATTGGTACGATGGAAGTCTTGCATGATAATGAGATCAAGCAAGAACTTTGGTCTCCGGGCGATATCATTTATTATAGGAAAGGTGTGAGGGATCCGGATTATTGTGTATTGAAATTTACTGCCAGCAAGGGTAGGTATTATTGTGATTTAAAAACGGAGAGTTTTGCGATTGAGGACTTAATATCATAAAAAGTAAGTAATCAGAATGAATTAAGAACATATATCAAACTACTGTCTTGAACATCTTGAGGAGCCTGTTTTTGTTAAAAACTTGGGAGAGAAAGAGATTTTCTATAACCAGTCTATGAGAAACAAAAGAAACAATGCTTAATCTAACAAATAGATAAATTTAAGAATCAATGAACTGCCAACAAACAAGTGTGACGATTGCCATTTGATTATGAGATAGATCTATCTCAAAGGATGGTAAAGATTATATTGATAATTTGTTCAGCCTCAGTATTATGATGGTTAAATGGTGAAACAAGTCAAAGAAGAAGCCCTATTCAATACGAATAGGGCTTCATTGATTAAATTGGAGAATTACATGATAACATCATAACCGACTTCCTCAATGCATGCCTTGATTGCGGCTTCATTGGTCTTGGTTTCTTCATATTCGCACTTTACCGTGCCTGTTTTGGCATCCGCTTGGGCTTTTATGACACCTTCCATTGAATTTAATGCCTTGCATACTCTGTTTTCACAATTCGCACACATCATTCCGGAAACCTGATAAGTGATTGTTTTCATTCTTTCACCTCGTTTCTGCCTTGTCATTTCTATTATAGCACGAATTTAGCAAAAACTTGCGTTTAATGCTTTTTTGCCTTGCGTAAGGTAATGATATCTTGTGTAGGTGGAATTGGCATAGATACCAATCATTCGTGTTTGTGCCATGATAAAATGACGAAAAACAGACATACTAGGATTGGAGGTAATCAAATGAAGAAACAGAAAAAAGATTTATTGAAGGTACAAGACGCAAAAAAAGACGCCGGCAATAATCAATGGACCAACGCAAATTTAAAATATTATCCCGATGAACGGGAACGCCATGATGGTCCGGGCGGGGAATAATCAGGAGGTAAATGGTATGAAATTTGTAAAAGCAATTGTATTGACAATCGCAATTATTGGTTGTTTGAACTGGGGATTCATTGCGCTGTTTGAATTTGATTTGGTTGCGTGGCTCTTTGGCACCATGACTTTGTTATCACGCATCGTCTATGGTTTAGTTGGATTATGCGGTCTTGCGTTGATCTTGTTTTACCCAATGTTAAGTGATGAATGATGATATAGGAAATGGTAGGGCGCTAACGCTGTACCATTTTCTTTTTATAAGAGGATAGCGGAATTGCATTTGAAAAAGGCGAGAGTAGATTTTCGATCTTCCTCTTGGTATCAACCTACAAGAAAATAGGAAACGATGGCTTGTTCATTTTCTTGAAAACGGTATTCTATTTTTTTATAACAATCAAAAATGTAAGATAAGCATAGTGCGATTGAAAATATGATATAACTGTCGTGAATACGATGCTTTAGATTTATGAAGTCCGTTCATTCCGTGTGGTTTCCAACATGGAAAAAACGGCGTTTTACTGTTATTTCAGTTGTATCTTTAGTATAATAGTTACCATTAGTAAAGGGTTGTAAGGAGTGATGGCGATGCTTTCAATCAAGGAAGTCAAGAAGGAATATCGAACCGGCGAACTGGTGCAACAGGCACTCGATGAAGTGAGTTTGAATTTACGCGATAATGAATTTGTGGCAATTCTGGGGCCGAGTGGTTCCGGTAAAACCACACTATTGAATATCATTGGCGGATTGGATCGCTATGATAGCGGAGATCTTATCATCAATTCCATCTCAACCAAACAGTACAAGGATCGAGATTGGGATTCCTACCGCAATCATACCATCGGTTTTGTCTTTCAAAGTTATAATTTAATTCCACATCAAACCTTATTGGCCAATGTAGAATTGGCTTTGACCATCTCCGGTATTTCCAAACAGGAGCGTAGAGAAAAGGCACGCCATGCCTTACAACAAGTTGGCCTTTTGGAACAATGTCATAAAAAACCGGCACAGTTATCGGGCGGGCAGATGCAGCGAGTGGCGATTGCTAGAGCCTTGGTGAATGATCCCGATATATTATTGGCGGATGAACCGACCGGCGCATTGGATTCAGATACCAGCATTCAGGTGATGGACCTATTAAAAGAGGTAGCTAAGGAGCGTTTGGTTGTGATGGTAACGCATAATCCGGAATTGGCCGAACAGTATGCGACTCGCATTGTCAGACTAAAGGATGGTAAGATTACGGATGACTCCGATCCCTATACCCCACACGATGATACACAGCCACCCATTCACCAAAACATGGGTAAATCCTCTATGTCATTTTTAACGGCACTTTCCTTGAGTTTTAATAACCTCAAAACCAAAAAGGGGCGCACGATTCTAACTTCCTTTGCCGGTTCCATCGGTATCATCGGCATCGCGCTCATCCTTTCTTTGTCTACGGGAGTGAATGCCTATATCAAATCCATCGAAGAGGATACTCTTTCGGAATATCCTTTACAGATTCAAAGCACCGGTATTGATATTAGTGCCATGATGATGGGCGTCGTTGAAGAGGGCACAGAAGTCAATGAAGAGCAGGAAGGTGATGTGGCTGTCCTTAAGATGGTCACAAAGATGTTTTCTAAAATAGGCTCCAATGATTTAGGTGCTTTTAAACGCTTTTTAGAACAACCTGACAATGATATCAACCGATATACCAATGCGATTGAGTATCAATACAATATCATGCCACAGCTCTTTCGCTTAGAGAAGGAGGAGTACCGACAGGTTCATCCTGATACCTCTTTTCAAAGTTTAGGTTTTGGATCTTCCGCAAGCAGTAATTCCATGATGTCCATGATGATGAGCACCGATGTATTCTTTCCGATGCCGGCAAATCGTTCCCTATATGAGAACCAATATGAAGTGAAAGCAGGGCATTGGCCCACCTCTTATCAAGAGTGCGTATTGGTATTATCTAAAAGTGGACGGATGAGTGATCTTTTACTTTATACGTTAGGACTGCGTGATCCCAAGGAATTGGATGAAATGGTTAAACAGTTTGCGAACGAGGAGGCAGTGGCGGCACCGGAAGATATTCGAGCTTATGATTACGATGAGATTTTGGGAATTACCTTTCAGCGAGTAAATGCCGCAGATTACTATGTTTATGATGAGGAATATGGTGTTTATACGGATAAATCAGATGATCGTGCTTATATGCGTGAATTGATTCAAAACGGTGAAGAATTGCGCATCGTTGGGATTGTGCAGCCTAAGGATGGAGCCAACGCGACGATGTTACGGATGGGACTTTGTTATCCGGCGGAACTTACTACGCATGTGATTGAGGAAGCACAGGCAAGTGATATTGTGCGTGCTCAACTGGATCATCCCCAGATCAATGTCTTTACCGGTAAAGGGTTTGATGATCGGGAGCGTTCCGATTTCAGTATGGAATCCCTGTTCTCAATCAATACTGCACTCCTGCAATCAGCGTTTCAAATTGATCCTAGCAAATTGATGTTAGATTCTGCGTTGTTGCGTGATGTCATGGCAGAAGTTACACTGCCGCCTTTGGATCTTGCACAACTATTTGCCAATATACAAATTGATATCAATGATGCGCAGATAGAACAGTTGATCAGCGCATTGTCACAAGGCTATGAGGAGTATATCAAGGATCATCCGGATGCCGATATCAATCGTCTACAAGCGGGATTTCAAGCGTATTTACAAACACCGCAAGCCACAGCATTGATTGGTAAGGCAATGGGTGAAATCATCGCCTCAGGTAATGATCCGCAACTGACAGCGCAAATCATGCGTGAATTGATTGCCGCATTGATGAGTGGCTATGATGCTTATGCACAAGTGAATGATTTACCGATGCTGAATGCATTCAATGACAGTTTTAGTGATTATCTCAATTCCCCACAGGCCAAAGCCATTATCATGGAAGCCTTCAAGGAATTGATGAGCGAAATCAAGTTGGAAGAGCAGTTGAATGCTTATTTACAAAATTATATGAGTGAAGCCATGGACAATATGGCACAATCACTGGAACAAGCCATGGCATCGCATATGGATCAGCTTGGCGCAGCGTTTGCACAGGCGATTCATTTTGATGCACAGACATTTGCCAATGCCTTGGAATTTCATATGAGTGAGGAAGAATTGGCACAATTGCTTACCACTATGATGACACGTGAGATCACCTCCTATGATACGAATCTGAAAAAACTAGGTTACGCGGATTTCAATGAACCCACGCAGATTGATTTGTATCCTAAGGATTTTGAAAGTAAGGCGCAGGTATTGTCCATTCTGGATGATTATAATGAAAGAATGAAGGCAACGGATGAATCCAAAGTGATCACATATACTGATTTTGTCGGTACACTGATGTCCTCAGTGACCGATATCATCAATGTCATTGGCTATGTGCTGATTGCCTTTGTCGCAATTTCGCTAATTGTTTCTTCGATTATGATTGGTGTGATCACTTATATCTCCGTCTTGGAACGCAAAAAGGAAATCGGTATTTTACGGGCCATTGGTGCTTCCAAACAAAACATCTCACAGGTATTCAATGCGGAAACCTTTATCATTGGTTTTACGGCCGGCGCAATGGGTATTTTGATCACTTTGCTTTTGCTGATACCGGGCAATGCATTTATTCACGCCCTTGCCGGAAACAGTGATATCAATGCGTATTTACCGCCGGTGGCAGGACTTATCTTGGTGTTACTCAGCGTGATTTTAACTTTATTAGGTGGATTATTGCCATCCAAAAAGGCAGCGAAGGAAGATCCTGTCGCAGCCTTGCGTAATGATTAGTATTTGTTACAAGGATGTCAAAAGCAGGTTTTGAACGAAATCATTCAAGGCGTAAGAAGAATTACCATACTTACCTTAAAGGCAGAGGGATTCCATTCTATAATGAAAGATTGGATTCTTCTGTTTTTTTGTGATTGAATTTTTTCTTGCATACGCTGATATTATGCGACATCCTATGGATTCATTTCAATCGGTTTCATCCACTTGTTTACAAGAGTCAAAATAATGAGCATGATATCTTTGCTTATGTCAATAAGGGAAAGGAACGAACATAGATTATTTTTATAAAGTGCGGTTAAAAACATAATATTTATCCGCTATTTACACGTTCAAGAGGATTCGTTGACATGCTGTCCTATTAGCGTACCAAAGTCCAATTTAAAAGGGGATGCCAACAGCGTTTTCTATCTGAAAAGATAAGCGCTTTATCTATAGGATAAAAGAATGACAATTTTTGTATACTTAACATTACCTGCATATTATTAAGCAATTTTTATGCAGAAATATGCCAGATGTCTTGTTTTTCTGCATATACTATAGTATGATTTTGTGCAGAAAGGATGGAATTCTATGAGGAAATTTGATTATTCTTTTTTAAATAACGGTTTATTACCTGCGAATCTGGTAAATTTAGCCGCAAACATATCTTCTCTAAAGACTATGGCAGGTGTACGAAAGGACGAATACAAGCGGATTTTTACTGAACTTGAAGCCGTCGCAAAGGTGCAGTCTATTAAAAGTTCTAATGCGATAGAAGGAATTGTTACAAGTGACGAACGTATCGCCGCCATTGTAAATCAAAATAGCGCCCCTCTTAATCATAATGAAGCAGAAATCGCAGGTTATAGGGATGCATTAAATGAAATTCATTTAGGCTTTGAACATATTGATTTCAGAAATCGCGATATACTTCGTTTGCACGAAATCATGATGTCTTTTGCCGGATATGAATATGGTGGCCGCTACAAAACTGATGACAATGTAATTTTAGAGATAGACACTGATGGCAATAGACGCATTCGGTTCCACCCTACTCCCGCATCTGAAACAGAGAAAGCAATGGAGCAATTAGAACTTGCATATATGGAGGCTCGCAGCGATGCAAATATAAATCAACTTTTATTAATTCCCTGTGTTATTTTGGACTTTCTTTGTATACACCCATTTCGAGACGGTAATGGCAGAATGTCACGTCTGCTTTCTTTGTTGCTTTTATACAAGAATGGCTTTGATGCAGGAAAATATGTATCCTTTGAGGAACAGATCAATCAATACAAAGTATATTATTATGAATCTCTCTTTCAATCTTCCAATGGCTGGGAATCCGGTGAAAACAGTTATTTCCCGTTTATCGAAAACTTTTTATCTATGCTTTATATGTGCTATAAGGAACTTGACAAGCGCTTCGCTGTTGTTCATGGGAAAAAGATTACAAAGAAAGGCCGTATTGAGGCTACGGTATTAAATAGTCTAACACCGATTTCTAAAGCGGAGATATGTAAGATTCTTCCTGATGTAAGTCCAACTACTGTTGAAGTTGTTCTTGGTGCTATGGTGAAAAGCGGTATGATACAACGAATTGGCAAATCAAGGGCAACACGATATATTAAGGTATAGTAAAAGGTGAATAAAATGGATGTGTTTGATGGTATTTTTGTATATCTATCTTCTCGGTATTGATGTAGCGAAGAATTTATTTTGTGTAAATACACGAATAATAAAAGCGAAACCTGATTCACAGATTTCGCTATAATGGCGCCATGCTGTTGGCTTTTTCCATGCCGTATAACTGTTGCTCAATAGGATAAAAACAGTTGCACTATCTTAAGACAATACGTTGGTGTGTTGACTTTGTTTTTTTATTTACGCACCCAGCGACCATAGATGCCACATGGCAATAAAGACTCACTGCGGGTGATCGGCAGACTGTTTTCCCCTGCTTCCATCACTCCTTGTGGGTACTTTTTACCAATACTGAGTTGAAGTAACTGTTTTAATAATGTAGGAGAAAAACCGGTGGAATAGGAGTTGACCAGAAAAAACAAGGGATGTTCATCTAAAATATCCAGACAGGCCAGAATAAAGTCATAGAGTTGCTCTTCAATTTTCCACACTTCTTTGTTGGGACCACGACCATAACTGGGCGGATCCATGATGATGCCATGATACGTTCTTCCACGTCGTTTCTCACGTGCTACGAATTTAAACACATCGTCGACAATGAAACGGATTTTATGATCGCTCAGATTGGATAATGCCATGTTTTCCTTTGCCCATTGTACCATGCCTTTACTGGCATCTACGTGAACCACCTCATCAGCACCTGCTTTGGCACACGCCATTGTGGCACCACCTGTGTAAGCAAACAAATTTAATATGCGCACCTTTTCATCACATTGGCTGATCTGCTCACGTAAAAAATCCCAGTTGGCAGCTTGTTCCGGGAATAAGCCGGTGTGCTTGAAACCGGTCGGGGAAACTTTGAAACATAAATCTTTGTAGCGGATGGTCCAGCTTTTTGGGAACTGCTTATGATATTCCCAAGCGCCTCCACCACTTTTTGCACGGTGATAATGTGCATGCGGATGACGCCATAATGGATCTTCTCCTTGAATTGGCCATATTGCTTGTGGTTCGGGACGGCGTAATACAATATTGCCCCATCGCTCCAGTTTTTCCTTGTTGCCAATATCCAAGCATTCATAATCTTGCCATGCATCTGCGATCTGATTCATGTGATTCCTCCTGTTTCATCCTTCGGTTGACTAACGCATATTATATCATGTTTTTAGCAGATTCCTATCTCTTTCCCATAGAATTACAGTTCATCACTGTCAAAAGCATCGAAATGTATGATACAATATGCTAAGAATATGGATTTGTATGTGCATCATATGAAATTCAGAAAGGGTGAGCAATATGATCAATCAATTATTGGACAACTGCTTCTTAAGTGAATATACCACCAGTGTCAGTGCGGTGTGCGCAGAGAATGATCACCATTGGCATGCATTTAAGGAGACGATCTTTTATATGGGAGGGGGCGGCATGGCAGAAGACATCGGTACCATCAATCAACAGCCGGTATTGGCGATGAAATGGGCGGATGGCAAGCAATGGCATCTATTGGCAGAGCCGCTTGAAGTAGGGGAAAAGGCTTTTATGAGCATCAATTTTCATGAGCGTTTTCGCAAATGTCAGATCCATACAACCCAACATATGATTTCGGCATTGATTGCCAACATCTATCATGCGGATACCATCTCACATCATGTGGGGGATGAGGAGAATGAGATTGAATTTAACTTGGATCATTTCAATGATAAGATGGCATCAGAGTTAAGCGTTATGTGCAATGGCTTTATTCGCGATGATCTGGCAGTGACAATTCAATATCCAAGTGAACAGGAGGCGCTCCGGCATGTGCCACTAGTGAAAGCGAATCATGAAACATTACGGGTGGTACGAATTGCACAATTGGATTATAACTTGTGCGGCTGTATGCATGTGCCTAGCCTTCGCTATCTTCAGATGGTTTTTATCAGCGGTTATGAGAAAACAAGCAGAGGGTATAAGATTCGTTATCTATGCGGTGATCAATTATTGGATTGTGTCAATAAACGTTATCAAGTATTGGATGAAGCATGTCAAAGCTTATCGCTGTCGCATCTGTATCTGAATACCGGTATCCAGCAAATCATCAATGAACAAAAAGCACTGAACAGAGATGTCATGCTTTGGAAACAGAAGTATATTGCGCTTTTGGCAGAGCGTTATCAAGATGAGAATGCATCTACCATTGTACGCATTTTTGATGACTTGGATGCGAAATCGCTGAGTCAGGCAGCGCAGTATCTCACCCAGCATCTACATAAGCCTTGTATCCTATTGGCAAAGATATTTGATCAGTGTCATTTGGTGATCAGTTCTCCACAAGGAAGTGATGTGGATGCGCGCAATGTGTTTGCCCAATTCGCAGCGGACTTTGAACTGCGGGGTGGTGGGAATGCGCACTTGGCCCAAGGGGGAGGAGTTTATACAAAAGCATTGGCGGATTATGTAAAAGACATACAAAAGCTGTCGCAATTGTGATATACTTATACTGTTGAGTCGGAGGTCAGTATGAAAAAAATAATGACAAAAATCCTGTTATGCCTTTGTGCCTGTTTCTGTGTTTTGGCAAGTGGCTGTTCGAAAGAGGATACAGAAGTGCAAGACACGGAATACACGCTGATTCAAAATGCGGTGTATGCGACACCAAGCAATCCTACCCAGGAACAGATTAAGGTGTACAATGAATTATCACAGGTATTAAATGAAAACGGTGATGCGCAGCGAGTTGCGGAACTTGTCGCGGTGAATTTTGCCTATCAATTCTTTACGTTGTATCAGAAAAGCGGGAAGGAAGATATCGGTGGTCTGATGTTTCTGCCTGAGGAGGAACAAGAGGCGTTTCGTGCTTATGCGATGATGCATTATTATAATAATTATCAGGCAGTGATTACCCAATACAGCAAAGAGGATCTGCCCAATGTCATCCTGCATGAAGTGAACGATATACATGAGGAACAACTGCCGTATGGCCAGTTGATGTATGATGGTTTTATCGTTCAGTTGACATTGAAATATGCGGATAGTAAATTGCCGGTAGATGGGCTAAAGAGTACAATGGCAGTTCAAGTCATCAATTTAGATGGAGTATATCGAGTAATCGCAGTAGAGGACGGAGCGAATTAAGCGCATCTGTCCTTTTTGAAAGGAGGAGCAGATATGGCTATTGAGGTAGTCGCAGAAGGAAAATTGGAGGAAGCGAGCGATTTTCAAGGATTTATTCGTATGATTGCCCAGCTTGCTCAGGAATGGCATTTAAAAATGGAAGAGTTTGAGGAGTATGCACAGATTGAAGTATGTCCGGAAGGATTTATTGAGATCAATTATCTAGAGCCTTATCTCAGCATTGCCACTCAGACCAATGTGGCAGGCCCCGGTTATCATGCATTTGTCTGTGATTTTTTCGCTAAGATCGCTGAAATGAGTCCAATACCCCTGAGTGTAACAGATCCTAGCAACTATTATAATTCCCGAGATTTTGAGCAATTGCGCAGTGGTGTATTTGAACGTTGGCTGCGAGATTTGGGCAATTATATCGAAACAAACAGCACCCAGATGGAGTCACTATGTATCGCGTGGCCACTCACTTACTATAAGCCGATGGAACAACCGGGACAGTTGGTGACACCGTTAGGGTATATCAGTATAGAGGAATTTACCCACAGTACACCACATGAACTGGCACAGCGTTTTTTTATATGGAATGAGCGGGAACGGGATGCCTTATTTTATCGCAATAGCGCGTTAAGCCTTTTATGGAAGGAATGCTGGTTCGCTTATTCCAATATGAATGAATATACGATGAAACAGGCGGATACGATCATTGATTTGGTGGAACTTGCCTATGCCAAGGATGCAAGCCTGCCACTGCCTTTGCATGAATATCATCAATTATGTAATGTGCGTGGGCGTGAGGCATTGATCCATACAGGTGAGATGATGCGTGATGTGACGACGATCGGTTATCGCAAGGGCATGGTAGAATTTCCCTTTGGGTGCTGGTGGATTGAGGCCAGTGGCTTTGCCCAGTGTAGTTTAGAACAAGATGGTGATGTTTTATATATCATCGGCCCATATTACGATGAGGCATCTCCATGGGAATGGATGTATCGCATGCATACAGTAGCGTATGATGAGGAAAAGGAGCAGCAGTTTCTGACAAATGATGCGATGCAGGAAGAACCTTTTGCCTTTATGGATGAGCAAATTCAAGGGAGCGTGATGCTTAAAGCACAGGAAGATCATACGCATATCACTGCGTATCTTCGTGTTCAGGAACACTGCTTGTGGTTAGATGCCTATGTGCTGCCTTCTGCCAATGTAGAACAGGTGCTGGAACAGATTCGCCATATTCGTTGTCAGATGGATGAGCCAACGCCAACACAAGCATAAAAAAACGAGTATAAACAATAAAGAAAACAATAAAGAAAACAATAAAGAAAACAAAAAAACAATAAAGAAAACCATGAGCCATTGGAAGTGATCATTTCAATTTGGTTCATGGTTTTTATTGTATGCTTATGGTTTAACTTACTTAATTTGTTTCACCTTGATTGGGCGGAGTACTGCCTCCATCCCCCGGATTGGGATCAGGGGATGGATCAGGATTAGGCTCAGGATCAGGGGTTGGCTGATCGGGATTGGTAGGCTGATCCGGATCCGTAGGTGTGCTGGGATCATTGTCATCCGGTTGTTCCGGTTCACTATCCGGAATGCTTGGTGTTTCTGGCTGATCCGGCTGTGTTTCATCAGGTACATCTATGGTATCATCAGGTGCTTGTTCACTGTCGGGCAGATGATAATTGCCGGTGTCTGAACCTGCCCAAAGAATATTTGGATTATAAGGTAATTCAGCGTTTCGATCCTCTAAATGATCTAAATGGAACGTAAAGGATGCAAATTCCATTTGATTCATCATTTCTTGGTAAGCTGTGTATACCGCTTGAATATCAATCGGATTTAAAAGCATCACATAAAGTTCCACACTAGGCATGCTTGCGGTCACAAGTGAGGCATCCACTCCATTTTCCAAGATGATTGATTCAATTGTCCAAGGCTTCAAATTGTCCAACTGTGCTGAGACAAAGTTCGTCACTTGTTCCATCGGCATATTGGTGCTTACTGCCTTGGATGCAATTTTTAGAACATTATTAATATTTAGGGCACCGGCAGTGCTTGTCAGTGCATTGATCGTGCCTTTGATAACCTCTTGCTGGGCTTTGCCACGCATGACATCCGTATAGGATTTACGATGACGGGCAAAAGCAAGCGCCTGTTTGCCATTTAAGGTTTGTCTGCCCTCATTCAAACAAATGAGATCTTCATCCGCAAAACTGCGATTTTCATCCTGTTCACAGAAGGCAATCGGTACCTCTACTTCAATTTCACCGATCGCATCAATAATTTCAATGACAGAGAAGAAATTCAGTTTCACATAATAGTCGATTTCAAAGCCCAATACTTCTTCGAGTCCCTCCATGGAATTTTCTACGCCATTGAGACCCAAATGAGTTAATTTATCATTGGCATAGCCTAATGCTGGATTGGGGACAAAAGAATCACGGGGAATGGAAACCATTTTGATATGATTGGCCAAAGGATTGACAATCAAGACGATGTTTACATCACTGCGTGCATCAATGCTTGGATCATCCCCTTCATCCACACCGGCAATATACACGGTAAAGGTTTCATAACGTATATCTTTATTGCTGGAAGATTGCTTTACACTTTTTTCTTTTTGGTAGCTTTTTAGGATGAAAATATCATCTTCTATGGTAGGATAATGCTCTTTTAGCAGTGTTTTGAAGTAATAATCGGTAATGATCAAAGCATCAATTTCTTCCTTCATCAATTGTTGATAAAGACTGTCGTAATCAATTTCCTCCACATAGGTGACATTCTTTAAGTCACTTTCTTTGCTTAATTGTTGTTTCACATAACTGCTGTTTTCATTATCATTGGCAGTTTGAATCCCGATTTTTTTGCCGCTGAGTTCAGCAAGCTGCATTGCTCCACCATCGCGCTTTGTCACAAGCGATACATTGATGGTCGTTGCGGTTTCCGGCTTCGTAATCGCTTCTAAAGATTCTTGCAGGGTATTCGCAAAGATTGTTCCATAGGTAAGCAGTGCACACAATAATAGGATGATACAACGGCGCAACCAGATTAGCCAATTGGGTAATTTGCGCAATAATGTGAGCGCGAATAATAGATTGATAATCAATAAGACAACACCGATTTTCCAAATCCAACCGGATAACAAAGAAAGATCATATAAGCGATAGGTGAGAAAAGCAGAGAGCGCAAATAACAGGAAGGATAATCCATAATCCCAACCTTGATGCATCCACCAATTCATTCGAGTCGATTGCGTTGATACAGGGACAGGATCCGTTATGGACTCGTCTTGTGGTGGGAGTTCTTCGCTTGTCTCTTCTATGGTTTCAGTGTCGAATGTTTCTGATTCTGAAGTGAAACTGTCTTCTATTTGTTCTCTGCTCTCATCTTCAGTTTCCTCGTTTTGTATATGCGTTGTTTCCGTTTGTTTGGGTTGAGGAATGCAGGGTTCTTCAATAATGGAAAGCAGTTCATTATGAAACTGCTCATAGTTAAAGCCATCAGTCATTGCGACATCAGGCTCCTCGCTTTCTTTGAAGGATTCCTCATGTGGCGGTTCGCTGTGTAACGCATCTGCTTTGGCTGATGGGGATTGTGTTGTTTGCGGTTCTGCCTTGGCATGTTTTGGTTCATGACTTGGTTCATTTATTGCAGTAGTTTCTGGCAAGGATGTATCCTGATGATCGGATTCCTGTGTCTTTATTGCGATAGGCTCTTGTTCATCTTCCATTGGTTCATTATCCTTGCGGATTTCCGTATTTGGTTCCGTATTTTGTTCCATATCCACACCTCACAATTACTACTTAATTATACTTTTTTTTCTACCTAACGTAAATAGCGCAAAGGTAAAATTACAAATTTGTTGGGATGAAAGAATGCGGATGGAATCATATTGTCGCTACAAAAAGATATGGAACATAACGATAAAACCGGCAGTAATAGATTAGCGATTCTATGGGCATAAATGATCTTTTTACTACAAGGATTATAAACTCTTATGTAATAATTATTGTGATTTTATATATAAAAAATGAAGCACTGTGCTTCTCACTTATTTCACTTCGTGCTTCATTTTCCTTTTGTTATTTAATGCGGATCAATCGCCAAGAAATCCCATACGATATTGGGGTTATCGGAAGGCTCAGGTAAATATTTCATATACTCATGAAAATTAAAATTGAAACTTTGGAAGTCATTGACCTTCTTGCTGGCCTCATAGGCATCCAGCACATGTGCATAGTCATAGCGATTCCATAAATAACAATCTGCGCCGCCGGGAATATTGGGAACAGCACGTGTATCGAAGATGCCGTTTTCGACTGTGATGGATTGGATACTCCAAGGTTTTAAATCCTCTAACTCACCTTTGATAAACGCAGTGATCTGTTTTCCGGGCATGCTGGTAACGACATACTTTGGTACTGTTTCCATCAAGCGATTCACATAAACGGTAATTCCTTCCGGGGTTAAAAGTTTATCAATAATCGCTTTGATGATGCGTTCTTGTGCACGTTCGCGACCGGCCGTGTCATACCCTTCGGTTTTGCGATGGCGGGCATAAGCAAGTGCCTGTTTGCCATTGATATGTTGGAAGCCGGCTTCTAAAGTGATCAAATCCTCATCCGCAAAACTGCGGTTTTCATCTTGTTCGCTAAAGGCGATTTCGACATCTATATCAATTCCACCGATCGCATCTACAATGGCAATCAAGGAGGAAAAGGATACTTTGGCATAATAGTCGATTTCAATGCCAAAGAAATTTTCGATTGTCTTTTTGGTATCCTCAATGCCATTCCATCCGGTATGAGTTAATTTATCATTCACTTGATTCATAGAGTAGCGTGGCATCAAGGAATCTCGCGACAAGGAAAGCATAGTGATTGAGTTGGTAATCGGATTGATAAATAATAGGATATTGACATCGGACAAGGACGTCATATCCGCTGCGCCCATTTCATCTACACCACTGATTAACAAGGTAAAACCTTCCTTGGTCACATCTTTGTTTCCAACCCCGCTATCCATACGTTGCCGTTTATAGGTTTCAATAATCTGATAACTGTCCTGAAAGGATTCCTCATTGGCATTGAGCATATTCAAATAGTCTTCGGAGATAATCATCCCATCCAGCATATTGGCTAGAAATAAACTAGCCAAGGAAGCATAAGATAGTTCTTCTTGATAGATGATTTGATCGGCCATTGTCTGATCCAACTGTTGGCGTGCATAAGCACTGTATGCGGCATCTGTGCCATTTTGAACTCCGATCGCTGCCCCACGCAAATCTTCACTGGTGTGAATCGCGCTGTCTTTATGTGCCAAAACATAAATCTTGACGTCACTCGCTGCCTCCGGTGTTGATATCTGGGTTACAGCGGCATCCATATTGCCCATTGTATTGCCGGCAAACCAAATGCCCCAGCATAATCCCACCAATACGATACGTTTGGCGATCACAGCCCAATTCGGTAATCGTTTGAGCATCAATACAAAGTATATCGCAAAGATGAGTAGTAGAATCGCAATTATCATGATCAGCCAGTTGGTTGGCAACATAGCCAAACTAAGTGCCTTACCGATTGTATTGAGACAAAGCACCAATAAAATGATATTGCATATCAAATCAATCAGCCGAGTATAACGGCGTTTTGGTTTCTTTTTCATGAATTATACACCTCATTGGCCTTTATTATAATATAGAAATCTTGGAAATGCCATGAATTTTTATTGTTCTAACCCTATTTCCCACAATTTCCCACAGAGTTACGCATGGCTTGGTTCACTGTATCAGAAAATCGCTTTTACATGTCGTATTTGCCCTAAAAAAGACGCATTCTTTCATTTGTTTCACTGATGATTTTATGAGATGATCGAAAACAGAATCACGGTTCAATCTTATGACACTTTCTATATAATCTAATAGTTTACTAATAAATCGCAAAAATATAATAAAATAATTAAAAATAAACAAAAATTAAAAATATTCGCATTGACATTAACATTTAATTCATATATGATTTAAAATAGGAGGTGGTGATGATGGCAGACCATGGAGAAACAGCGCTCATACATGCGGTACAATCCGGTAGTGAAGATGCGTTTAATGAACTGTATGAACGTTATTACCGCCTGGTTTATTTTATCGCATATGAATTGACTCGCAGTGATGCGGATGCGAAGGATATCTTGCAGGATACTTTCTTACAGGTACGCCGTTCCATCCGTAGTTTACAGGACACAGAAAGATTCAAGCCATGGCTGAATCGCATTGTGATCAATAAATGTAAGAACTTATTTCGCTCCCGCCGTCATGTGGATTTGGATCGGGATGATTTATGGTATCAATACCATGTGAATGAGGAGCGCAGATATATGTTGCCGGAAGCGAATTTGCATGAACGTAGTGATCAGCAAATCATTCATGAAATGCTGGGGTGTTTAAGTATATCTCAGCGTGAAGTTTTGATCATGCGCTATTTTCAACATATGAGCATGAAAGAAATGGCGGAGGTTTTAGAAGTTCCGGAAGGCACAGTAAAGACAAGGCTGATGTATGGAAAAAATCATTTAAAGAAGATGATTTTGGATTATGAAGCGGCGAATGATACAAAATTGGATTTTCATCTGGAGGGGGCATCATTATCCCTGTTGTTTTTGCATCTGTATGAGCAGGGGGTGGTGATTCCGGCACCATTGTTTCTGCCGAAATTGAAATGGCGT
Organism: Erysipelotrichaceae bacterium; assembly: GCA_022799495.1. Classification (GTDB taxonomy): domain Bacteria; phylum Bacillota_I; class Bacilli_A; order Erysipelotrichales; family Erysipelotrichaceae; genus C-19. The sequence continues at coordinate 3,250 of JAAWON010000004.1, read as the reverse complement.
ACAAATTATAACAACGCTTTTTTGAATGGCGCTTGTGTGGTTTTAAGTACAGCGGTTTGTGGATTTGCGACAATGGCTTATCTTGCTTTTCAGGATGCACGTCCCGCTTATGCGAACAATGTATCCCAACATCAAACGCTTTCAGAAAAGCAAAAGGATCGCGAGTTTTATTTTACACTGATGGATTGGGCTTGCTGCAAAGAGGATATGGAATTAAAAAGCAAAGACGATTTTGAACAAGTCCTTCCTCTCTATGAGCAGTTGCGGCAAAGTGGTTCACGTTATTATGAGCGCTTAGTGAGGGAACATTGGGCAGCTGATTTTGAAATGTGCTATGAGCATTCCTATTGATGGATTGGCATTTTTTGTCTGTTGTTGTCCTTTTCGGTAAGGATGATTAAATTTTTGGTATTTTTTTGAAACTTATTAAAACTTTTCAATATAGAGCGGTGTCAGAGTTATAATCTGAGATCAGTCTTGGATACTTTGGTGGGTGCACATGAAATTATTTTTTTGATATCTATCTTTGTGGTTTTCACTGTGTAGGATTAGACTCTCGATGTTATTCGCATGAAGTTGGATAGAGAATGAGGAGGGTGATAAGTTATGTGGAAAAGATTACTGATATTAGCAGTTACATTGCTTAGTGTTTCTTCCATTGTATGTGGCTATTATGCGTTTCAGATGGATGCGGCCGGTGGATATCAGTCAGGTGGAAATCTAACAGGCAGAGTGAATAAGGCACCAGCAGGTCTATCCACCTCGGCATTGGCGAAGGGAGATAAGTTCATTCTTAATATCCAAGGTACAACGAGCCAACCTCTCACTTGGTTGTTAGTTTATAATTCCACAAGTAAGACTTGGATGAGTGCCTCAATAGAATCTATGGGATCAACTAATGCCATGGATGACCTTTCAAATATGGCACTTTTCTATTATAGAAATTCCAAAATGAAAGCAGTCGTTGATATTTTGAATAACAGACTGATATCCTATCCGTTGGAAAGCAGAATCTTAGTTCCTCGAACAATAAATCTTTCATGGGGTACTGGCGACTATCAAAAACAAGATCCCAACGAAGTTCAGTTTTTTCTTCCAACAGTTGCGGAATTCGATGCACTTGGAATTTCACGGACAGATCCGATTTTTACGTTTCAAGGATGGATGGGGACTGTATATGGCACCAGAGAGAAGTGGTGGCATACGATAAGTAGTTATGATTTGATGTCAAATACCAATGAAATACATCCTTTTGTATATTGGGATTTATCGGATGTTGTTTTTTCTGTTTCTAAGGGTAATTCATCGACCATCGGTCAAATCACTTCCAGTCAAAATGATTCTATGAAAACACGCTTTGAAAATTCATCAATGTCTGCACAACTCAATGCGATTGAAAACAAAAACAACAATCAAATCAGTAAAGTGCTGAAAGATAGTACCGTTTATCTCAATGCGTCTGCGAATGCAGGAAATGATGGAAATGGCGGCATCTATACAATTTCGGCTTTGGTTTTTAATGATAGTGGTCAATTTGTTTATTATCAGCCATTGGCTGCTGCGAACGGTACTTCACGATATGCGTTTGATTTGAGTGGTATTCCGACAGGACGCTATAAAATCGCAGTGGTAAATGAAGCCTATAATGAGAGTTCCATTACACCTGCGGACAGTAGTTTAATCAGTTCACCATTATCGTTAGAAATCGTGGAACCAATAAATATCTCGGTGAGTGGAAATGCGAATTTAACTACCTCAGTGAATGTAGACCAAGGAGATCCCGTGGCAATGATCTCTTGCAACGGTGGAGTAGCGCCGATTTCCTATACGTTAATTAGTGATACAAGCGTGTCGGGACATAGTGCTGATTATCAAAAGTTTCGTCTATCAGGTAATCAAATTGTGGTTGATGAAGCAAATGGCCTTCATGCAGGTGATTATTATTTGCAAGTGAGTGCTGTTGATGCGAATGGTGATCCTGTTGGTGGAGTAGCAAGCGGTACAGTTCATATTGTAGTAAATGCGACCACATTATCCGTTGCTTTCAATAATGTGGGAGTAACGAAGAAGTCGATTGCTCAGGCTACTGCCGGATGGAGCGAAATTGCAAGTACTACTCCCGGACAAGGTACAAAAGTGACCTATAGCAAAAGTGGCGGCAGTATTGGTTTAATCAATATTGATCCTGATACCGGTGCGATCAGTTATAGCGGCGGTACCGGTTTTGGAAAAGTGGAGATCAAAGCGACAGCGGATGATGATCCAAGCAGTGGATACAATGATTTCTTGCCGGCAGATACCACAAAAGAAATTGTTATCTATCGTGAGGTGGATGGAAGTGTAACTCCAGATGCCGCTTCTTCTGATCGAAATACGCCTACCTTTAAAACGAATGATACCAATATCACTCCCGGAGGTATGATAGGAACCATAGTCGGAAGTATGGGAACACCGGATCAAGTGACAAGCGGTGGTACAACTTATCGTTATGGTTTAAAACCAGAAGGAGATCATGCCTATTTCAGCGTAAATCCAAATTCTGGTGTGATTTCGGCTGTAGTTGACTTATCTTCAACCGTTGGAGTCTATCAAATCACAGTTACGGTGAGTGACCAGTGGAGCACACAAGAAATACCGGTAACGATCAAAGTAGAGATGGCCAATTCAGAAGATCTGCGGTTTTATGAAAATAAAACCTCAAATACGGTGATCAATACAAAAACAATAAATTTCACCGATACCAATACCAGTGTATTTGCGACGGTGAAAGGTAGCACCAATACGAATCCTGTAATTTATTCGCTTCAAGCAGGAGAACCAACCAATGTGATTGATGTGAATCCAAACAGCGGGGAACTCACAATCAAAGGAACAGGTACGGTGGTGATAGAAGCAACGAAACAAGGCGCCAGTGGTCAAGCAGACGCTAGAGCGGTATTAACACTTACTGTCATCGCAGGAACACAAAACTTCATTTATACAACCGATTCCACCTTGACGACAGAGCAACCAAAAAACGGTGATAAGTATGAAGCATTGAAAGAAACGTATCAATCCAATCAGACATTTTATGTCTATACAACCGGCAATCCAACCGGAAGCACAGTAACCTATCAATTAAAGGCAGGTAGTCCAACCGATGTGATCAGTGTCGATCCGGATGGCTTGGTTCATATTCTCAATGCCTCTATGAATACCCAAATCGGTAAGGTAGTGATCGAAGCGACGAGCCATGATCCCAGTGGCAACT
>JAAWON010000041.1 GCA_022799495.1 Erysipelotrichaceae bacterium | reverse complement strand
TATATATCAAATAAAAATAAGTCCGTTTATTATTATAAGATATATTGAGGCAAAAAGCAATTTTTCCATGACAAGAACCATAATTTCCCATAATGCTTTTCTAATCTCCCATAACTACCTGAATCAACATGAGTCAAATGGTTTTACTTCGTATGAATATTTTGTTTTGGTAACATAAAAACGTGGGGAATTGATTAGGTTATGATGTGCTTTTCAGGCGTTTTCATTGTAGTTAAACTGTTTTTTTGGTATGATAGTAACAAATTGAGAAGTCGGAAAGGAAGTAATGATATGGCAGTATTAACGATAAGTAATTTACATGTTCAAGTAGCGGACAAAGAAATATTAAAAGGAGTCGATTTAACGATACGAGCGGGGGAATTACATGCGCTGATGGGGCCCAATGGCAATGGTAAATCAACACTGTTGGCTGCGATTATGGGAAATCCGAAATATACAGTGAGCCAAGGCAGTATTTTTTTGGATGAGCGCAATGTGCTAGAGATGAGCGTGGATGAACGCAGTCGGGCCGGTTTATTTTTAGGGATGCAATACCCCAGTGAAATCAGTGGTATCACCAATGCGGATTTCTTGCGCTCAGCAATCAATGCACGGCGGAAACAGCCGATTTCTCTATTTGCTTTCATTCGTGAAATGGAACAGGCAATTAAAGATATGGATATGAAAAGCGATCTGGCGCATCGGTTTTTAAATGAGGGGTTTTCCGGCGGTGAAAAGAAACGCAACGAAATATTGCAGATGAAACTGTTAAAGCCATGCATGACCATGTTGGATGAAATTGACAGCGGTTTGGATGTGGATGCGCTGAAACTGGTGGCACAAGAGATTTCCCATTTACAGCAGGAACAAAAGATGGGGTTATTGGTGGTTTCCCATTATGAGCGTTTTTATGATTTATTGCAGCCGACCCATGCACATGTTTTGATGGATGGCAGAATTGTTGCGAATGATGATGCAAGCTTAATTAAAAAAATTGATGCAGAGGGTTATGATTGGCTGGCAAATGATTTGGGTATTGCACTAGAAGCAGAAGCAAGTAATCAGCCGCGTGGTATTGTGCTAGGTAGTTGTGCAGTGAAAGCGGATGGGAGGAAGCAATGAGAATTGTAGCAAAGCAGCGGGAGGAGACAATTTTCCTGCACCAAGATGGCAATGAACAGGTATTGCTTCAAGATTGCAGAGACTTGCGATTGCGCATTGAAGTAGGCGCTGGCGTACACGCCTGCGTTTGGATTGCATATGATGGAGCAGAACTAACTTTGCACAGTGAAGTGAATTTGCATGAGAATTGCGATGTGCAGATTTTATTTTGGAATCGCCTGCATGGTCAGTTGAATATGGATGTGGCAGTGAATGGTGCGCAAAATGCGAAGGCGCAGATCGGTTTTGGGGATCTTGCACAGCAGACATCTACTTATCATATACGAAGTGAATTATCGGCTAGCGGCATGCAGGTAAAATTATGGAGTGCATGTCTTGCGGGATGGAAGCACTGGACAATGGAATGTGTGCATCATGCGGCACATAGTGAAGCTGTGATGCAAAATTTTGCAGTAGTTCGCGAACATGGGGACTATCTGATGCGGGCTAGTGGACGTATTGTCAAAGGCGCATATGGTTCTTCCTCTCATCAAACGAGTCGGGTGTTGACGCTTTCGCAAAAACAGCGCAGTGAAGTAGTCCCTATTCTATATATTGATGAAAATGATGTGAAGGCGTCTCATGCGACTACAATGGGACAGCCGGACGAAGCACAGCTGTATTACCTGCATTCACGCGGACTCAGCGATGCACAGGCACTTGGTTTATTGACCTATGGTTATTTGATGCCAATCGCTGAATTGTTGGACAATGAAGAATGGCAAATACAGCTGCGCGCGGAAATTGAAGAAAAGGTGATGAATGATGGATATACAACGCATTCGCAGTGATTTTCCGATGCTGAACGGTAAAACGATGCAGTCGCATCCGCTCATCTATTTGGATAATGCGGCGACAACGTTTAAACCCTATTGCGTATTGGATGCGATCGCTCAATATTATACGGATATGACCAGCAATGCTCATCGCGGGGATTATGATCTCTCTTATCAAGTGGATCATGCATTTGAAGGTGCACGGGCGCGTGTCGCTTCTTTTCTACATGCGCAACCAAAGGAAATCGTCTTTACCTCCGGCGCCAGTGAAGGTTTGAATTTGGTGGCGCAGGGATATGGAAGTATGTTTTTGCAGGCGGGTGATATTGTGTTGACCAGTGAAAGTGAACATGCTTCCTGTGTTTTGCCTTGGATGAAGGTATGTGAAGAACGCAGAGCACAGCTGCAATTCATTCGACTTCGTGAGGATGGGTGCATTGATATGGAACATCTGCGCTCCATCATGAGTGAGCGGGTAAAGGTAATCACTCTGGCAATGATCTCCAATGTACTGGGTTATGAAGCTCCGATTGCTGAGATTTGTGCTTTGGCACATGCATATGGTGCTATTGTGGTGGTGGATGGGGCACAGAGTGTACCGCATATGCCGATTGATGTGCAGGCACTGGATTGCGATTTCCTTAGTTTCAGCGCTCATAAATTATGCGGGCCGACCGGGATTGGCGCTTTGTATGGAAAATATGCACTGCTCGATGCAATGATGCCTTTGCATTGGGGAGGTGGTAGCAATGCGCGCTATGATATGTGTGGCAATATTCTGTTAAAAGATCCACCTTTTAAATTTGAGAGTGGAACACCGAATATCGAGGGCGTATTGGGAATGAAAGCGGCGATTGATTATCTGGAAACCATTGGTATGGATGAGATTCATGCCCATGAACAGATGCTACATCGCTATATCATAGATGGATTGATGCAAATGGATCATATCATCGTGTATAATGCCGATTGTGAGGGAGCCATTATTACATTCAATGTAAAAGATGTATTTGCACAGGATGCGGCAACCTATTTCAATGCGAATGGCATTGCGGTGCGCAGTGGTCAGCATTGTGCGAAATTGCTGCTGGATTATTTGGATACGAGTGCGACAGTACGGGCATCACTGTATTTTTATAATACGATAGAAGAAGCGGATCGCTTTCTGGCGGTGTGTGCCAATGCGAATATGCAGAGTTGTCTCGATGTTTATTTTTAAGGAGGTTTCATTATGTCCGAGTTATTAAAAGATCCGATGGTGCTGCGTTCCATCATTATGGATCATTATGAATATCCGCGCAATCATGAACTATGTGAGGATCCTGAATATCATGGCAAACATATGGCATCAGCATCTTGTATTGATGATATTACAGTACAAGTAAAATTAAACGGGGATGTGATTGAAGATATTCGCTTTGATGGGGTAGCCTGTACGATTTCAACTGCATCTACTTCGATTATGAGTGAACTGTTAAAAGGAAAAAGTAGAGAGGAAGCGCAAGCAATCATTGCGCAGTATATGGCAATGGTGGATGGACAAAACTATGATGAAGAACTGCTACAAGAGGCGGTTGCTTTTCATACCGTAGGCAAGCAGGCCAATCGCATTCAATGTGCAACGATCGGTTGGCGGGCAGTGAAGGCGCTGTTGGCGGAAAGTGAGGAGACGCTATGAGCGATCAATCCTTGTTACAGCAAGAGGAATATCAATACGGATTTCATGATGAAGATGTATCTGTATACAAAACCAAGCAGGGCTTGACAAAAGAAATCGTAAAGGAAATTTCCGCAATCAAGCAGGAGCCGCAATGGATGCTCGATTTTCGTTTGAAAGCCTACGATGCGTTTTGTGCAATGCCAATGCAGACATGGGGACCCGAATTAAGTGAATTGAATTTTGATGAATATACATATTATATCAAGCCGAGTGAGCGAGGCGAAAACAGTTGGGACGAGGTGCCGGAAACGATCAAAAATACCTTTGATAAATTGGGGATTCCTGAGGCTGAGGCCAAGTATTTATCCGGTGTAACCACCCAATATGAAAGTGAAGCAGTCTATCATAATATGTTAGATGAAGTAAAGGAAAAAGGGATTATCTTTTTGGATACGGACAGTGCCTTAAAGGCGCATCCTGAATTATTTCGTCGCTATTTCGCTTCATTAGTACCTTATACGGATAATAAACTGGCAGCCTTGAATAGTTGTGTTTGGTCCGGTGGCAGTTTTATTTATATCCCAAAGGGAGTGAAACTGGAAAAGCCGTTACAGTCCTATTTTCGTATCAATTCGCAATCTATGGGGCAATTTGAACGTACATTGATCATTGTCGATGAAGGGGCAGAGGTTCATTATGTCGAGGGCTGTACTGCTCCGACTTATGCAAAGGATTCGCTGCATGCGGCTGTTGTGGAAATCTTTGTCGGTAAACATGCGAAATGCCGCTATTCCACCGTTCAAAACTGGTCGGGTAATATCCTGAATTTAGTGACAAAACGAGCGCATGTCGACGCCTATGGAACGATGGAGTGGATTGATGGCAATATCGGATCTCATGTGACGATGAAATATCCCGCTTGTATCTTGGCAGGGGAACAGGCACGCGGTGTCACTATATCCATCGCAGTGGCAGGAACACATCAAATTCAGGATACAGGGGCAAAGATGATTCATATCGCCCCCTATACTTCATCGCAGATCATATCCAAATCGGTATCACGCAATGGTGGAGCCGTGAATTATCGTGGTTTGATCCAGCATGGTCAAAATGCCCATCACGCCAAAAGCAAAGTAGAATGTGATACCTTGATTTTGGATCATCAATCCCGTAGCGATACCATACCAACCAATATCACCCGAAATTTAACTTCCCAGATTGAGCATGAGGCAACTGTTTCCAACATCTCTGAAGAACAATTGTTCTATTTGATGAGCCGCGGTTTAAGTAAGGAAGCAGCAACGCAGATGATTGTAATGGGCTTTTTAGAACCGTTTACCAGAGAACTGCCGATGGAGTATGCGGTGGAACTGAATCAGTTATTGAAACTGGATATGAGTGATTCAATTGGATAAGCAAATGTTGCGCACTCGTTATTTGGCAAAGCGTGCTGCCCTTGACAAAGCAACCGTGCAGCTGAAAAGTGCAGCAATTGTAAAGCGTTTACTGCCGTATGTGAAAGGCAAAGCTCAGATTGGTTTCTATATGGCCTTTCGCAATGAGGTGGATCTTTCTTCTTTGTATGATTGTTTGCATACGCATACGCAGTTTGCCGTGCCACGAGTATGTACGGATACACAGATGGAGTTTGTTCGCTATCATCCCCAAGCACAATTGGTACGCTCACGCTTTGGAATATGGGAACCCAGCGATGAGGTATGCATAGCGCCTAATGAATTGAGCGTCATTCTAGTGCCGCTTGTGGTCTTTCATCCCAGCGGTTTGCGCATTGGTTATGGTAAAGGGTATTATGATCGTTATTTGGCAAATTGTAACGTGCAAACAATCGGTGTTGCTTATGAATTTCAGCGCTGTGATGAGATCATTGCACAGTCCCATGATGTGTTGTTGGATTTGATTATTACGGAGGAACGTTGTTATTCTTCTATTTGATATTCTCTGTCATATTCTACTTTAAGGGTATGGCAGTTTATTTTTTTACCACACTAGCATTATGGGATGTGATATGATGCGCAGATGGAACTATTATTGTTTGAATTTTCTCTCCTTTTTTGCAATTTCCTTGGTAAATACACAGATGATTCCATATTTGAGTACACTTGGTTATGATGTTGTGCAACGCGGTTATCTATTGGCTGCCAATGCATGTATTGCGATTATCGGACAGTTTCTGTTTGGCTATCTCTGTGATCGCTTTCGTCATATCAAGCCTTTTTTTACATTAGCTTATGTGTTATTTTTGCTCAGTGGGTTGATGTTGTTTTGGATGAGCAATCAACTGTTCTGGTATCATCTGGTCAGTGCTGCACTCAGTGGTGGTATGGTTAAGGTGATTATGGGCCTAAATGAGACGTGGATGTTGGAGGCGGATGGGGAACATTATGGGGTACTGCGCTGTTTTGGGGCATTGGGGCTGACGCTAGGTTCGCCCTTCGCCGGGTGGTTGAGTGATGCGTTTGGCTATGGCGCCTTGATGATTTCATTGGCAGTTGTGAGCGGTTTGAATTTCTTGTTTATTTATTTGGTGCGGGATGTTCAAAAACAGGCAGGAACGATTCACTTGTCATCACTCCAACAGTTAGTGAAGAATCGTCCCTATTTACTTCTTGTGTTGATTTATCTATTGGTTTATATGATCGGTACGGCAGATCAGTATGTGGTGGTGGATAAGATGTTGGAGTTGGGGGCAAGTCGTGCGGTGGTTGGTTTTAAATGGGCATTGCAGTCCTTTATGGAAGTGCCGCTGTTTCTATTTGCCGGCAAACTGCTGAAACGATTTCAGCCAAAGGTTTTATTGGTGTTTGGTACGGTGATGTATGGAATCAAGTTTGCACTGTATGCTTTTTTGCAGAATGAATGGGCGATTGTTGCCGCAGCATCCTTACAATTGGTAACGCTGCCGATTATCTTGTTGACAAGCAAGGTGTTAATTCAAGCAGTTACACCAAAGCAATTATGCAGCAGTGCCCAAATGTTTGCAATGGGAATTTTTATCGGTGTTTCCGGCCTGATTACACCGTTGATTACCTCTAATTTGGCCGCAGCGCTCGGTTATGATGCGACACTTTATCTGGTCGCAGCCTTTATCAGTGCACCGTTGTTTGTTATATGGCTGTATCTGCGAGTAATGAGACAAGCAGAGCAAACAGAGAAATAAGCGTTGCCAAATGCGAAAAAACTGATAAAATAATGATAAAGGATTAGGTACAAACATGGAAGAATACACCGTTAGGATACAAGGAGATACGCTGCTTGCGTTGCATGGTGAGCAAGCGATTTATCGTGGCAAAGTCATCAAAGAACAGGGGAAAATGATGTTTCATCTGGAAAATGGCATTGGTAAGGATTTTTTCAGTGCTGCACTGCCGAAGGGCTTTGCGTTGTTACGTACTCGCCGACAACGGGAGTTGTCTTTTCAATATGAGGGAAAACAGGGGGCTTTGCATATGATGCATACGGAATATGAATGGCAGTGTGCAGATATTGTTTATCGCATTGTATGTATGCGTAAGCAAGCACAAGTACAATTGTTGTTTTATGATCGTGAAACGTTGCTTGGGGTTATCTTGGATGAGCGTTGTATGATGAGAAACAGTGTATATAGTGCGGAAATTGTAGCGACATGGATGTTGGTACAATGTTTGATTCAGGATAAGGATCAGCCGTGGTGTGAGCCGCAGCTCTGGATGCAGTTGTATCAGCAGGGGATGGAACAATGGGACTAAATTGCGATAAAACTTATCTGATTGATTTGGATGGTACAATGATTCAGGGAGATAAGGCGATTGCGGGTGCTCCACAGTTTATCCAATATTTGCAGGAACATGGCATAGCTTATGTATTTGTGACGAATAACGCAATGCGTACTCCTGTCCAAATTATGGAGAAGATGCATCGAATGGGATTTGCCAATTTAAAGGAAGAGGATTTCTTTACTTCAGCGATGGCAGCGGTATCCCATGTTAAAAAAGTGACGAAAGAGCGTAGGGCATTCATGATCGGGGAAGCGGGTTTGGCTCAAGCGTTGACACAGGGCGGTTTCATCATGGATCGCAAGCAGGCCAAACTGGTCTTTGTCGGCTTAGATCGGCATGCGGATTTTACGCAGTATTGTGAAGCGGCGAATCTTATTCGCAATCGCCATGCGCTGTTCATTGGGACCAATGGGGATCGTCGCGTTCCGCAAGGAGATCATTTTCTGATTGGCAATGGGGCGATATTAAACATGTTAATATACGCAAGTGAAACGGATTGTATACTTATAGGAAAGCCAAGTGCAATTATGATGGAGGAAACGCTGGCTTATGTGGGGAAGCGGGCAGCGCAGTGTGTTGTGATCGGGGATAATTTAGACACCGATATTGCCTTTGGTAAGCAGAATGGTGTAAGTAGTATTTTGGTATGTAGCGGTGTTCATAATCGTAGTGAGGCAAAGAATTATCACATTCAAGCAGATTTGATCGTGGATTCCTTGTGTGAATTGCTCATAAATTAAAAACCGGTATCGTACAATGAAACGGAGGGGTTTCATGGCGATACAGGATTTTTTTATGTTATGGCGCGATATAGGATTATTTTTATATGCAATATTGAAGGCATTTTTACCACTTCCCTCATTGGAGGTGCTGTTAGTTCCGCTGGTGATGGCAAAACCTCAGCGTTGGCTGTGGTATTCAATGATCGGCGCAATCGGAACGCTGCTTGGGGGAGCAATCGGTTATTGGATTGCCAAACGATTAGGCCGTAAGGCATTTGAACGCTTGGCCAGCAGCGAGGATATCACAAAAGGGGAGAAATTGATGGAACGCTATGGGGTATGGGCTGTCATTATCGGCGGTATCACTCCCATTCCTGATTTTCTGCTTGCTTATTTGGCTGGTTTTACCAATATGCGTTTTGTTCGCTTTGCTCTATGTGATAGTGGGGCGCGCTTTGTTCGATCTCTGCTTGTATCCTATTGTTTGATCAAACTGGGTGAGGTCATTGATTTTGATCATTTTGGAACATGGTTTTCATTTATTATTTTATTATGGTTGTTGGTTCGTTGGCTGCGTTCTCGTTATACGTGCGCAAAAGCTGCGCAAAGTAGGGGATGATCGGATCTTGTTCCATCCGCTCAGGATGCCACTGTACGCTGAGAATGGGTAGTTTTGTATGTTCTAATGCTTCAACACGGCCATCTTGGGCAACGGCACTGACGCATAAATCTTTCCCTATTTGATCGGCGCATTGATGATGATAACTGTTCACAATCGCCGCTTTGCCAAGCAGTTGCTGGATTGTACTGTTCGCAGCGCAGTGAATGGAATGCGAATGTGGGGTGAGTTCATGTGATTGCGCTTCAAAATGCTGACAAAGCGTACCATGAAAATAGACATTGATCAACTGTAAGCCGCGACAAATACCTAAAATTGGTTTTTTTGCGCGCACAAAACTGTCTAATAGGCGAAAATCATCATCATCGACATTGCGCTCATATGTCTGTGTCTTTGGGTGTGCTTTTGCCTGATAATAGGATGGGTCAATATCATAACCACCGCACAGCAGTAAGCCATCATAATTGGCTGCCAATGCATCGCTGTCCAATACGCTGAGGGCAGCAATGCATTCGATATCGCATTGTGCAAATGCTTTTACATATGCTTCATTAACGAAGTATTTCCATGCCTGATCCAACCATTCAATTCGAGCACTCATTAGTAATTGCTTCATTGTTTCACTCCCATTTCATTTTATGAATCAGCGAACAAAGCGTCCCATGAGGTTGTTTTTTTAAACTGTTCATAAGTTTGACATCTATTCTGCATATCGTTATAATAAACGAAACATGAAAATCGGTCAATAGAATTGATTGAGTAAGGAGGCAATATGGATCTGTTAAAATTGGCAGTATTGTTTGCGGTCATAATATGGATGCTGTGGCGTAAGCGGCCGCTTTGGCAGGCAATCAGCGCTGGTTTATTGGCTTTGGCGCTCTTGTATCAGATCTCTTTATTTCAATGGCCAGCATTGGTGTTTGGCGTGTTTCAGAATACAGGAAGTTTGGATATTCTGATTTCGCTTTATCTCATCACTTTTTTACAGCGTATGCTGGAAGCACGCCGGCAGTTGCGTTATGCGCAGAGTGATCTTAATAACTTATTTCATAATCGACGTATCAATGCGGCAGGAGCACCGATGTTTATTGGACTATTACCGTCTGCGGCGGCGATGATCCTATGCGGAGATATTGTGAAAGAAGCGACACAGGATTATCTTGAGCCGAAGGAACAGGCATTTGTGACCAGTTGGTTTCGTCATATTCCAGAAAGTACTCTGCCTACTTATGCCAGCGTTTTATTGATGGCGAATTTAGCCAATGTTTCGTTGAATGATTTTCTGCCGCGGATGCTGATCCCAATTGCCGTATTGGTTTTATTGGGTTATTATCCTTATATTCATCGTTTACCCAAAGATCCCGGCACGCCCAAAAGTGCCCATCGCTTAATGGATTTATTGCATTTGTTTCAGCATTTATGGTCATTATTTTTGATTTTGGCGCTGATTTTGTTGTTTCAATGTTCCGTGGTGGTTGCGGTATTGCTTGTGATAGCTATTGCAGCGCTCATTTATCGCTTTGATTTGCGTGAATTATCCAGTATCGTTTGTTCGGCTTTTGAGATAAAACTTTTACTGAACACCTTTTTGGTTTTGGTTTTAAAAGAAGTCATTACTTATACCGGTGCTTTGGCAAGTCTTCCGGCTTTATTAAATACGCTGCCGATTCCACTTGTGCTGGTATTTGTCCTGTTATTTTTTATCGGAGGTATCGTCAGTGGCACCAGCGGCATTATCGCAATGGGTACACCACTTGCTTTTGCGGCCATGGATGGGGGAGTTGCCTTAATGGTTCTCTTGATGTGCATCTCTCATGCGGCCAGCCTAGTCTCACCAACACACGTTTGTTTGGTGGTAGCGGCCGAATATTTCCAAATATCATTGGGAGATCTGATCCGCAAGACATTAAGACCAGCGTTGCTCTTTTGTATCTTAATGATTTTATACTATCAATTATTGATTTGGCTGTGATTGGGCAAAGATGTGAAAATGAATGCCGATTATTGTCTTAACCGCGAGCGTATTTTGTTTCATTCATAATTCAGGGATAGAAAGTAAAAATTTTTAAAAAAAATGATTGACATATATATCGTAGTATTGTATTATATTTGCAGGTGGTGACACCTCACTTGGCGCCTTCCTAGCCTATCTTTTCTTCCCCCACCCATATGGATAGGCCTAGTATCTCCCCCAAATTAACCAGTAGGCGCCATTTGTAAATTCAGGCATTGAGGAATCAATGCCTTTTGTTTTTATGTTATTTATGTAAGTAAAAAAATGTGTTTTATTTATGAGTTGAATCTCCCTCATTCTTGTCCGAATTTTAGGGTGCACTTCATCATAAGGCATATTTTTTATTTTTGATAACAACGTCCTTGCCATGTGTTGCGTGTTTTCATTGTTCGATCTATTGTGTTGAGCACCTTTTTTTTATCTGCGGTCCATTTCGGTACGATCAAATCCTGTTTGGCGCCATCTCCACTCAAGCGCTGTATGATCATTGTCGGTGGTAATAATTCTAACTGCTCAATGACGATTTCTACATATTGATCCAAATCTAACAGCACAAAAGGGGAGGAACTATACTCATTTGCCATACTACTACCGCGCAGTACATGCAACATATGCAATTTCACCGCATGGATTGGCAGTTTTGCCAATGCGGCGGCACTCTTTAACATGTGCATCTTACTTTCCCAAGGGAAACCATTGATTAAATGGACACAAATATGAATCCCGGTGCCCTGTAATTGTTCGATACAGGTTAAAAATTGTGCATAGGTATGACCGCGATGGATACGCTTAGCACTTTCATCATGAATGCTTTGTAAGCCTAACTCAATCCATATGTCTTTTTTCTGTGCCCATTGCGTCAGAAAATGGATCGTGTCCTGTGATAAGCAATCCGCTCTGGTCGCAATGCAGATACAGGGAACATCTTCCATGTATAAAAAAGGTAAAAACCGCTCTTTTAATTGCGCCAGTGGCGCATATGTATTGGTAAAAGCCTGAAAATAGGGGATGGCCAATCCCTGCCATTTTTGCGCCATTTTCTCTTTACCAAGGCGAAATTGCGTAAGCAAATCTTGGCTGCGAGATTGTGCGAAATCTCCGCTGCCTGCCGCACTGCAATAAGTACAACCACCATATCCAAGCAATCCATCGCGATTGGGACAGGTAAAACCACCGTCTAAGGCAACTTTAAAAGCTTTCGTATGATACGTATGACGCAGATAATAATTCCATGTATGATAGCGTTTATGGTCATCACTGTAAGGAAAGGGATTGTTTGTTTTCATAGCATCACCATACTTATTGTAGCACACCCCATAAAAGAAAACCAAAAAATGATTAGTTTTACATCGCTCATCTTACCTCTGTAAAGTAAGGAAAAATGATTGTATTTTTTTTACGATATGCGATAATTATATTAAATTGAAAGCGAATATTGAGGAGGTCCGTGATGAAGTGCATATCCAAACAGGTGATTCAATGTAAAAATTATCCGATATCCTACACACTGCTCATCAAGCAGGTAAAAAATATCAATTTGCACATTGAAAAGAATGGTGAAATTGTGGTCAGTGCGAATGCTTATGTACCAATAGAGCGCATTGATGCCTTTGTGAGTGAGAAAATCAATTGGATTATAAAACATCAGGAAAAAGTAAAACAGCGAAATGAGCAGGTGCTGATTTCAAATGAATTTATTCAACTGTTTGGCAAAGTGTATCGCATTCAAAGTACTTTGGGGACTTATCATCATGTTCGTTATCAGGATCACTTTGTCAATATTACGTATCGAGAAGGAAGCGACCCGTTGCGTGTTTTAAATCGTTTTTTGGATAAGTTATGCATGGAGGTGTTCCAAGACATTGCCACAGTGACACATCAAAAGTTAACGGATTATCACTTATCCATGCCAACCATTAAAATAAGAGAGATGAAAAGTCGCTGGGGTAGTTGTATTCCAGCCAAGCAACAAATTACCCTAAACAAGCGTTTGATTCATTATCCGGTGGAGTTTATTGAATATGTAGTGTTACATGAATTTGTCCATTTGATTCAGCCGAATCATTCCAAAGCTTTTTATCATATCATTGAGTATCATATGCCGGATTATAAAGCACGCATTGCGTTAGTTCCTTAGGAATGAATGAGGAATCAGGAAGCGGTGAGTGAGTGAAGGAGGGAAGAACATGAACGATGAGATGAAATTGTTTCAGGGCTATCAGGTTCAATGGGATGCCTTGCGTTCTTATGGTTTTGTGCAAACACAAGACGCTTATGTGTATCGCCGTGATATGCAAACGCAAGGGATGCGGATGGAGTGGACGATCACTTTAGATGGTGCATTGAGCGGACGCGTGATCGATACTGCGTTTATGGAGGAATATATCAATTTTCGCATGGAACATTGCGGTACTTATGGCGCGGGGATACGTGAGGAATACCTTGCAGCACTGCTTGCCTTGCGGGATGCTTGTTTTATCAAAACTTCATTTCGTAGTGCGCAAGCAAATCGCCTTGAACAGCGCATCGCAGCTTTGTATCACGATGCGCCGGCATTTTTATGGGACAGTACACCGGATGCTGGAGTATTCAGGCATCGTGGAAGTGAAAAATGGTATGCGATCATTATGCACGTAGCCGGTTCCAAGGTACAATCCACTGCCGCATCACTTGATATTATCAATGTGAAGGTGAATGAACATGAGAGCAGTACGCTTTGGCAAGAAAAAGGTTTTGCGCCAGCCTATCATATGAATAAGAAGCATTGGATCACCATTTACTTGGATGATACGCTGAGCGATGATCAGATCATGCGCTATGTGGAGGCGAGTTATCGTGCCAGCAAACAGCGAAATGAATGGATTTTACCTGCCAATCCTAAAGTATTCGATGTGATTGCCGCTTTTCAAGAAAGCGATACACTGACTTGGAAACAAGGAAGTCAAATGCAAGTTGGACATAGGGTGTATATTTATTATGGTGCCCCCTATTCAGCGCTGTTGTTTCAATGCCGTATTGTCGAAACAGATATACAAGCAGAAGGTGAGCCGCGACGCATGCGGATTCAGTATGTTGCTCGTTTTGAGCCAGAGCGCTATCCCTTTGCCTTATTGAAACAATATGGGGTGAACAGCGTGCGTTCCATTCGCTCCATGCCTGAGTCTTTATGTCTTTTCATTCATGAAAATGAAACAAAGGTAAGTAGGCCAAAGTAAAGTGAATGTATGCCTTTTTATAAAAGAGATACTTTCAATTATCTTTGGATAATTTAATAAATTAACTATGTTAATTCATTTGCTAAAAAAACAAGTGTCTTTCAGAACACTTGTTTGTGGATATAAAAATGCCGGATATATTGGTGGGGGAAAAGCCTTCTTAACAAATGGACAAAGGAAGATACAGTTGCTTTATCCATCAAAAGTAAGGATTGATATCCGGCGGTGTTATTATAGCATACGAAATGTTACATCTCAATCAAAAAGTTATAAAATAAGCCTATTTTTTCAAACAATAGGCTTATTAGTTCATTTTCCTTTGATGATGCATTCCATCTGCTCGATCTCTTTTTTTAGGCGATCACAAGTATCTAATAACCGTTGATTCTGTAATTTTGCCATTGCGGCATCTTGCTTAATGTAGGCATCTAAACTGATTTCCAAAATCGCTGCGATTTTTAACAACGTATTGCCATCGGGGATGCTTTTGCCATTACACCAACGATTGACGGCTGTTTTTTCTACATTCAGATGCTTAGCCAATTCAATTTGTTTCATCTTCTTATGATAGAGACCATTTTTTAATATTTGAGCGATGTTGTAATTATCCATAGCCATGCTCACCTCGGATGTATGATACTATATTCTTTTTCTTACAAAGTTATCAAATCGTGCAATATTTTTAAAAATATTGATATTATCCTATTTTTATTAGTGTATATCGATATAGGAATGCTATACATGATAGAATTGTATGAAAAGGAGTGCATATAAATGTGAGGGTTGGCGATAAAGGAAGAAATAAGGATAAAAAACCACTGTTTTATGTGAACAGTGGTTAAAATAAAGAAGCATTACATATCCCTTCCGATGACGTGTGCGATTGCACGCCCTTTCCGTACAACTTCTGCGAATCGCTCCGGTTTTAAAGATTGTGCGCCATCACTCCATGCACATTCAGGATGATTGTGAACCTCGATGATAAGACCATCCGCACCGGCAGCTATGGCAGCCAAGGACATGGATTCAATCAGTTTCCAATCACCGGTCGCATGACTGGGGTCAATGATAATGGGCAGATGGGTTTTCTCCTTAATAATGGGAATGACACTGAG
>JAAWON010000040.1 GCA_022799495.1 Erysipelotrichaceae bacterium | reverse complement strand
GCACGCTTCTTTTCAGGCTTATCTTGCCAAACAAAAGCACCGTGTTCTTGGTGCTAATGTTTAACTTTTTTTGGGACATTTTCATTTTCGCTTGACAAGTACATGTATCATTTGTTTTCCTATATATGCTAGTTTTTGTCATCCATAGAAAGCCATTCCCATTTTCCAACCATACGTAACGATCACTTTATTTTCTTAACCGGATGCCTGATAACTGTCTTTAATTTATTCGTATCACATTTTCTTGGATCACTGATATATATTTCGTGATGATATCTGGTATCCGTTATATCCAGCTCATACCCCTTTTCTTTCATATATGCATGCATGAAATGAACCGTTTTAGGCTCATCATCATAAGCACCAATGTGCATACACTGTACACACATTCCCTCCTCATAAGGTAAAAATTCAACACATGAAAAGTCTTGTTTCTTTTTTTTCGTTGCTTCTTCGATTGCCCAATTAAAATCTTCTTTGCGCACGAAGTCCGGTAATCGAATCATAGATATAAAGTGTAGTGTGCCTTTTTTCTGGTAATCAATGCTGGCATTCATCCCATCTTGCCACCAAAAACCTTCCAGTGGCGGTACGACAAAATCAAAGAAACCATCTAATTTATGATTGCCTTTATGACTCATTTTAATAGTATATGCGACCCCATATAATAAAGCGATTGTATGTTTATAGGCTCCATGTTCTTCATTTGGATTTCCCATACCTCTAACCGCAATATAATTCATAGGGGGGATTTCAACCATACTTGGCTTATTCTTTGGCATATAAAATTCCTTATACTCCTTCTTATAATCAAAAGACATATCTTTGTACCTCACTTTCTAAAAAAGTATATCAGATGAAATATGACAGCGCCTTGTCATATTACCTATAATTTTCTAAACATCTTTTCATTTTATCTATTACGATCTCTTTCACATGACTGGGATAGAGGATTCTTAATTTTTCACCAAAAGAAAGTAAATACCCATAAAGCCATTCATTTTCCGGAAGATATGTGTCAATGAGATATTTGCCATCGGAAATCACAGAAATACACGATACTCCGAATTCATCATAAACACGATAAGATAAACTTTTATCAATTTCCAACTTCAAATGAACCATATTTTTAGGATCATCATATAAGTCCTCTTTCATGGTTCTATCTTTATATTCAAAGGATTCATTCATAACTTTGATATTTTTAATTCTTGTAATCTTATATAGCCTATTATCTTTTTTATTAGTATCGAAGCCATACAAATACCAACTGTTGTGTTTGAAACATAATTTTAATGGTTCAACGCTCTTAATGCTTTTTGTTCCACTCGAATTGAAGTACATAAATTCAAGTCGATTCATTTTTAATATGGCCGTTTTTATGGTCTCAAAATTCTCTTTATGGGTCGATGAACTACCCCATACGCCAAAATCTATGGCGAACCAATCCTCGCTTTCTTTGTTAAAAAGGTTTTGCAATTTTGCTAATAAACTGCGATGATCTATATTTAACTCATTGGTTTCTTGTAAAGAGAATAATATACATTTTTGTTCATCATCCGTTAATAAAGTTTTATCAAACTTATAATTTTCCAGCAAGCCGATCCCGCCGTTTTTTCCTTTGCTCATATAAATAGGTATATTCAGTAAACTTAAAGTTTCTACATCTCTGTATATGGTTCTCATCGAAACTTCAAAATAATCTGCTAATTCTTTTGCAGTGATCATTTTCCTAGACAACAGTATGTATATAATTCCGAATAAACGATAATTTTTCATAAATTCACTCGCCTTCATATTGCTATTTCTTCAGTACATATTTCAATTATAGCAGATTTAACTTTATAAGTTCATACAACTGCCACTGCATTTGCAAAAGTGTTGAAACCTAATTATTCTAAAAAACCGGAGTCCTTTCAATATAAAGAGCTCTGGTTATATTCATCTCATATTATATGTATTTTGATTCACTTTTTCCTGTCTTCTCTATTGATCCAAAATAATAGAAGTCCAACCATTTGACCATAGCGACAATCCATTGTTGTATCAATCTACAAAGGTTTAGTTTAAGGATAACATCGTAATCACCATTTTACCTTTTTTGTATTAAAAAAGCCTTAATTTAAAGGCTCTAAACGCGATTGGTGCAAGAGAAGGGATTTGAACCCTCACGAACAAATGTTCACTGCCCCCTCAAAGCAGCGTGTCTGCCATTCCACCACTCTTGCATATTCTGATATTCTTTAAAACCTTGCTTCGCTTATACACGCTTTAAAGGCTTTACTATCATACCGTATTTTATAGAAATAATCTATCCTTTTTGCTCAAAAAGATGAAAAACTGTATTTCTCTGTATTTCTCACACTCGCAACAACCTGCTTCCCAGCCTCACTCACCGGCCACATCAGCGACATACCTCCACATAGCGTACAGCGAAATCATAGTGAAATCCTATATTCTTTTGTGCAGTTATGATATAATAGCACAGGATTATAACAACCTCAAGTACCCTTGGAAGTTATATATAATGGCACCCTCTGTAGGAATCGAACCTACAATTAGATCTTAGGAGGATCCCGTGATATCCATTTCACCAAGAGGGCATAAAAATGGCGCGCCCGACAGGAATCGAACCTGCAACCTTTTGAATCGGAATCAAATGCGCTATCCAATTGCGCCACGGGCACGTGTGCATATATTCTAGCATACTTTAACAAATTAGAAAAGCGTTCCACCAAAAAAATTGAAAGGAGTGAGGCATATGCGTAACATCATCAAATATCTATGCGTGCTGCTTGCGTTGGTATGCCCGCTTTATTTGCATACGGTGGTGCGCGGTGCCGCAGCGTATACAATCAGCGATTATCAGATCCGGATTGATGTAGATAAAAGTGCGCTCATGCAGGTAGAGGAACACATGAATATCCGTGATTGTAGCGAACTCGCCTTTACCAAAGTGATATTACAAAATTATACTTATGACGCAGATCAAGACGGTGTCGCAGAGACTTACGCCTATGAAATCAGTGATGTGGAAGTGAGCGGTGCGCAGGCATCTCTGCATTATGAGAACGGTCAGCACTTGATTCGCATGACCCTCGACAATCAAGAAGCCCAAATCATATTACGCTATCGTGTACGATTGCGTCGATACAATTCACAAGACTTCAATATCTTCCGTTATCAGCTCATTTCGCCCAATCATGAGGCAGTGATCGAAAACTTCCATGCGTCGATTACCTTTCCCAATACGCCCGATACCGCGTTTGATGTATACAAAAGCGATGATTCTACGCCAGAAGGCAATCGCTTTCCTGCCCATATCAATAATAAAACCTTGGAAATTAACAGTATGGAGGAATTGCATCCCCATGAAGGTGTTATGATTCATGCCAACCTGCGCAATTTCTTCTTTACCTATTCCAACCCAATTACCTATCATCTATTCTTTACGATCTTCTCCATCATCATGGTGATGGGAACTTATTACTTTATCATAAAAGGCAAGCGATTAGGCAAAAAACAAGTCTATCGCCACCGTCTCGCCCTGCAAGATGTACCATTAGGTTCCTATGGCTATATATTGGATGGCATTGTCGATGATGCCGATATCATCTCCATCCTGATTGATTGGGCCAATAACGGCAATATTCAAATCCGCAATGAGAATCAGACAGTCTCCCTTGTTTTGATGCAAGAATTATCTCCGCATGCGCCAAATTATGAAAAAGATCTATTCAACCTATTATTTACCAATTATACATTGGTTACCGTAGATCAACTGCGTACACGTCAACTGTATCCTCGCATCAAGCGCATTGAACAAGCGATTCATCATGCCTTAGAACGCAATAAAAAATCAGTGATATATGCCAATTCTTCTTATCCTGCCCAACTCAGTGCAGCACTTCTGATTCCACTTCCCTTATCTTTAATCATGTTGGCATGTCGCTATGGTTTAGAATATGATCTAATGGCTAGTCTGCCTTATGCACTAACCACCGCGGCGATAATTTATTGTAACCTATTGCCATGGATTTGGATTGGCAAACATCGCTATCGGCTAACCAAGAGTGTTCATGATGTATACCGTATCTTGACGATGTTAATCAATTTTATCTGCGGTGCCCTGCTATACCATTATCTTTTAACCAATCAGACACCGGTTGTCTATATTGCCATCAACTATGTGCTGACTGTATTGTTTACCTGTATCCTTATCTTCATGGAACGACGCACCGTTTACGGTCGAAATCAGCGCAAACAATTACTGGCACTGCGGCAATTTATCCGTGATGTGCGCAGCGATCAACTTACACGTTATTTAAGTGAGGATCCCTATTACTTTGAAAAACTTTTACCTTATGCTTATATTTTCGATATTACTGATATTTGGGGAAAGAAATTCGCGACCATTCCCTTACAGGCCCCCATTTGGTATTTCCATGCTAAGGCTGATATGCAGTCCACTATATATTGGATGCGCTCCTTAGAAGAAGCATTAGAAGCCATACGCAGTTCTCTATATGTAGGGATGAAACCAAAACAAGGAATTGCTTCCTCTCACCATACCCCTAAAGGCAGGCACTGAGCATAAAAAAGAATTGTAGAAAAAGTAAGGAGCGCTCTTGACCTATATCGCATTACTGTAGCATTTCTTTCATTCTTATAAATTCTTATATCATTTCCGAAAGATCTCTGCATCATTACTGTATGTCAACCACCATAAAAGCAAGCCATTAGATATTCTGAGACGCTTGCTTTTGTTTTATCCTTTTGCTTTATCCTTTTATTCTACTCTTTTATTTTATTTTTTCTTTATGCATTCGCCTTTCATATGGTTCCTTGCTGCCATATAGGAATCGCATTCTTGATAATGGAGATGGATTGTTCTTGATCATATAAAGCGATATTATAAACCTAAGGCTACTGACATCCTTTTACTTTCCCGTCTAAATCCTACTATTTTTGCCCTTTGCGTAGTTCCTCTAACACATAATAAAGCCGCACCTGTTCTCGATCATGGATTGGAATTTGGGGATTGTAAAAATAATGCGCTAATACATCCGCATCTTTTAATAATTCCGCATATGGACTATCATCTTTCAGTTGCTTATCACTGTGTACAGCAATCGCATGCGTGATTAACTGTATCTGAGCTGCTGTAAAACTACCTTCTTTTTTTAACAATTGCTCGGCTAATTCAGCACCTTTTTGCGCGTGTTTTTTTTGCGGGGGATTACTGGCATAAACCGCTAAATCATGTAGCATCGCCATAATCTGACAAATTTCTCCATCCAAATGGCGCAGATTCGCCAATATTCCCGCAAACATAGAAGTTCCATATAAATGGACATAGGCAAGTTTCCGCTCTTCGCTGCTTGCCATCTGTTCAATGATCGCATCTGCCTTTATTCTGATTTGTTCCAAACGATCCATTTGATTACTCCTCCTGATTCATCTTCTTGTTTCATCCTATGATAAAGAATACCTGCATGCCACCAATGCATGTTTTCTTAGCCAATCTTTTCTATCTGTATGTATATGCCTTACTGCACAGGATATGACGATTTGCATTCCCCATTCCTTGATCTGTTTCTATTATAACATCTTATCGCCACTGTAAAAATGAAAAGTTTCCATTTTCTGCCACCTTCGTGATATCCCTTAGATAAGTTTGATCCATTTAGATAAAAGCACTTATTCAATCAATTCATTTATAAAGCAATGTATGTTTCTCATTCCTTCTTTAGAAAGATTGTTTTTCTTACGATTGCAGTATTTAAGCATTTTCTAACTGTGTAAAATAGCGTATAATAGAACTAACAGAGCAATCACAAACAAGGAGGAATAGCGAATGCTGATAAAGGATGAGATGCTGGCAAAAGCCATTGCCGCTACCCTGCATAAAGCAAAAAGTGATATTACCATAGCGGATCTACAAGGACTAAAGGAGTTACATGCACGCGGTATGGAGATCGAAGTCTTAGATGGTTTAGAGTATTGTGAACAGTTAACCTATCTGGATGTAAGTGCCAATCGTATTGAGGTATTAGATCCGTTGCGTAATCTGAAAGATCTTGAAGTCATTGATCTCAGTAAAAATGTACTGCGTGATATTTCAGCACTGCGCAGCTTCCGCAACTTAAAACGCTTGAACCTCTCTCGCAATAATCTCTATGTAATGGATATCTCCGCAATCAATACCATGAGCAATCTTGAGGTTTTGAATTTAGATCGCTGTAAGGTAGATGCTATTATGTACTTGGAGGGCTGTCGTCATTTAAAGCGCCTATGGCTTGGTTTGGAAGGGGCGCATTTCCCCTTGAGTATACTGGGTACTTTAAAAGAGTTGAAGGAGTTGCATCTTTCTAAACTGTGGATGTATGAAATCTCCGATCTTACCTACTTGAAGCATTTGGAGGTGCTGGATCTTTCCACTAACTTGTTTTCGGATTTATCGCCAATCGCCTCCATGAAACAGTTGAAAAGCCTGAATGTGGCCAATAATACGTATTTAAAAGATTATCAAGTGCTGGCTTCACTGCCTCATCTGGAACAATTAAATCTCTCCTATAATGAATTAACGGATTTCTCTTTCTTGAAGCAACTGCATCATATTAAAGATTTGCGTTTATACCAATGTGGCATTCGTGACTTACGCTGTATTGCCCATATGCATGAAATGGAAAAATTGGATCTTTCCGATAATCGCATCGAGCATATTGAAGTATTGCAGCACATGAAGCAACTGCGTTATTTGAAAGCCACAAGCTGCGGTATTAAAAACATTGATTTTTTGAAACATGCGTCCCATATCCGTGAACTCAATCTGTTCAACAATAATATCCAAAGCATTGATGCCTTGGCCGAATGTGTGGAAATGACAAATTTGGATGTCGGCAACAATAACATCAAGGATATCCGCTGTCTTGCACAGATGAGCCATTTAGAAGGTCTAGGTCTTTCCAATAATAATATCAAGGATATTACGCCGCTGAAACATATGAAGTGCTTGGCTGTTTTAGATTTATATGCCAATGTGATCACCGATCTGACACCACTCAGTGGACTGCACAATTTGGTATCTTTACGCTTAGATCATAACGGCATTTATGATCTTACTCCGCTCGAGTCTTTACAATATCTAACATCGCTAACGCTTAAGGCCAATTATATTACGGATGTTACACCATTATTGAAACTAAGTAATCTCAGTGAACTGCGCTTGGTGGATAATCCCATAGATAATATTGAGATTTTAGAGCCCTTAGATGTATATGAGAAACTAAAAGCATAGACAGGGTAAATTCATTCCTTATCTTACAATAAGAGCATATTCACTCCTTTAACACTTAAACCAGAAACTGATGGATAAAATTTCCATCAGTTTTTAGTTTATTATGACGTTCGTTCACGCCACTTCGCTTATCGCTTCCGATTAAGAAATGCGATAAGCCAACGTCAATGCATTGGGAGAAGGGATCTTTTTTTCATCAGTAATCATCAATGCCTCACCACAATCAGGATTCAGTTGAAAGACAACAACGAGATCACTGTTTCGATTTAAGACAATCATCCATCTTCCTGTTTCATCAATCACAAAAGAACTTACCTTCTTACCGCCACTTTGGATATACTCACGCTGTTCCAAATTGCCATTGATACGCGCAAAGCAAGTGATGATATCCGCGCCTGCACAGGCAGTATATAAAAACTTTCCATTGGGTGAAAGGGAAATCGCTGTTGCTTGTGCCTCTTTTTGAAATCCAGCGGGTAAAACTTTGATGATTTGTTCACAGTGTAAGCGCTGTGGCGCACTGATGCGATAAACAAAAAGTTCCTTACTGAATTGACACAACACATATAAATAGCGGCCTTCCTCATCCATTGTCAATCGACAAGGGCCGCTTCCTTTGGGAAATGAAAGTTCCTTAATGAGTTGAAACGCTGCGCTGATATGATAGATCCGAACACAGTCAAGGTTAGGACAAGGAATATAAAGATAATCCCGATACAAATATAAACTATCACATTGTGCCTCGCCCAGCGAGAGTTGTCTTTCAAATGATGTTTGTGTGCCCTGTTTACGATAAACCTCCACACGATCTCCCTCATCACTTACGCTGTATAACGAAAAGCGCTCTGCCAATACAAAAGCAGCGGGTTTTGCGCTATGCATTACTTCTGATACAAAGGGTGTGGATGCATGCGTATCCAAACGGGTCATGCCTGCCCCATGCCCATGGGCAAGCGCCAGTTCATAATGATGATAATGAAGCGATCGCACCGCCTCACCCTCATAATATAAAGAAGGCTCACTTAAACGCCCTTTCAGCGTATCTAACACACTATGATAAATCCCTGATGCGTTCCCATTATCAAAACTGATAAAAACCGGGATTTTGCTCACTCCTCATCACCTGCCTCCAGCTGCAATAAAAACTCCTTGCGCAAAACACCGCCGCCATAACCACATAACGTTCCGTTTTTGGCAATCACACGATGACAGGGAATGATGATACTGATCGGATTATGATGATTCGCTCCCCCTACTGCCCGCACTGCCTTTGGGTTGCCAATGATACAGGCTTCTTCATAATAACTACGCGTTTTGCCATAGGGAATCGTCAACAACGCATCCCAACATTTACGTTGAAACGAAGTTCCATTTAAAATATGCAGAGGTACATCAAAATGCTTCCGCTTACGCTCAAAATATGCAAGCAGTTCATCTTTTGCTTGCTCAATCCACTGATTGGGCGCAGACATCTTAGTCTGTGTTTCCACAAAATATACACCTGTGATTCCGATTTCATCTGCACTGATTTCCAACCAACCAATTGGCGTTAATAAATAATCACAATACATTCACATCACCGCATCTTATTTTACACCATTTCCTACACAATTTCTACCTTCCGCAAACAAAGTGAAATACAATCAAAAGGCAATCAAAAAATCCATGCCACATGACATGGATTCAACTTACGATCAACCAGCGTATCCTTGAGGAATACTTACAAATTACTCCACTGACTTCAACGACTCCACCATTGGAATCCGTTTTAAACGACGATACATCACCAAATTCACCAACATACCAAACCCCAAAGTAATCACAAAGGAAATCAAGAAGCTGGATGCGTCAATATTGCGGCCAAACATCACAGACTCCATCTCTGCCAAATTCATAATCAACGCATGAAGTCCAATGCCCAGCACCAACCCACAAAGCGCGCCGATCATCGTCAAGATGATATTTTCACGATACACGTATTCGGCCACTTCAAGATCATAAAAGCCCAACACTTTAATCGTCGCAATTTCACGCATGCGCTCGGAGATATTCACATTGGTCAAATTATACAGAACAACAAATGCCAACATACCGGCCGCAATTACCAGTACCACTACCACAATGCTCAAAGAAGCGATGGTATCCGCAAAATTGGCTGCGATGCCACTGTAAAATGATACCGAAACAACCTCTTCACGCTCCATTAACGCACTGCCCAACGATTCCTCTAGCGCAGGATCCACTTCCCGCAGCTGGGCGATGAATGCACTTGTCAATGGAGAAATATGAAAGATCTGTTTATAATAGGTAGGTGTGAAATACACGTAATGACCGACGTAATTCTCCACAATGGCGCTGATGCGAACTTGGCGACGAATGCCATCCCCCTCGCTAATCTCTAATTGATCACCCACAGATACACCCGCATTCATTGCCAATTTCTCGGATATGATGACTCCATCCTCTACAAGCGGTAACTCCTCATTCTCCCCACGCGCATGCAAAGATACAAAGTTTTGAAACTTCAGCGTATCGTTTGGTACAACAATTGTGATCAACTGTTCCTCTTGATCCACAATGGCAGTACCACTGTCCATTGTGACTTCCATATAATCCTGAATTTGCGCATCATCCTTGAAATGTTGCGCTAATGCTTCGCGCTGTGTCGTTGTCGCATCATCACTCAACTGAACCGCCATATCGTATTTGATGATCTCCTGATATTGCTTGTCTACGATGGTTGCGATAGAATCCTGTATACCGAATCCTGCGACCAACAGTGCGGTACAACCACTGACTCCTACAACCGTCATGAAAAAGCGTTTTTTATAGCGAAACAGATTGCGTGCCGTTACTTTTTGCGTAAAGGAACAGCGCTTCCACAACCAGTCAATTCGCTCCAATAAAATCTTCTTGCCTGCCTTCGGTGCTTTCGGTCGCATTAACAGCGCCGGTGTTTCCACCAATTCCTTATATACCGCCCCATAAGCAGCCAATGCAGTAATACCGGTCACAATAAAACTTGCACTAAATGCCAATAGCGGCTGTGGGGCAAAAGAGATGGAAGGCAAGGTATACATCAGATTCCATGCATTGAAGATAACCAAAGGGAATACATGCATACCGATCGTACAGCCAAGAATACTACCGCAAATTCCCGCAATCAAGGCATATACGATGAACTTTGCGGCAATCGCCTGTTTGCCATATCCCAGTGCTTTCATTGTGCCAATCGCTGAACGCTGTTCATCTACCATACGCGTCATTGTCGTTAAACATACAAGCGCGGCCACCAGAAAGAAAAACAATGGGAATATCTTCGCAATTCCCTCCATGCGATCTGCCACAGAGCCATAATCCATATAAGAATAATGCGAATGACGATCCAATATATACCACTGTGGGGCTTGTAAATCCTCCAGATCCGCCTTTCCTTTCTCCAGTTTTGCTTGCGCAATGTCCAGTTCTTTCTGGCCATTTTCTTTTTCCTGTGTCAGTCGTACTTTAGCGCTGATATATTCTTTCTGGCCATTGTTTAAGCGCTCCTGTGCCTGTGCAAACTCCTGCTTGGCCTGTTGTTCCCCCTGTATCAATTCCTGTTCTTTTTGGGCAAGCAGCGCTTCATTTTGCTTGATTTGCGCGCCTGCCTGCTGCAATTCCTGTTGCGCATTCGCTAATTGAAGTTGTAAGGCTTGTTTGATTGGCTCCAGATAAGGAATGGTTGCCTCGGCAATTTGTTTTGTTCTTTTCAGCGTTTCCAAGCGTTCTTGTAATAATGCGCGTTCTAATTCACTGAGATCGGGATTTTGAAGCATTTCCTCTGTTTTCTTGATTTCCGCTTCGTTTTCCGCAATCTGCGTCAATACCTCATTCAATCGCTCATCCACTTGCTCAATCTGTTGTTCTAAGGATTGTTTGGTTTCCTCAAACTGTGCCATACCGCTTTCATAAGCACTTTTCGCTTCCACTAATTGTTGCTTACCTTCGGCAATTTGTACGCGATAATCAGCGAATTTATCCGCATAGCGCTCCTGCTGGGCACTGAGTTGCGCCCTGCCCAAAATCAGTTCACTTTTCGCATCTTCCAGTTTTTGTTCCTGTTCGCGAAAGGTTTGCTCAAACTGGGTAACCCCCTCCTGATAATCACGCTCTCCCTTTGCCAATTCTTCTTGCGCTTCCGCTTTGATCTGCGCAAAGCGAAGATCACTGCGCGTATTGCCAAGCGAACTTAAAGCGGAGCGAATGGACTCCATCGCATCAAAATACGCATCCTCATACGAATTGAGTTCTCGAACCCCTTTCACGCTGAGAAAGACCTCAGTATATACCTCCATGGTAATATCTGCCTGCGGAATCATCATAAAGAAATTGACCTTACCGCCACCAATCGCTGAACTACCCTTTTCATAGGAGAGATAATAAGGTGTCTGTACCTTACCGACAATTTTATATTCCGTATGTTTCAAAGTGTCACTTAAGGATTTAGAAGTACCGCTTGTTAATGAAATGGTATCACCGATCTGAAAGCCACTATCCTGCATTCCCCCCTGTTCAATTACGCATTCACCACCGGTTTGCGGCAGCCGTCCTTCCACTAACTTCACCCGATTGATATAATCTGCGTTATCCTCACTGAGATCTTCCGGTAATGCATGCACCTTAAACACAAGTTGATTGCTTCCATCATAAGCCAAGACATCCATAGAATAAGTGGGGAATACGCCCTCAATTCCCGCAACTTCACGAATCGCCTCCACGTCTTCTTCCGTGATACCGAAATCAGAAAGAATGCGCAGATCCATCAAATGATACTCATCGAAATAGCGATCTGCGGTATGTTTCATATCGGGAATACTTGCCTTTACTCCCGCAAAAAAAGCAACGCCGATCGCCACAATCATCATGATTGAAAGAAAGCGACCGCGTGAGTTTTTAATCTCGCGTAGAATATCTTTCCACAAAGCGGAGCCCATTAGTATTCAATCCTTTCCACCGGCAGCGGATGCTCATTGCGCTCCATACTTTCAATGCGGCCATTGCGTACTTTTATCACTTTATCCCCCATTGCGCACAGTGCCAAATTATGGGTAATGACCACAACGGATACTCCTCGATTATGACAGGTATCCTGTAATAACTTCAAAATCTGTTTTCCGGTATGGTAATCCAGTGCACCGGTCGGTTCATCACAAAGTAACAGTTTTGGATTTTTCGCCAACGCCCGGGCAATTGCCACTCGCTGTTGTTCACCACCGGACAGTTGCGAAGGAAAATTCGCAGCGCGCTCACTCAAGCCAACTGCCGCAATCGTTTCATCAATATCCAGCGGATCTTTACAGATCTGCGCTGCCAGTTCTACATTTTCCTTTACCGTTAAATTTTGAACCAAATTATAGAACTGAAAAACAAAACCGATGTCATAGCGGCGATAGGTTGTAAGCTGTTTCGCATTGTATTGACTGATTTGCGCTCCATCTACGCTAATTGTCCCACTGGTACATGTATCCATGCCGCCCAATATATTCAAGATCGTACTTTTACCGGCACCGCTCGCACCGGCAATCACCACAAACTCTCCCCGCTCAATTGTGAAATCCACACCGGCCAATGCCTCGATTTCGACTTCGCCCATGCGATAGATTTTTTTTACATTTTGAAATTCGATATAAGCGCTCATGGCCTCGGATCCTTTCCTATCGTAACGTATTCTCTACTTTAATATTTTAACACTTATCGCCTGAATTACCACGGCTTTTTTATGTGATTTCATCCGGCAATTATGTGATTAACATTTCATGGAATCTGCTAAAATTTGTTTTAATACAGCCGCATCTTCCCGAAACTGTTCCACCTTATCATCTTTGACAAATTCCAGAATCGCTGCGCTTGGATAAGGATGCTTGGCACCATGGGCAATGTAGTTCTGCCACTTGTTTACACCATGCGCCAAAGGATAACGAATGTTGCCTTTCTCCCATGCGAATACATGATAATGAGCCAGACGCGGCGCAAGTGCATCGAGTTCAGCCAACTGTTGCTCATACGTGATATCGGGATTAGGCTGCCAATAAGTAAAGACATTGTCCATGGGCAAAGCATCCAGTAAACGCTTTGCGCCCGCCAGTGTTTCACTCATTGTGCGGCGATGATATTCAAAGCCAAGCGCAATTCCTTTTTCCTTAGCCAACACAGCTGCCTGTGTCAGATTGGATACCAACTCATCAAACTGTGCATCACTAATTTCATCAGGATGCACATGATAGCCTGCCCATATACGGATGATCTTCGCACCTATTGCCTGCGCTGTGGCCAAAACATCATGAAACTGCGCCACATCTCCACCGCGATAATAAGAACCATAGGCTAAAATCTGTATCCCCTGCTCATGACATTTTTCTTTCACTTGTTTCGCTAATGCAAGATCCCCAACCGGCACATGCACATCACTGCCCCATTCTATGCCATCCAAACCTGCCTGTACACATAATGCGATAATCTCATCTACCGATAAATTACGAAAAGTCACTGATGTAAGTCCGCTAAGCATTTCCATCATCCTTTCTCATCCTGTTTGTATGTTTTCACTACTAAATTCAAGCCAATTTTATCATAGATCCCTACCATGCGCAATGAAAAAGCAGGTGCCTGATCTTTTCCTAATCGTTTTACGCGCACCTGCCTTTACCTGCATTTACCTATAGATAACCATCAAGTTTTTGAGGCATTCATTTGTCCAGTAATCCCCTTACTGGGATCAATCGCTGTTCATTTCGCTTTTTCGCTTATAAGTTACGAATGCGATAGAAATACTTATCCACCAACTTATCATTATGATCTGCACAATCCGGATCCATAAAAGCCATATGACCGTTGTAATACACATCCGGATCAACGCCCCGCTGAACCAAAAGTTCCACCATTTGAACCAAAATAGCGTTGTGCAGAAATACCGCAGGAATTGTGCTGGTAGAGCCGACTTTCATCGCAAATCCATCAATCGCCACTGCCGCATCACCAATCAACGAACAATTATCCAACACGACATCTGCCACATCTTTTAGTTTTACTCCGTCTTTGTGCTTTGTCTTTAAATAATCACTGTAAGCACATGCGGTAATCGCAATCACCGGAATGCCTTTTTCCTTGGCCCGAATCGCAGCGTCTACCGGAGCGATATTATTACCGGAATTGGAAATGATAATCATACAGTCATTGGGGGTGATGCGATGATAATCGACAATATGACGACCGATGCCATACGTATTCTCCACTTCATAACTTTTGGTAATCTCAAAACTACCGGTGGCGCTTTGTTCTAGCAATGCGCAGTAATTGGCCGGTGTTGCGGCGCGCCAGAAAGCATCATCCGTAACCAAGTGGGAATGACCTGTACCAAAGCCATAGATAATTCCGCCTTTTTCACTTGTATCTGCCAATAATTCCGCAGCCTTCATGATATTATCTTGCTGGGTAGCCATCACCTGCTTTACAACATCCTGCATAATCGTAAAATATGATTCCCATGCGTTCATCTTTTGTTTCCTCCTTTGTGAATCCTATGGTTTTTGATTAAATATGGATTCCAATGTGGTGGTTCTTTCATGGACTGGCAAGGATCTGCCTGTTTGAAAGAGCCCTTCTGTATGCATTTTACAGGAAATGATTTTGTTGCATCCACGTTTTCATGCGTTGCAGACCTTGCGCTAAAGTAGTGCGCGGACAAGCACAGTTGATGCGTAGCCACTGCTCATATCCTTTGCCGAAATTACCGCCGGCTTGAAATTCCACATGTCCCTCGAATTTTAAGCGATCCACAAAATCATCGGGCACATGAAGTGCTGAAACATCCAACCACGCCAAATAGGTGGCCTGTGGGATTTCAAAGCGTACTTGCGGCATATGTTCTGCTAAAAACTGTTTCACATAACAGAAATTCTCATAAATATAGGCACAGCACTCCTGATTCCATTTCGCTCCTTTACTGTAGGCTGCGATGAGTGCCTCCATCCCAAACAGATTGATGCTGGATAATCCACTCGCCTTTGCCTTCGCCGCAAATTCCTGTGCCAACTGTTCATCTTTCACCAATGCATATGAGATTTTCAAACCGGCTAAATTAAAGGTTTTGGTTGGTGACCCCAAGACAATCACGTGCTGATCATTTGTAGCATCGCTGGCCAAAGCACTGATATGTTTTTGATTTGGCATGATAATATCCGCATGGATTTCATCTGACACAACCCAAACATCATATTGGGCACATAACTCAATCACTTTGGTAAGTTCTTCCATACTGTGACATTGTCCACTCGGGTTGTGTGGATTACATAAAATAAACATCCGGATATCGGGATTCGCTTTTAACAATGTTTCAAAGCCCGCAAGATCCATATGCCAGCCGCTTTCATCATGGATCAGGGGATTAAACACCACATCTCGTTGTAAGGTATATGGCGTATTGAAAAACGGTGGGTATACCGGGGATTGAACGATAACTTTCTCATGTGGCTTTACCAGCATATCAATCAAAGTATAGAAACCGTAAACAACACCGGTATTCATCACAATCTGTGATGGCTGAATGCTTACCCCATGGCGCTCTTTTTCCCATGTGATAATCGCATCATATACTTGTTGGCTGACATCCGTATAACCGTAAATCGGATGCTTTGCGCGCTCAATCAATGCCTGTGTAATATCTTGCAAGCAATCGAAATCCATATCGGCTACCCATAATGGAATCACATCCTCTAAATTCCACTTTGTGCTATAACGATCCCACTTGGTCGTATTGGTCCCAATCCGTGAATGGGCCTGATCAAACTGATACACTGCGTACACGCTCCTCTCTTGCGATATCCATTTGATATCATCTGCTTATCTTCATTATACTCTGTTTTCTTACCTTTCACCATACCTAAGCGTATTTCTTATGAAAAAGCACTATGATTCGAAAATGATAATGTCTTAATGAAACGAAATTGATTATGTCCTAAAGAAGGATTAAAATAAGACCTCATGAGAAAGTGAGGTCATTATGCGA
>JAAWON010000039.1 GCA_022799495.1 Erysipelotrichaceae bacterium | reverse complement strand
CTTGAATTCTCTGTTTTTTTTCCAGATTGGTCATATTTATCATAACCCAATTCTTCATCTAATTCACTGTTTAACATTTCTTGAATGGTATCGCCCATTAATTCACGAAACATACTTGAAATATCATTGGCATCTTTTAAATCAAATTCTTTTATTAACTCTTTTACTAATTCTTTTCTTTTGTTCATTTAAAAAACCTCCATTTTCATATGTATTCTACCATACTACTTTTGAAGGTTTACACAAACTTTTATACACTACCCATAATAAGTGTATCAAATTTGTATCAACTTTCCAATAAATTTTGTATCATATTAATACAATTATAATATTTACATAACCTTCTAATTACCGTGCTTTCAATTCAAAATCAATTATGTTATTTCTATTATTCCAACAAATCTTCTGCTTTGCAACCAAGTACTTGCGCCAAGACAAACAAGTTGCTTGCAGCTGCTTTATTGATATCCTTTGCTCTTTGTTCATATTGTTGAATCATCCTAAGTGTTACCCCTGATTTTTCAGACAGCTCCTTTTGTGTAAGACCGACTGCCTTACGCACTGTTTGTAATTTTGTAGGCAAATTCTTTCGCTCACGTATAGAATTTGCGACATCAATAAACTTTTCCTCTGATGCTTCATGTAAAGTAGGATATAACTTATAAATCTCGCTCATCGGTAAATATCTTTTTATTTCCTTAAAACTTTTCTTTGTATTCCATTGATAAAATGCAAGTATCCAACCACACCAATATTCAGGAGAGTAATTATATTCCGTCTGTGGTGCAGGAAAATCAACATTTCTATTGATACGACTTAAAACTTCCCATACAAGTTCAGTTCCAGATAGGCCTGACACAAACTTTGGAACACCATCTGCAAATTGCTCCGCAATTCCACTTATAATAAACATATCTAGAAAATCATCCATAGAGATATTTAAAACAGTTGCTGAATAATCAAATGCTTCACCAAGGTTTCTCATCGCATCATTCAGATAAATCTCATCGTAAGCGTACATCATCACTTTTCATTTCCTCTCTGATAATATCTCTCATATAAATACCGTTAATATCTTCCTTTTCAAATTCTGTAAAGAAAGCATTACGGGCTTCATCATCTCTTATTTTGCGACGAGCATAGTAAATTGTATTATCTGCCAATTGGGCAGACTTAAACATGAATTGATTAAATGCTTTTTCACTTTTCAAAACGTATTGCTCTCCAAGTTTACCGAGACGCATTGCGTAGTTTAACTGGTTCAAAGAAATCTCGTTGCTTATGAAGGCTCTAGCAAATGAAAAATAAGAATCATCTGCACGATAACCGATAATCAAATCATAGTCACTGATATCAACTAAAAAGTGTTCCTTTAACCACTGAACGCCTCTACGCATAACAGGAGTCGATACACGGAAACGGCGATTTTCCATGAGTAA
The DNA here is from genome assembly GCA_022799495.1 of Erysipelotrichaceae bacterium. Classification (GTDB taxonomy): domain Bacteria; phylum Bacillota_I; class Bacilli_A; order Erysipelotrichales; family Erysipelotrichaceae; genus C-19. The sequence goes on along the minus strand of JAAWON010000039.1, from coordinate 14,983 downwards.
AGCGAGCCAATGAAGGATTGTGTATTCTTCTGAGGACAAATTTAAAATCTTCAACCCAGACATATCAAATTCATATTCGTTTGTAAAACCATCAACACCTTCATTACAAGACCATTCCTTTGCAAGTTCTATATGTTCAGTACAATAAAAACCTTGACCATAATCATTATAAACCTTACCTTTGCCGAAAAGTGGTTTTTCAATTTTTTTATTTGAACCATGATATAAAACAATCTTACTCATAACAAGTCTCCTTTTTAAATCTCTTAAGAGTTATCTAAATGCATTATATCTCTAAAGAGTTATTTTGTCAATAGAATCCAACTTTCATACTAGTTTTACATTTTTATTCCCACTCAGTTAGAACAAAAAGATATATAAACAAAAAAAGATGAGTTCCACCACATGGCAGAACCCATCGTTTATTCACTCTTTTGAAAATACGCAACGGCAACCGTATTGGGTCCGGCATGAGTGCCGATGACACAGCCCACTGTCGTTAATGAGTAAGACTTATCCCGCCAAAGATCCTCACTGTCCGCAAGATAATCACGCAGCCGTTGATCTGAAAGACCACTGTATGCCAAAGCAATTGGACGTGTACTATCTACTTCCCCATGCATTGCGATATAATCATTGATCATGCGATTTCCCTTTTTCATTCCTCTTGCCTTGCCGCTTAGTTTCACTTCCCCTTGTTCCACCGTGACAAAGGGTTTCACTCCCAACAATTCACCGGCCAAAGCCGTTGCCGCATGAATGCGTCCGCCTTTCTTTAAATACGTCAATGTATCCAGTAAGGCACAAAGGCGCAAATCATGCTTCTCTTTTTCTAACTGTTGTGCTATGGCATTCCCATCCAGTCCTTCCTTTGCCAATTCCACAGCCCGCTCTACCAATAAACGCTGACCAATGCATACACTCTCGCTGTCCACCACATAAATCTCCTCATACTCCTGAGCTGCCAGCATCGCACTTTGATAAGTGCCGGATAACTTGCCGGAAAGGGTGATGACCACTGCGCTATCCTGTGCCTGCGTCACCTGCGCAAAAACATCCGCAAATACAGCCGGAGCCAATTGCGATGTTGTTGGCAATTCCTCACATTCGGCCAATTTCTGATAAAACTGCGCATGATCCATATCAATTCCATCCGCATACTCCTGTTGCTGAAAACGCACATACAGCGGCAAGCGAATGACCCCTAGTTCCTCTGCCTGCGCAACGGTTAAATCACATGCGGAATCCGCAATAATTCTAACTGTCATATTTTATACTTCCTTTCATTTCAATTTATTCCTTCATCTGCTTGTGGTAAGCCACGCTCACTCAATTCATGAAGATTGGCAATAATGGTATCCAAGCAAGCATATAAAACAAGACGCTGATCCTCATTCAAGCCTGCACCACCCAGTTCCATCGCTACCGCAATGCGTTTCATGATGTACTCGGCTAACAAACGCCCTTGTTTGGTTAAACAAACTTTCGCCCGATAACGAATCCCATCCTTTTCTTCACGCACCAACATCCCTTTTTGTTCCAGCAGTGCCAAGGCACGGGATACATCTGCTTTATCACGGGCACACAGTTCTCCCAGTTTGCTTGCCGTAATTCCTTGTGGATAACGATACAGCGCTGTGAAGTAAGTCGCATAAGCACCTTTTAGTCCATAATGAGCCAACTCCTCACTGGCAATGCGATGCCAACAACGAGATATTTCAAATATCGCATAGGAAAATTTCTCAAACCGTTCTACCATAACTACCTCCCAAAATAACTTGTTGATAAATCAACATCTAAAGTATACAATGAACTTGTTGATTTGTCAACATTCATTCACCTATGCAACTCCTCACATACCAAAACACGAAAACACTGTAACACAAATAGATCCATCACCCCACAAAAAAAAAGATGCCGCTTTGCATCCCTTCCCTATCTAACAATTTAGAATACATTGGATTCACATATCATCTGCGTTCATATTTCAATTCCACAATGCCATTGTTACACTGAGTATCCAAAAGCCATAATTTAATTTCATCCATTTGCGCAAATAAGCGTATTCCCGAACCTAGGATGGTCGGAATAATTGAAATATCATACTCATCAATCAAATCAGCTTGAAGCAATGGCTGAATAATATTGGCTCCTCCACAAATCCAAATATCCCTCCCCTCTTTTTCTTTCAATTCTTTCACCAACTGCTCCGGAGAATGATCGGTGAAAATAATTTTTGCATCAGAGGATAAATTGCGATGTGTAATCACATAACTCAACAAATCCTGATACACCCATTCCTGCGGAGATAGTTCACTCACAATTTGATTATATGTATTCCATCCCATAATGAGTGTATCCACTGTTTGAACGAAAGATGAATAAGTATCCTTGCCCTGCACATCCGCATCTTGCCCGCTTAACCAGTCCACCTTGCCGTACTGATCTGCGATATAGCCATCCAGACTCATCGCAATAAATAAAATAACCTTGCGCATAAAATAGCGTCCCCTTTCATTTCATATTGTGAAATGTATCTCTTGATGCTTTATATTCTTGAACCTTCATGAATTCTATTATACCCTATATTTCTGATAGATACCATAAACAGGGAGTACTTTTCCCACTGAGCTGATCACTCCATTTCATCCTATCAACAAAGAAAAAAATACCGATTCGCCTTTTAAACGTTTCGGTATTTTATAAAATTATTTTATTGAGCAGCGTCCATCCAGAGATAAGTCATTTCACTGAAGCCTGCTTTATCTCTTGAACCACCTTGCTCATTGGTAAACAACGGATGACCGTGTACATTGCTCTTAAAGGCAGCCACATCACCATAGTCTACCATCGGGATAATCGGATTGTCCTTCGCCAAAATGGTCTGGATTTTCTTCATATTCTCATTGATCGCATCCTGACTGCTTGCCTTCAATGCATCAGAATAGTAACCTTCGATCTCATCATTGGAATAGAATGCCACGTTGATCGCACCATCTTTTGTCCAACGACGTCCGGTACCTAATACATCCGGTCCCTGGAAACCGCCAACTGCACTGATTGTGAACTGTTGACCTTGCCATACCTGCTCAGTCCAGATGTTCATATCCAATACATCCATTGTCAGTTTGATACCGATCTTATCTAGTTCTGCAATTACAACGGTTGCCAAATCTTCAAATCCCTGCATAATGCGGATCTTTTCTTCGATATAATAACCGTTCGCATTCTTTGTCAAACCTGCTTTTTCCAACAGTTCAACTGCTCCATCGGGATCATATGCCGGCAGTTTTGCATCATCATTCAAAGCATCTGTATAAATGCTTGGGATATAATGCGTGCTGGCTGGCTTATAGCCGTTGTAACCCTTTGTGCTTACTTCCTCACGATTGATACCCATAGCAACTGCCATACGTACATCGGGATTCGCAAATGCGCCGTCTTTCATATTGAAAGTCAGATAGAACATTGTAGGCCACATCTGAGTCACCCAGATATATTTATCCGTCGCCTTCAAATTTTCAATTTCACTTACCGGAAGATTGATACTTTCAATTTCATCAACCTCATCATTTAACCATGCCTGATAAGCAGTGCTGCCATCCGGCTGTACCATGTAAGTCAAACCATCCAAATACGGAACATCGCCCCAGTATTCTTCATTGCGCACCAGTTTCAGATCAGTACCCTTATTCCATTCAGAGAATTTGAATGGGCCGGAACCAACCGGATTCTGATTGAAATCGCTGGTCAGCCAATCCTGTCCATCCAAGATGTGTTTCGGCAGAACGAAAGTTCCATACCATGCCAAGTTAGATACAAATGATGCATCCGGCTGTTTCATCTTGAACACCAAAGTCTGTGCATCCTCAGCCACGATTTCCTCTACATACACAAATACACTCGCATTGGCATAACTTTCCTTAACGATTGTATCAAATGTATACTTGCAGTCCTCGGCTGTGACCGGCTGGCCATCATGCCATTTTGCCTTCTCATTCAAATGGAAGGTATAGGTCTTTGCGTCCTCAGACACATCCCAAGAGGTTGCCAAATCCGGCAGCACCTCATAGTTATTGTTTAACTTTACCACACGGTTGAAGATATTCTGTGCCGGAGCGTACAGATAATCATCGCTGATCGTATCCGGATTCATCGAAGCCGGTTCACCGCTTTGTGCAATGATATAAGTACCGCCCTTTTGTGCAGAAGTATTTCCGCCGCCATTGCCGCCAGAACCGCAGGCTGTCAGTGTGAGGGCCATAAGCAGAGCTAAACTGAAATTCAATAATTTTTTCATGTTTACTTACCTTTCTTTTCCTTTCTGTCTTTTATATGCCCGGAAACAAGCAAGCCTGATTCCAGTTGGATACGCACTAACGTCTGAATCGGCACCAGTGAATAATCAATCGCTTCGACGGCTTCAGCCTTAGCCATCATCACCTGCTCGATTGTATTCACGCACTCCTTCAGTCGCTGTGCGATATCGCCTTTGTGTCTGTTGCATTCAAATTCCGCACCGCGCAGCAATAAGCCCCAGCTTAGCAGCGCATAGAAGTCACTGACCTCCAAGGAATCAAATGCCTCACTTTCCTTACAGGGTACATTGTATTGTTCATCCGCTTTGATATGAGCCACATGTTCTTCAAACACGCTTTGATTGTCCTTTAACATCATATCCAGCATTTTCGCAAAGGGATTGTCCTCACTCACAACATCTTGATACAACGCATAATAGGAACGTATTTCCTCATAGTTTTCATAACTCTTTGTTTCACTTTTGATCGCAGCCTCTCGCCGCGTAAACTCCATAAGTTTATCACTTTCGATCTTCGCCGAGTAATAATAAGGCAATTCGGCAATTAACGAAACCGTTCCATATTGTCGTGCATAATCTCCAGAGCCCGTACCACATTCAAAGCGGCTGGCCATATCAATTCCCGGTGTACCAAATTGTTCAACAAAATCATAGTCATCCTGAATCCCACCGTTTTCAAATACCGCAGGCGCATACTCCTTAATATAAGGAGCTTCCGGTTCCCCTAATGCCAAAGGCATATTTCTGCTTTTTGCGGCATGATAGAAACGTTCATACAATTCAGGCAGATCCTCACTGAGATACCAATAAGCACCACCGAAACCGGCATTGTGCAAAGAATAGAGGAAATCCGGTTGAATCTCTGCCATCAAATCCATCAAAGCCTGCGTTTCCGGCAGCGGGTCATGGAAATGCAGTTCCTTGTAATCAATGGGAAACGTCCATTCGACCTGTTCTTTCGCAGTTGGTCGAAAGAAGTTACGAGCATAATTGGTGAGATTGAATGGGCCTTTGAACCAACCCTCATTCAATTTCGTGCCATCCGGATCAATACATTTAATCAAATACCAAGTATAACCACTCTCTAAACGAAATGCATCATCCTCGCACAAGGCACGAGCGAAGTATTCAATCATCATCGCCCCCATCGGCTCATTGGGATGCGGACAGCCAAACATCAATGCATTGAGTTCACCCGCTCCGATCTTCAAGCAATAAATCGGATGATTCTGTCGAGAATGACCGATGATGCGAACCTCCACCAAATCAGGATATTCCTGTTGTAAGCGCAAAGTGCTCTCATCCATCTGTGCAACACTTAAAAAGTTAGGATAGTCAGGAACCCGATCTAAAATCCGTTGAAAATCAATCATGATTCTCCTTCCTCCACCCGAATACATGCGACTTTTACTCCGTTTTGCTTCGTTCGATAAGCAGGATATTCCTTACGGCACTGTTCACATGCATAGCGGCAGCGCGGCGCAAAATAACAGCCGGGGCCGGTATTGATCGGCGTAGGCGGTTCACCTTCCAATTTGATCACTTCGCGTTTTTCCAAAGGATCCAACGATGCGGTGTTACTGATCAACGCTTGCGTATAAGGATGGGAAGGATGATGCAGAATATCGTCGGTCTTGCCGATCTCAACGATTTTACCCAAATACATCACCGCTACCTGATCGCTGATATAACGTGTTGTCGCAATATCATGAGAGATAAATACCAATGCCGTATTGTGCTCCTTGCACAACTCCTGAAGCATCCGAATGATATCGGCGCGAATCGACACATCCAGCATGGAGATAGGCTCATCCGCTACCAAAAAACTAGGATTCAACATCATGGAGCGCATGATGGAAATACGCTGAAGCTGACCTCCCGATAATTCAAAGGGAAAACGATCCAAATAATCCTCTGCCGGATGAAGCCCTGCATCATTGAGCATCTGTTTACAGATTTCTAATTGTTCTTCACTGTTTTTGCCGATACGATGCAATTTCAAGGCACTTAACATGATTTTGCGAATCGTGTGGCGCGGATCAAAGGTATCAAATGGATTTTGAAAAATAATCTGAGAAGAGCGTCGATACTGCAAACGATCTTTTTTCAACAATGCCGCCGCGGATGTGCCATTGAGCAGCACTTCTCCTTCACTGGGGCGCTCCAAAGATACCAATAAGCGACCTAATGTAGATTTACCACACCCACTCTCACCAATCACGCCAAGAATCTCGCCGCCCTGTAAGGAAAAGGATACGCCATCTACCGCCTTTACCGTCTGTTTTTTGGCTTTTTTGCCTTCTTCACTGACTACGGTTTTCTGGGTATAATACTTTTTCAGATCACGAACTTCCAAAACCTTAGTCATTGCTTTCACCATCCTTGATCAAATGACAGCTGACACTCCAGCGTGGTTTAATCTCATGTGCCTGTGGCTTTTCTTTCTGACATTTCTCACAGGCATGCGGACAGCGTGGCGCAAATACACAACCGGGGATATCCTGCGACAGATCCGGCAGGCTTCCCTCAATGCCCCGCAGTTGACCGCGTTCTCCTTTGAAACTCGGAAAAGAATTTAACAACCCTTGCGTATAAGGGTGCTTGGGATCCAACAACACATCTTTTACATCGCCCTGTTCCATGATCTCGCCGGCATACAGCACGACAACACGTTTACAAGTCGATGCGACAACCGATACATCATGCGTAATCATAACGCGAGCGATCTTTAACTTCTTTTCTAACTCCATGATCTCATTCAATATCTGACTTTGTGTAACCACATCCAAAGCAGTGGTCGCCTCATCCATAATCAATAGTTTAGGAGAAAAGATCAAGGCCAGCGCAATCGCTACGCGCTGCATCATTCCACCGCTTAATTCATGAGGATAAGACATATAGACCCGATCGGATAAGTTCACAATTTTCAACAACTCATAAATGCGTTTCTGAATATTTTCTAAAGGCTCTTGCGGATAATGAACACGGTAGATATCCTCCATCTGTTTACCGATGCGATGAACCGGTGATAATGAATTCATCGCCTTTTGGAAAATAACTGACATCGTTTTCCAGCGATACTCCCGCAGTTCCTCATGACTCATCTGGAAAATATCCTTCCCCTCGATTAACGCTTGCCCGGATACCTCAATGATATTCTCCGGTAACAAACGCAAAATCCCCATCGCCAGCGTAGACTTACCACTACCGCTCTCACCGACAATTCCCACCGATTCCTCCTCATATACATCCAAGGAGATATTGCGGCATGCCTTCACCTGTTTATCCGCTGTGTTATATGCAATATTGACATTTTTTATCTCTAATAATGGCATCGCAATCCCCTCCTATTTGTTGGCGTCCATCTTCGGACTTAACACACGGTTGATTCCATCACCGATCAAGAAGAAAGTCAGCACGATGATGACAACGGCCAAGCCGGAGAACGTCGATATCCACCAACAGCGCGGCAATACCAACTTACCGGCACTGATAATCTGACCCAAGGAAAACACATTGGGATCGCCTAGTCCCAAGAAGGACAAGGACGCCTCGGTTAAAATCGCTCCTGATATATTCATAGTCGTCTGTGCAATAATTGGAAAAATGCCGTTGGGAATGACGTGATGAAGCAGGATATGCCACTTGCTTTCCCCCATCGTAATGGCACTTTTGACAAAGGTTCGCTCTTTGATGGAAATGGCCTGCGCACGCATCAAACGCGCGTTGGAAACCCATGAGGTCATACCGATGACAATCATAACATTTGTCATACTGCTTCCAAACAGTGCCACAATCAATAAAATCAGAAAGAAAGTCGGAAGCATCATGAAGATATTCATGACCTCATTTAAGATCTTATCAATGATTCCACCGAAGTAACCGGCAATGCCACCGATCAGCACGCCCATAAAGGCGGCAATCAAGGCGGCAATAAAGCCAATAATCAAGGAAGTACGCACGCCATAAAGAATCATGGACAATACATCACGTCCCATTTTATCACTACCCAACAGGTAAGCCCCTCCCGGTGCAGCCAGCACATCATCATTCAAATATTTCGGATTATAGGGAGCCATAGCGGGGCCAAAGATGGCAATCACCACCAAGATAACCAGCAGCACCAAACCAATGATCATCTGTTGATTGCCTTTTAAACGATGTAGAAATTGTTCCAAGCTGTTTTTCATGATGGCCTCCTTACTCCACTCGAATGCGCGGGTCCACCAGCGCATATACGAGATCCACAATAATCATGCCAATCGCTACTGACAGCGACAGAATCAAATATACACCTGAGACCACTGGGTAGTCCCGCTTGGTAACAGAATCTAAAACCAAACGTCCCATCCCCGGCCATGCGAATGTGATTTCAATCAATGCCACACCGGTAATCATATACGCCAAGGTAATACCGAATACCGTAACCGTAGGTATAATGGCATTGCGCAGCACATATTTGTTAAAGATTTTCTTTTCCGACATACCGGTTGCCCGCAAGGTAGTGATAAAATCCTCACTCATCACTTGCAAGACCGAACTTCGGGCAATACGGAAATAATAAGGTATATTTAACAATACCAGCGTTGTCACAGGTAGAATCATATGCTTTGCGACATCCAGAAAATAACGGAATCCGGTATAATTGTTACGCAGTGAATACATGCCTGATGTCGGCAACCAACCCAAGGTATTGGCAAATACCAAAATTAGAATCAAGCCGAGCCAAAAACTAGGCGTTGAATCAAATAAGTAAGATACCGCACATGTCAATTGATCAATCCAAGTACCCTTTTTGCGCGCCGCATAGACACCTAAAAACGTACCGATGATCACCGCGATAATTGCGCCGGTCAAGGCAACCAGCAACGTGGGAACAATACGCTCACCAATCAATGCCGCTACATCGCGATTGCTTACATAGGAGAAACCCAAATCGAAATGTAACAACTGCTGCAAGTAGGCAAGCAACTGCTCAAAGATGGATTTATCCAAACCATAGCGCTCCTGAATAGCCGCAATTGTCGCCGGATTGGGATTGTCTTTTCCGGCCAGCAAAGTGGCAGGATCGCCCGGCGCCAAGCGTATAATGATAAAGTTAAAGATAATGGAAAACATGACGGTCAAAGCCCCTGAACCAAGCCGTTTTGCAATAAACTTTTTCATTTACTTCCTCTCGCTTTCAATATGAATATGCACTATTATACTACTGTTGTGTATAGATTACAACGCTTTTATCCATAATTTTCACACAATTTACACACACTTGAAACTATTTTCATAATTGGGCTATGAAATGATTTCATTTATTCATGAAACATAGGATTTCACGCATAAGCAAAGACACATATCACTTCCTCGCAATCTTCCCCTTCCCGCATTTTCTTTTTCCTTATGATTTTAACTGTGCTATAATATTGAAAATCAACCGAAGCATCACAGGAAAGCAGAAAAACAGATGCTCAATAAACGATTAAAGGAGGAGATTTCATGCAAAAAACTTATCCAAAAGCAAAAGAAGAAGCATTATTTGTCTTTCAGGGCCAAACCCTCAACGATCCTTATCAATGGATGCGTGATGGTACCAATGCGCAGTTACTGGAATGGGTCAAAGCACAGAATGCATATAGCGATGATTTTTTTCACCAATATGAAAACACCTATCAAACCTACTATCAACGCAATCAAAACAAACAGCCCATCCCTGCATTCTCCAATATTACACCAAGTGCCAATGGCTATATGATGACACGTCAATTATTGGATCGCTATGATGTGATAGAATGTGATGACCAATTCCAACTGCACAGAACGTTTGATACATTATTGAGCACCATCGCCAATACAACGTTTTTCAGCGGTGCGATTTGTCCCAATGATGAAAATATCGCTGTCTTTCATGGCTTGAGCGATGGTTATGATCGCCCCAGTCTGTTTCTGTTTGACTTGCAAAAAGAACAACTGCTTTATCGTGCCGACGGTATTTTCACTTATTGTTTTGATCCCCATGGTAAACGCTTATTATATGGAGATGCAAAAGCAGATGTGGCGGCTAAAACAACGCACAATTTCTGTAAACGCTATGATATTGAAAGCGGTGTTGAAACTACCCTTTACACCTATGAAGATAATGCGATTGCGATTGATCCGCATGCTTGGAGCGGCAGTAGTTATGCGGTTGCAGAGGTTATGGTCGATTATTCCCATAATATGATTGTCTTTGAAAGTGAGCAAGGATGGATTCCCTATCAAGATACCCCCCAGTGTGTGAAATACATCGGCCAAAATAACCATGGTCATGTGCTCATTTCCTATGAAGAAAACGCCTGTGGCCAACTGCTTTCCTATGACTTAACAACGCACTGTTCCCACGTATTGTTCGAGCAGGATAACATTTATATAAAGGAAGCCTGTTGTATACAGGATACGGTTTATGTGTTGGCAACCAAAGATGTCAGCAGTGTAAGTTTTCGCATTGATGCATCCGGGTGCCATGAAATCGCCTTACCGCCGATGTGCAGCGCCGCATTTGCCGGAAAAGATGATACTCGTGCGTTTATCATGGTGGAATCCTTCACCCTGCCACCGCAATTATTCGCACTGCGTGAGCATGTATGTGAAGCACTCATCGAACAGGAAAGCGATACCCAAGGCATCTGTGTGAAACAAGTATTCTATCCTTCTTGGGATGGCACTGCCATTCCGGCCTACTTAATTTATCGTGAGGATATGGAACGAAACGGTGATCAAGCAACCTTGATGTATGGCTATGGCGGATACAATATGGCAATGCCGCCTACTTATCATAATCCCTTCTGCGGCTTAGATATTGTCGATTGGGTGAAAGAGGGCAATCTATATGTCCACTGCTGTATCCGCGGTGGCAATGAATACGGTGAACAGTGGCATACATCCGGTTATCGGATGCAAAAGAAAAACTGTTATGAAGATTTTATCGCCATTGCGGAAGGTATCATTCAAGATCGTTATACCCGTGCCGGACGCATTGCGATCAATGGAGGCAGCAACGGTGGCCTGTTAATGTGTGCGCTTTTGACGATGCGTCCTGATCTTTGGGGCTGTGTGGTTGCTTCCGTTCCCCATACCGATATGATCAGTTTTGTGTTTGATGATCGTGGCCCGATGTATATTACGGAATACGGTGATCCCCACGACAGTGAACAGTTCGCATACTTTCTTTCCTATTCGCCATTTCACAATGTTAAACAAACAGCGTATCCCCCTGTCTATATTCAAACCGGTGAGTGTGATAACAATGTCCCACCTTATCATGGCAAAAAGATGGCCGCCCGCCTCCAACAATACAACACCTCTACGCATCCCATCTTACTACGCGTATTGGCCAAAGGCAGCCATGACCGCGGCAAAGGAGAAGTGTATCTGCGTACCATCACTGAGATGCAGACCTTTATCGCACTGGCACTGAATCAAATCATTTAAACACGAAAGAATTGGGATATCAGGCAAGCATCGTTTCCTACGATTGCCTGCCTTTTTTATCATCAATCACTCCTTTTCTGGGGATCTTTTCACTCAAGGGTATATCCTTAACCAAACAAAAGCGCTTATCTTTCTTCTTGTTATAAATAAAGATGAATAACTTTGAATCCCTTGGTTGCGCTGAAGCCAATCTCATGCTATACTTTTTCATAGAAATACAATAGTATTCCATACTATTAAAACAGGAAATTACCTGCAAGGAGAACATGATGAAAAAAAGACTATTCGCATTATGCTTATGCCTCGGCTTTGTTTGGATGCTGGGTGGCTGTTCCAATCAAAGTGACGACACCAACACGAAAGAGCCGGGTACAACAGATCCCGGTGCTAAGGTAGAAGGTGAACTTGCCGATATTATGGCAAAACTGTATGAGGGCATCAAAGAAGATGAAATGCCCATGTACGTGGAGAATCAGCCAATTACTACCGAGAATGTGCAAGGTTATATCGGCACCTCTGATATCGAATGGGAAGAAGCCATCGCTTCTGAGTCCATGGTTGGATCTACCCCTCATTCCGTTGTCTTAATCCGCATGAAGGATAGTGCAACAGCGAGCGATATCGAAGCCGCAAAAGAAAAAATCAAAAGCAGTGCCGATCCGCGCAAATGGATTTGTGTAGAGGCCGAACACGTTTATGTAGAAAGCAAAGGCAATCTGATTGTATTGATTATGTCGAATGATATCGCTGATACGATCAAAGCCAACTTTGAACAATTATCCTAAGGCTTCAAATGAAGCCTTTTTTTACCTCAGGAGTACGTTATGATATTTTCCGGTATTACCTTTCTTTACTTCTTTTTGCCGATTACATTGATTCTGCATGTGCTACTTCCAATGCGTTTCAAAAATCTGTTTCTGCTGGCGGCCAGTTTATTCTTTTATTTCAGCGGTGAGCCACAGTATTTGGTGCTGCTTGTTTTTTTCTGTGTTTTGACCTATTATGGGGGACACCTCATAGAACATGCTGCACAACCCCTGCGCCGTACAATATTGATTGTTTGCTTGCTTACTTGTTTTGGCTTGCTATGTTATTTCAAATATACGGATTTCATCTTAACGACGCTGCGCGATGGCTTTTCCTTATCCTTTCAATGGGATGTGATACGCTTACCAATGGGAATTAGTTTTTACACCTTTCAGGCGACCTCTTATCTCATTGATCTTTATCGCGGTAAACATCAAAGTGCCCCCTCCTTTAGCGCATTTGCGGCGTACTTAGCCTTATTTCCACAGTTGATCGCCGGCCCTATTGTGCGCTATGAAAGCATTGCGCCGCAGTTAAGTCAGCGCACGACCACCTTTGATCAATGGGCCAATGGGATTCAGCGCTTTATCATTGGATTAGCAAAAAAAGTCTTATTGGCAAATGTGCTGGGCAGTGTGGTACAAAGTTTAAACGCCCTATCCGCTCAAAGTGTATTATCGCTTTGGGTGATTGCCCTTGCGAATGTATTACAGTTGTATTTTGATTTCTCCGGATACAGTGATATGGCGATTGGTTTAGGACATATGCTGGGCTTTCATTTCCCCGAGAATTTCCGCTATCCTTTGATTGCCGCATCCATCCGTGATTTTTGGCGAAGATGGCATATCTCATTGACCACATGGTTCAAAGATTATGTGTATATTCCACTGGGTGGCAGTCGTGTCCACAAATGGAAACACTGCCGCAATTTACTGGTCGTGTGGCTGTTGACCGGATTGTGGCATGGCGCCGGCTGGCAGTTCATCGTATGGGGTTTATACTTTGGCATCCTGCTGATCATCGAAACCTATGCGCTTTCTTCATGGTTAAACCATCATCCCCGGCTGGCTCATGGCTATACCTTACTTTTGGTCCTACTAGGCTTTGTCTTTTTCCATTCCCCTTCGTTGCGTGATGCCCTGTTCCAGTTATGTGCCATGTTTGGATTACAAGGCCTTGCCCTATATGATGATGCATCCTTATTCTATGTAAACAATGCGCTATGGCTCTTCATGCTTTCCCTCGTATTTGTGACACCGCTTGGAACGCTTTTGGAAAAACGCATCATAAACAATACTGCCCTTGTCGATATCTATGGATGGTTCAAGATACTCACCTTGCTCAGTTTGTTTGTACTGTGTACTGCGTATATTCTCAACGCATCCTTTCAGCCTTTCCTGTATTTTCGCTTTTAGTTTCTATTTGCTTTCCCTTTGCATCTTCTGATAACGAAAGGAGCCGCTATGAAAGAACGATTGCTTACCATCAGCTTCATTGCTATATTATGCATTGGTATGCTTGCGACGTTACTACATGAACCATATACCATTTCTATCAGCGAGCGTCGCAAACTAAATCCTTTGCCACCTCTTACAACTGAAAATGTGGGCGATGGCTCCTATATGAATGAACTGGAGCGCTATCTTACCGAACAGTTTCCCATGCGTGATTCTTTTCGTAAACTAAAAAGTTTTTCAGCACAGGTGCTGTTTCAATTTCATGAGGAGGATGGTTATGTCGTGGAAGAAAATGCGATTTATGAATTGCATCCAACCCTGAATGAAGCATCCATCCGCCATTTGACAACGCTGATCCAAACCATCAAGGAACGCCACATCACCTCACCCAAGTGTTATTTCGCACTAATCCCTGATAAAAGCGACTATCTTGCCTCTATTCCTCATTGGGATCGCACAAAGATGATCGCTTTGCTTCAGGAACAACTGCCATCCCTGCACTTTATCGACCTGTATGATACATTGTCACTTTCCTCCTACTATCCCAGTGATTTGCATTGGCGTCAAACCGATTTAAACAATGCTTTGTATCAACTGGTGGATACCATGAACCTGCCACGCAAACCATTTCCTACCCAAACGCAATGTATGAACAACTTTTACGGTGCCTATTATGGTCGCATTGCTCATCGCCTAGACGCAGATACATTATGTTGGCTCACCAATGATGAAATCAACCAAGCCAGTGTATACGATTATGAACAGAATCGCTACCGCAGTGTTTATGAAGAAGATGATCTATCTCATATGGATGCTTATGATCTCTTTTTAGGTGGTGCGAAGCCACTCTTGTTCATTCATAACAAAGAACAAAACAATGGCAGAGAACTACTGCTCTTTCGTGATTCCTTTGCCAGCAGTATCACACCGCTGCTCATCC
>JAAWON010000038.1 GCA_022799495.1 Erysipelotrichaceae bacterium | reverse complement strand
ATGATGACTTAAACGTTTAAAATATAGAAAAAGCGATTTTACTACTTACCGCTTATTCGCTTATATTTAAGGTTTACACAAAACATGAGACACTCTCATTATTATATATTTTACCTTTGATTTCATTAGGTATTCTTCATTATCATGCCAGGATTAGAACATTGTCAGAAGAAAAATATCTCTTCGTTTACCGATTTTTAGTGATAGGAGTTATTTGTTTCATCATATGGTTAATATGGACAATTAAGTGGAGACGCCCAACCGATTATGAAATAGAGCATACGGATCAATCATCTAATTCTAATTGAGTAATGTACGATGATATGTGGGATAAGTCTAAAATTCATTCTTTCCAATCACACGACGTCATCTTCACAATCAATACTGATTTTCACTCCTTCTCCACCCAAGAACCTTCTGCCATTTCACAACGTTTGCGTAATTGGCACCCTTCCGCCACCTGCCAACCCAACAACACATAAGAAATATAAGTGAAAATGGAAAATGTATTAAAGTGTTTATCTTCTTTGAAGGCAAGCGGTACGGATACGTAACTCACATTTCACAGGCGTGATAGAATCAAATTCAATGAAGCATAGGGTTTCTTTATGTAACTTATAAGATGCTTGAATACTCAAAACAGCACACTTTGTCGATATGGCTTTTCTTCACGAACGGTAATCTTATCCATTGCTTCAATCTGCCCCAACAAAACAGAGGAATGAGGATCATGGCGTTTCATGCGCGCTTTGATCGCTCGCTCATTATAATTGGCATAACAATACCGACACAGATGCGCACAGGCATTATAATCACCGATATCCACCGTAGGAAGGCAGCCACACTCACGCACAGCTTTTCCGCTTACCTGCGTATAGGGGATCCCCAAGCAATCGCGCAAGATCTCCTTGTTTATACATGTTCCTTTGCGAATTCCATAGTGGCTCAGATCAATAGATTCACCGCAGGTTTGCACATGGATTCCATACCTTTGAGCGATCTTGGCAATGATTTCACCTATCTTATACATATCATGTGTTTGAATGAGATGCAGTCCCATATCAGCCTGATGAGAACGTGTATTTTTATATAGATCCACAAAAGAGATGATAAATGTATTGACGGCGTTATGAAGCAGACTTGCCATGCGCTCAAAAGCCAACGCATGATATGCGATATCATAACGATCATTTAATAAAATAGGATCATAACGAACTACGATACGCTGTTTGCCTATCTTATCAGCGAGTGAGCGAATCAGCGCAATGATCTCCTCTTTATCCGGTACATTGGGTTCAATATCGCGATGATAGGGTGTTAAAGTCACATGAATCAAAAAGGGAAAAGGAATCTCATCTAAACGCTGATAGAGGGAATGTGGATTTTTCGTACAAAATAATAACGCATCAATATGATCAGAAGTAAGCGGGATGCGACTGATTTGATGTGAATCATACGGATTCCGCACATCCACAAAACCTGCTTGAAAGCGATGAAATAACCATTCACTGTAATAGGCAGGAATATCACAGCGACCACTCACAAATAAAATCATGTCGTTGCCTCCTTATAAAACAAACATAAAATCACTATATTTACATCCTTTTCCAAGGTACAATCATCGCTTTGTCAGTTTTGGCATTGCCTGTACATCAAAACTGACGATGGTGGAGGGACCGGACAGTTTTTCTTGCATATAGCGGGCTAATTCATGATTGGCCTTTTTCTTTGCCAATAGACTTTCGTATACTTCCACAAATTCCGGTGCGCGCTGTTCAATTAAATACTGATCCAAATTGCGTACAACCTTTGCACAATTAAAATATTGCGAAAAACCATGACATATCATCGTAATGCTTTTCACATCCTGTGCCGGAAATGAACCGATGAATCCTTGTTTCACCGCTTCCTGATCTTCGCCAAGCACAAAATAACCGCCTTCAATATTGCGTCTGACACGATTTTCTACCAATAGATGATCCATAAAATTGCGGGCCCGAAACAGCGGCATGCGCTCTTTTTGCCGTAAGTCCTGCGCGATTTCCAATAGCCGTGCATCCAGTTCCTGTAAACGAAGATCAATGATCCTGCGAGCGGAGCCATCATGAAAAGTCACTACCAATTCGCAGCTGCCCAATACATAATAAAACAACCGATCGTGACGCATGCGTACTACCGCAATACAAGCACTGGGCATCTCCAGATCACACAGCGTCTTTGCTTTGGGTAGTTTCAAATACTCCTTATGAATATCAGCCAAACCCTGATATAAAATATCGCAGATGGATGCATAGGGACGCATGAGGTTCGACTTAAGATATAAATTTAACTCCCTTACCAGCCATTCCCCATCAGAAGGCGCATCACTGATATGAGTTGGAAATAAAGGATCACTGCCGTCAATCACCCATGCGCTGTGTTCTCGTACTTGACATACATCCATTGCGCTGGTTGTCGTCGTAGAACCATAGGTAATATTTTGAAACATAATCGTTTAGCACACCTGATCTAGTACCTGTTTCATGCGCTGTGCCAAACCATGACAATGAGACAGCGGTAGCGAACAGATGGCGACACGAATGCCCTGATTGACCTTTACGGTGAAAATCAATTCTTCCATTAACGCCGCATGATAGCGATCCCGCAGCGCTTGATCCTTCATCGCAATTGTGATGAAAAAGCCTTCTTTATAAGGATACACCGGCAAGTTTACTTGTGCAGCCTCCTGTAAAAAAAGATCACTGCGTTTCTTTAATAACTCAATATAAGTTGCCTTTTCCTTTAGGTAAGCCTCTTTATGAAGTGTTGTGACAGCTGTAAAATTATCCATTGCGGCATTGGGAATATTCGACCACATTGCCCTAGCGGCTTTTTCAAATACGGTACGCATCATTGTGACATCTGCTTGGCGCTGACCTAAAATAATTGCCGCTCCACAGCGCAGTCCATAAGAGGTCAATGCCTTACTACAACTGAACGCAATAACCGCCATCACCTGATCACTGAATGCATTAAACAATTCCAGATACTTTCGGGAATGAACTAAATCATAAGAATAATCCATATATGCAATATCATTTAATAAAACGACCGGTACAGACTTTGCGCATTCATTCAAAAAGGTGATAATTTCTTGCCATTCTACTTTGCTTAACGTATAACCGCTTGGGTTATGACAAGGATCGTTGATCACCACAACAAGTTTATCCTGTGTTGCCATAACGCTTTCACATGTCTTGCGAAACCCTTCCATGCCGAAATGATCTCCCTCAAACATCGGATAAGTCATGGTCTTTAAATTCGCCATCGTGGCCATCAGCGCATAAGAACCCCATGCGATATCGGGCAGAACGATACATTCCCCACTATCTAAACATTGGCTCATGGTCAAATTGACCGCACCGGTACCGCCCGGTGTTGCGACCACATCATGGGCCAGTGTACTGTTACATTCACCCAATAGCCATTCATAGACTTGGCTGCGATAAGAGGCATTCCCCACAAAGGATGCGGCATATTTGGCTTTTTGTTCCTTAGGGATGGCATCATAGGACTTAAATACCGTGTCCAAAGCCACCAACTTACCGGACTCATCGTACAAGGAGCCGATGGTCGCATCCACCACCTGATCTTTCCCATGGGTTTCTTTTGCCTGCGCAGCCTTAGCGACAATCGCAAATACCGTGTCCTCAATCGGTGTTGTATTCACCTGTTTTTTTACAAAACTCATCTGTTTTCCCTGCTTTCCATTTCATAACTACCTGCGATTTTAATTGATTTGCATACTTGTTTCAATGCTTCATACAATGCGCTGAACTCTTTACTATGCAAGTGCGCCACCAATTCCACATAGAAATAGTAGGCAAATGGTTCTTCCTTAATCGAGCGTGAGTGGATGCTTTCCATATTAAATCCATATTCACCGATGCATGCCATCACTTTTGCCAGTGCCCCGCTGACATGCGGTGTGGTAAAGACAAGCGCTACACGATTGCCGGTTTTTGGCGGTTGTTTGCCAATGACAATAAAACGAGTAGTGTTATCCCAAGAGGTATTGATATGTTCCGCCAGAATGGATAGACCATATAACTCGGCACTTTCCCTTGCGGCAATGGCTGCCTTGTGTTTGTCCTGCATTTCTGCCACGTATTGAGCGGCCAATGCGGTATTGGGATAGGGTATTAACTCCATATCACGCCCCTCCAAAAACTTGCGTGATTGAAAAATGGCTTGATCCTTGGAATATACCTGTTTGATATCCGACAGCTGTGCTCCTTTTATCCCCATGAGGTGCTGTTCTACTTTTAGATCATACATGCGGTGGATATAGATGTTATGGGATAGAATCAAATCCAAGTTTTCACCGACTTCACCGGTATAGGAATTTTCAAAAGGAAGCACTCCATAGGCGGCTTCCCCTGTTTCTACCGCTTCTACGACTTGCGCAAATGTAGGCAGATGAATGAGTTTGCTGTCAGGAAATAGTTGTTTCGCCGCAATATGTGAGAAAGCGCCCAAAGTACCGGCATAGGCAATGGTATCATGATGAATACACGCTTTTTGATATTCCTTGGAAATATGCATCATACCTTTAATCATTTGTTCGTAATAGGGAAGATAGCGCTCCTGACGGATAAAAGCGCAATTGCGCTGTATGACTTCCTGTTCTCTACCGGAATCTAATACTGCCATATTGTGCGCTTGTTTATAGGCGATAACAGATTCAACCGCTTCCATACGACGTTCAAATAATTCTGCCATGGCATGGTCAATTTCATTGATACGTTTACGTGCCTTGTTTAATTCATCCATGTTTATCATCCTTATCCCTTCTGATGTAATTGATTTCAAAAACAGAGATGGGCTGACCTGATGAACAGATATGCGTTTATTTCCCCAAGGTATGCGATTGACTGCTTGTTTGCTTGGGTGGTTTCAAGCGACCATTCTGTTTGTATGCTTATTATATCATGAACTTGCGCACCTCCCATAGGAAAACATATTTTTTGGTGATCAAATAAAGACAGAGAATATGGATAATGGAAGTGTTATTTGTGTCCTTTCCTTTAGAATATGGTAAAATAATTGCTAAGAGAGGTGAAGGCTATGCGTGAACCCTTGGCATTTCGCATGCGTCCTCAGACTTTGGATGAAGTCATCGGACAAAAGCATCTGTTGGGTCAGGGAAAAGTGCTGCGGCGCTGTATTGAGGAAAAACAGATCTGTTCTATGATTTTTTATGGCCCTCCGGGAACGGGTAAGACTACGCTGGCAGGGGTGATTGCCAATGAATTGCACATTCCTTATCGAACCTTTAATGCGGTGAGCGGTAATAAAAAAGACTTGGACACCGTATTTGAGGAAGTCAAGTATTATCAGGGTTTGATTTTAATTGTCGATGAGGTACATCGTTTGAATAAAGATAAGCAGGATTTATTACTCCCACATGTAGAAAGTGGGTCAATCGCATTGATTGGCGCTACCACTGCCAATCCACTTCATGCGATTAATCCCGCCATTCGCTCCCGCTGTCATTTATTTGAGATCAAGGCGCTGGATGACGAAGATATTAAACAGGCACTGCGCCATGCGCTGCACAGTGAGCGCGGATTGGCTGATCGCGTCACGATAAGTGAGGATGCGCTTTCGCTCATTGCCCAACGTTGTAATGGTGATATCCGTTTTGCCTTGAATGTGCTTGAAATTTGTGCGCTTGTCTGTGAAGATCATCTGATTGATCGCGATTTAATCATGCAGTATGCGCAGACACCCAATCTGGCAATGGATCATGATGGAGATGGCTATTATGATGTGCTGAGTGCCTTCCAAAAATCCATTCGCGGCAGTGACGTGGATGCGGCTTTGTATTATTTGGGAGTATTGATTATGGCCAATGATATGGATGCGATTGAACGTCGTTTATTGACTACGGCTTATGAAGATATCGGCTTGGGCAATCCCGGGGCAGTGGCACGTTGTGTACAGGCGGTAGATGCCGCAAAGCGCATCGGTTTTCCCGAGGCGCGTATTGTCCTTGCACATGCGATCATTGATCTTTGTTTATCGCCCAAAAGTAAGTCAGCTGAGCATGCGATTGATCGCGTTATGCAGGAATTGCGCCAACATCCTTATCAAATACCGCCTTATCTGCGCTTTACACCGGTAAACATGGATGCACAGGATCGTTATGATTATGATCGCAGTGATCTCTATGCAAAATTGCAGTATTTGCCGGATCGTTTAAAGGATGTGCATTTTTATGAGCCTTTACCAAGCGGTGCTTATGAAAATGTATTGGTTGAGAATCTAAAAAAACTACGCAGTGTTTCGCGTAGTCATGATCCTGCCAAACTAAAACGAGAATCAAAAAAATAGTTGATTGGGTATTGTGTGAAGTTATTAAGGAGAATCTTTTTCATATGATCACTGGATTACCTATATATGAAAGGTATTGTAATCAAAGAAGGGAAAGAAAAAGCGGCATGACCGCTTTTTCTATGATGAAATGGGTATTGTAAGCAACATGATATCATATTACTTACATGATTAAGGTACTGTCTGTTTCTGATCTCACTGCTTATGTGCAGCAATCATCAGCATCATCGGCCGTCGTAATTCATCTTTCATGCCTTCCCACTCTAACATTTCCTCATTTGGATAAGGCTCGATGATTTGATCGAGCACAAAGCCGCGTTGTAACAAGGTATTCAGGTAAGTTGTTAAGGTACGATGATATTTGGTAATGCGCTCTGCTAAAAAGAAAGCCTCTCGCTTCCCCTCTTGAAAGTAGTGATCCAGTGGGAAGTGCAGCTTGTGTCCGGCTTCATCATAGATCCAATCGGAACCGTTCGCCGTGAACAGGGGATGCTCAAATGACATGAGTAATGTGCCGCCTGTGCGCAGCCAGCCATGAATCTTTGTCATCATCTGCTCGTAATCGGCGACATAATGCATTGCTAGAGAACTGATCACAATATCAAAGCTGTTTTCAGGCAAATGCAGATCTTCAATGGCCGCATGAACATATTCAATGTGTGGATCACTGTGTTGGACACGGGCTATGTCCAGCATCCGCTTTGCACAATCCACTCCCATCACATACGCAGCCCCTTGTTCCATCGCATATTGACAGTGCCAACCATAGCCACAGCCTAAATCAAGTACGCGCTGGCCCTGAAAATCAGGCATCATCTGTTTCAATAACCACCATTCTCCCGCACCACGTAATCCTTGTTGGGAACGTGTCATTTGTGCATATTTCGCAAAAAAACCTTCCTCATCATATTTGTTTTCGCTCATATAATCTCCTTATTTTTGATATAGCTTGAATCCACTGAATTTTCCTAATAAAAAAGCCCATATGGGCAGACAATCACCGAAAGTATTTGATGTAGTGATTCAACGAACGCTTTGTCTCAAATCCATGTTTGAGAAACAAATCGTGTGCTTTTTCGCGTTCCTGATCCAATGATAAACGAATACCTTTATAGCCAAAGCGCTTTGCGCGTTCTTCAAAAGCATCGTAAAGTTCATTACCGATCAATTCTTCTTCGGCGATTCCTTCCTTAACGCAGAAACAAACGGTATTCAATAAGTGATCCGCATACAGTGTTTCATACGGTGAACCATGAGCATAACCAATGACTTTACCGTTTTGTTCCGCTACCAATAGGATATCATTTCCGGCCTCTAAAATACTGATAATTTTTTGATAGACCTTTTCCTTATCGTAGTCATAACCTAATTCGGTATTGAGATCAGTAATGTCTTCATAATCCTGCGTCGCGATCATTCTGATTATCGCATTGCTCATACTGATTCCTTCCTTCCGCAAATCTTGTTCAAGCCGGCACCTGAACTTAGTTTATGATATTTTGGCCATAAACCATGTATTATTGTACCATAATTTTTATAAATTACCACATGAAATATTGACAAACTATATGATTACTCTTTGAAAACGCTTTTTATATTTTTGATGAAATGTGTCTTTTAGTAATAGATGAAGAAAACAAAAAGGATATGGGATAACCCATATCCAATGGAAATGATTCAATATCATTTATGAATGCATAGGATTAGGCAGGCTCCTTTAACAATGAGCGAATGGCTTTTTGAACCTTTGTGTTTTTCTGCCATAGATAGTTTTGTAAGACCCTTCCTTTTAAAAAGGCGATCATTACTTCACTTTGCGTTTCCTGTTGCGCTGAGGTGGCTTCAAGATAGGCGCTTAAGGCATCCTTACATTGTTCAAACAGTGCCTTGATTTTCTTTGTTTGCCCTGCCGGAAGTGCATAGGCAGCAAGTGGTGCCTGTGTCATTCCCACTACACCCCAATGCGGCTGCTTTTCTAATTCTGCTTGTAAGTGTTCTAAGCATTCGAACAATTTTTTTTGTCGTTTCCATCTGGATGCTCCTTTCGTATTTGAATACCGAATGCAATGCGTTCTTCTTGAATTTATTATAAATCTTATTTTTCTTATTGCCAATTTGCTTTTCTGATCTTTTCCTAAACTGTCGTCATAGGCGTATAAAAAAAGATATTCATAATAAGTACTTAGATGAAAAAGAAACAAATCCACATATCATCTAGTTCCCTAGAATATCTTTTTATCTGTTTATCTTATTTCTTGATTAGACTTTCTAACCAATGCTCATTTGGTTCGATTTCTAATAGATCGGCAACCGTTGCGGCGACGTTGGCCAAACCAAGATCATCACCTGTTTTTAACTCGACATCTTTACCGTAAATAATGAATGGCACTTTATTTAAAGTATGCGAAGTTTTTGCCTTGATCGGTGCGCCTTCCTTCTTTGCCTTTTCGTACATTTCATCGGCATTGCCGTGATCGGCGGTGACGATTAGTATACCATTGACACTGTCTACTGCTTTTATCACGCGGGCCAACTGTAAATCAACGGATTCTACTCCGATTAAGGTAGCCTCGAAGTTTCCCGTATGACCGACCATATCACCATTGGGATAATTGGTGCGCAGGAAATCATAATTGCCGGAAGTGATGGCTGCGCACAACACATCAGTAATCTCTGCGGCTTTCATCCACGGACGCTGTTCAAAGGGAATCACATCAGAATCAATCTGAACAAAGTCCTCTAACTGTTCTGAGAATTTTTCGGAGCGATTACCATTCCAGAAGTAAGTTACGTGTCCGTATTTCTGTGTTTCCGAAATCGCATACTGACGAATGTTATGCTTCACCAATTCTTCGGATAAAGTGTATTTGATTTTAGGCGGGAAAGCCAAGAAATGATTTGGAATGTTCAAATCTGCATCATATTGAAGCATACCGGCATACATCACCTTTGGCTTACGTACTCGATCAAAATGATCAAAGTGCTCATCCATATCGAAAGCCAAAGAGATTTCCTGTGCACGATCGCCGCGGAAGTTAAACAGAATAACGGAATCGCCATCCTGAATTGTACCGACCGGCTGATTGTCCTTTGTGATGACAAAGGGAGGAAGATCCTGATCAACGCTGCCTAATTCACTGCGATAGGTTTCTATCGCTTCTTTTGCACTGGCAAATGTTCTGCCTTCTCCCAGCACATGGGTGCGCCATCCTTTTTCAACCATTGCCCAGTTTGCTTCATAACGATCCATTGTAATGCACATACGACCGCCGCCGCTGGCAATACATGCATGGAAGTTGTCATCGTTTAATTCTGCCATAAACTGCTCGATATCTTCTACGTATACCAAGGCGCTTGTCTCAGGAACATCACGACCATCCAACAGGGCATGGATACGTACCTCTTTGACACCCTCTTGCTTGGCTTGTTTTACCAGTGCCTTTAAGTGCTTGATATGGGAATGTACATTGCCATCTGATAACAAGCCCATAAAATGCATTGTGCCTGAATCCTTACAATACTCTACCAACTGTTTCCAAGTCTGTGAGGTGAAGATATCACCGGATTCAATGGATTCATTTACCAGTTTAGCACCTTGAGAGTAAATCTGCCCGCAACCAAGTGCATTATGGCCGACTTCACTGTTTCCCATATCACCATCGCTTGGTAAACCAACCGCCAAGCCATGAGCACGAATCTCGGTATGTGCACAATTCTCCCATAAATAATCAAGGGTTGGCTTATAGGCTTGTTTCACCGCATTGCCAAACGCGGATTCACTGATGCCAATGCCATCCATTACTACCAATATAACAGGTCTTTTGCTCATATTGAAAAATCCTCCTATGTTCGCAGTTATTATAGCACGTTTCCCCCTAACTTAAAAGCAATTCCCTATGGGAAACGCGGCTTTCGCTTTCATCCTAGCGCAAGCGAAGCAGTGCCAGCAACACAAGCATTGCGCCGCTGATCCAGGAGACATCCCATTGCGCATAACGATTCAGACGTTCACCGATTGCGTTACCGCATAGAATAAGCAATACTCCTGCCACAAGGGAGAATCCCAATAAAAGCCAT
The DNA here is from genome assembly GCA_022799495.1 of Erysipelotrichaceae bacterium. Classification (GTDB taxonomy): domain Bacteria; phylum Bacillota_I; class Bacilli_A; order Erysipelotrichales; family Erysipelotrichaceae; genus C-19. The sequence continues at coordinate 6,058 of JAAWON010000038.1, read as the reverse complement.
GCATGATGAACACCGATGCCATAAGCAAGTCCACTGGCTAAGGAGTCCATAGAAAGAGCGAATCCCAAATATAAAGCCTCTTTGCCATTCAATGCCTTAGAATGATCCATATCTGCACATCGTTCATCCAATAGGATATCAATTACGATAAATACCTCGGCAAAACGCAGAATCAAGGGCTGTTTCTGATAATTACGCAGGAGTTTTTTTACCTGAGAGCGAAATAAATGAAACAAACCCAACGCAAACAGAATGATAAAACTGATCTGTTTCGGGGCATTCTCACTGCACAAAGAGGTGATCATACCGGCCAATCCCATCGCTGCCCCCAAGCACAGCGTATTACAGGCGGCAATGATCCAGATCGCCTTCCATGACATTGCGATTCGCTCCGCTCCATAGGCAATGCTCATAAAAAAACTGTCACAAGTTGTTGCAAGAATCAAAAGCACCATATCTATCATTTTATCCACCCATCTCTCCATGTATTCTATGTGCAATACAAATGTTCTCATAGGCAAAGACATAGCACCCGTATTCGAGGGCAAGAGGCAATACAAAAAACCGTATGAGACAGCGAACCACTGTTTCATACGGTTGTATGTTTCAAATTCATGAAACTGCATTCTATTTAGATATTATAATTCTGTAATATTACCTTTTTTATCCGCCAGAATAACGCTCATATTCAGGCGTTCCTTTACGTTTTGTGGGATTTCGTTCCATTGTCTGCGATAAGTGATCGAGTCATTGAACGCAATACTGTAATGCGCATTTGCATCATTGATATGCTTCAGTACCTCACTCAATTTTACCGGCAACGTCTGTTTTCTGCCTCGTTTAATGCCTTGGATGTTTATGATCCATTTCTTATCGCCATTGGTAGCCTCCAGCGTACCCTTTCCTTCTTCATAGATCCAGCCATTCTCATCTAGCCATACTTTGATGAGGTTGGTTAAATCTTCGGTGTTGCGCTTTGTTTTTGCTCGCTTTGCGGCCAGTTTCTCTTCTTCAGTTTTGGCCGGTCGTCCACGCTTTTTCCCCGGATACATCTGTACTCTTTCTGCTGTATCATGGAGGTAATAGCGAATGGTTAAATGACTGCCATAGCCGGTCGCTCCTTTGGGTCGTTGTAAAATCTCATCCCCCTCCAACATCAGCTTATACATCGCTTGACAGCAAGTAGGCATTGTCGCATGACATGGTGATACTTCCGCATGCAGTTCCTTAGAGTTTATCTCGATCAATGCCTGATTGGATTGAATTGCCATCTCCTTCTTTTCTTGTAATATACTTAAATAATCTTTAATGCCAGGTCCCTTCATATTCATTAGCCTCCTTATGTAATTAACTACATTGTAAATGTTTTGTTTTGTCGAATACACGCAAACGGTGTCACATGAACTAAAAAACTATTTTTTTTTACCCTAGTACATTGCTTTCCCGGATGATTTTGTCTTTTGAGATGGGAATCCTGATTGATTTCTATGCGTTTGGTTCATGTAGGAGCACTTTGGGTACGACAAAACAATCCTATTTTGTCAGTTTACGCAGGTGATTTGATGATCGTGCTTTAGGACGAACAGATCGCTATGTAACGTGATAAAGCAGTTCAAATGTGTTCTTTAAGTAAAGGTATTATACTATGATTTAAAATGACAAACAAGATAGAAATGAAGATTTGTGTGAATTTTCGTTTACAGATGAAAGAACGAGAATCAAACAAATCTATATGGATCATGCATATAATCCACATTCATGATTTGAATAAGAATGGATATAATAAGCATCAGAAATGAGGGATATGATGAAGTTAAGCGAATGGAAGAAACTGCTTGTAATCATTGATCGAATTGAAATAGAATGTTTGGATGAAAACGCGATGCTTGTGCAAATTGTACAGGAATTAAAAAGGGAGGGAACGCAGGAAAACCAGGAAAGGATCAAAGCGATGCTTGCTTATTTACGAGCACAGGGCTGGTTGAAGGATACCCGCCATGGACTAGATCTCATTCCATGTGCAGGAATATTGGCACGCGCCGGAGCGCAGAGTGAGTTGGAGGCAATGGCATTATTTGCCTGTTTTTATATGAAGGCGTCAAACGTGTGGCAGTGCTTGTTTCATGATGGTTTAAAGATGCAGGAAATGCGATCGCTGTTGGGATCCATGTGTTTTGACTTATGTATGCAAAGCATTTTATTTTCCAATCATCAAACTTGTTATCGGATGCAAGAAGCTCTGCGTGATGATCTGTTTGCGATACAACAGGAATGCGAATCAGGATATTTAGTACCGCCAACGTTGTGTGCGTGTTTTGCGAGTGATTTATTTGCCCAAACGATGATGGATGCGGAATATAAAAATGAACACTGCGAGATGATCGCATATCCCTATCACCAACAAATCATAGCCAGAATGCCAAAGCGCGGCATCCCTTGTGATCGTAAAAGTTCCAAAGCCCTCCAAGCATTTTATAAGGATACGTTATTTCATGAGTTTAATCATACTTGTGCCTTGTGCGAAATTGACTTTCCACCACTTTTGATCGGTTCTCATATTAAGCCTTTTCGCGATTGCGCACATCTTTATGAAGCGATTGATCATCACAACGGCTTATTGCTATGCCGCAATCATGATATCCTGTTTGATCAGGGATATTTCAGTTTCGATGAAAAAGGCAATTTATGTATCGCACAGGTGTTGCACAAACAGGCTGCTAATTCAGTATATCATCTACCGCTCCACCACCGGTTGGATGCGACTTTACTACAAAAAGAGCGGCAGTTATTTTTACAATATCATTATGAACATATTTTTTTAGATGCGAAATGATGCAGTGCCAAGGCAGACGTCAACGCAAACCACGAAAGCCGCTGCTTGGGGAGGGAAACACCATCCCCCTACATACCCTTATCCCCAACTATTCTCTATTTCATAAAAAGGCTTCGATAAAGAGTTCTAGCGAAAACAGGGTAGGATAAAAAAAACGAAGTTATTCTTTCTTCGTTTCCTCTTCTTTTTCTACTTCTTCGCTATCCTCGCCATCCTCTTTATCATTCAGTTTATATAAGGTTTCCCCTTCTTTTGATAATAGGTATTTACCGCGTGCATAACGTTTTACATATTCCTCATCGGAGAATTTTTCTTTTTGATCTTCTAAGATCGCCTGTTGTTCCTCCAATGCTTGAATCTCTTGCTTGGTCGCTTCAATCTCCTGCTGGAGTTGAACGGTTGTGACGATTTCCTTTGCGGACATATAAGTTAGGAAGCATGCGATCATGAACAGAAATACACTAAAGAATTTCTTCATCGGGTGACATTGCTTTTGTTTCTTTCTGTTTCCTGCGCTTTTTTTTGCGCTCGCCATGTGCAGCCCTCCTTTGGTTCCGCTTTTGTTTTCTTTTTTTGCGGCGTATATTAATTATACCAAGGATTTTCTTTTTGGCAAGCGTTAATTTTTTCCAAAGCGGTCGAAGCAAACGACGAAACCATAGGAAGGGAGTTTGCATCACACTCAGATAAAAACGATAGTAGATCATTACAGCGAACAGAAAGACAACGATCAAATAGAGATTGGTGATCCCTCCGTTAATTTGATAGAGGCCATAGTAGACTAACAGGGTAAAGCAGATATGATAGATGATTTCCAAACAACTTTTCAGCAGCGGCAAACGAATAGAAACAGTAAGGCTGCACAAAAAGGAAAATGTGCAGCCATAAATCCATCCCATCAGAAAGTGATAGAGGATGGCTTGAACTTGTTGCGCCAGCAGCATAACTTATTTAAATATCTTTGATAATACCGAGTCTTTACCGCCGCTTTTCTTGCTGGAAATATAGGAAATAGATTCGATGAGTCCTTTAATGATGACATCACCGCGCTCTGTATCCAGTTTTCCTAAAACAAGTTCTTTTCCCTGTACAACCATCCAGCCTTGGGCAGTTTCCAGCAGAAATTCATTTGCGTCAAAGCTGTCGATCTGTTTTACTCCGGTTAACTCCAATACCTTGCGATCTTTTAATATGACGTTATGATAGGGGTTTGTTTCAAAACGCAGCGGATTGTTTGTTTCATCCATGGCAGTTCCCTCCTGTTCTCTCTATATATATGAGGGGGAAAAGAAAGGTAGAACTGAATGGGGTATGGTTGGATGGTTTTCTTATGTGGAGTTTCGTGAAGGAGCCACAAAGGTTCGCATGGGTAGTGAAAGGGGGTGGGTGGGCTTTTATACGAAACTGTGATAGGTAATTGGAATGAGTTGATGAAAGATTGGATGTTTGTGTTTGGCAAGGGGCCACGAGATAGGGGAAAAGGAAAGGTAAAGCAGCTACTATCATAAAATCTACTTACAGTGTGAGTTTCATAATTGCAGTATATTCATATGACTTAGACATAATACTATAATATTCATATAAGAAATGATGCTTGTGGTATCGGTTGAGGTGAACGAATGAATAGTGAAGTGAAGCGCTTAAGGTTTGGCGCATATGTAAAAGAACAGCGTAACCGCAGAAATCTGACACAGGAAAAACTGGCAGAATTAACCGATTTATCTCCGGTCACAATCAGCGCAATTGAACGTGGAGATAAAGCACCCAGTTTTGATTCTTTATGCGTGATTATTCAGGCGTTAAATCTGGATGCACATCGGATTTTCCCTTATGATGTACACTCCATTCAATCACAAGAGGACGCATATCGCTATTTTTGTGAAATGGGAAAAGGACTGAGTGAAGAACAACTCCTCGCATTGACGGATTTCATTTATAAATTGAAAAAACTATTGCCTTAAATGTGGTGATAGGAATACAATTCTATTTGATTGATATGGATCATTATGAATTTGCAGGAAAGGAAGGAAACGTTATGAGCCACTTTACGCACGAGCGCATTACGCATAATGTGATTAAGATTGAGGATATCGGGGTGTTGGCTTTGTTAATTGAGGGGAAAGAGCGGGCAGTTTTATTGGATACCGGTATGGGGATCGGTAATATACGTGCTTATGTGGAACAATTAAGCGATAAACCAATTACAGTGTATCTTACCCATGCCCATGGGGATCATACCTTTGGCGTTGGCTGGTGGGATGAAGCCTACTTAAATGAAAAAGATTTCCATTTGTTTGCGAATGTGGAGCCGCAGGAGCGTGTGGAGTTGATTGCACGACTTACGGGTAGAGATGATTTTGATGTGAATGATATGGCGCCGAAATTTACAGGGCGTTTATGTCCCTATCACGATGGCGATGAAATTGATTTAGGTGGCACAACGTTGAAGGTGGTAGAGGTCGCAGGCCATACACCGGGCTGTTCGATGTTTTTGATGAAGGAGGATCGCATCATGATTTATGGGGATGCGGTTGGGCGCAAATCAGGTCTTTGGTCAGATGGAACAGCATCACAATTAGTGGCGGCATTGGAGCACTTGCAAGAATATGATGATCAATATGATCGCATTTTCCGCTTTCATCATGGCTTAGAATGGCCGAAGGGATTTGCGCAGGAGGTTTTGGAGTGTGCGCGCAATATTGTGAATCATACAGATGCGCATCAGCGTGTTTCATTTGGCGGATTTGATGAGGTCTATTCCGCATCATTAGTGGATGTGAATGATCCTGAACTTTCCCGTTTAGATGGAAAGGTTGGCAATGTTTTATATCTGCCACAAAATGCGCGTTAAGAATTTGACTCGAATTGTAATAAGCTGTGTGTATAGGAGCGATCCTAGTACGTGCAGCTTTTTTTATATAAAATGATAGGGAGGATCATAGGGGTTTCTAAGGGAAAAATCATATGGTAAATGCACATGATGGTGGTGTTTACAGGTTTAGTTTTGTGGGGTATTCTGTCATTGTGATGGATGAAAGTGGAATTGGATGAGATGATGGGATGGGTTGATTCATGAAAGAGCAGTGAATTAATTTCATATTTTTTTCGGGTTTTTCCTTTTTCGTGTATATAAGAATAGTGAGAGATGTTATAGACTCTCTCTAACAGCGAAAGGAGGGGAAACCCAGCGGTGAGTAAGTATGAATGGAATGGACAGATGGATCG
>JAAWON010000037.1 GCA_022799495.1 Erysipelotrichaceae bacterium | reverse complement strand
CCCTTTATAATGTGGTACGTTCATTCTATCCCTGATATGCATCCCTGAAATTGTCCCTATTATACCATACAAAAGCACGAAGAAAAGGACTGATTTATGCAGTGATAAGATATCCTGTATCATGATCGACAATATAAATTATTCTTTTTTTATTAAATTCTTGGGGTATTGATTATTTTTGTTTTATCCATAAATATAACCATTACCTCAAGTATAAGCAAACAAGCGCGAAAAAGTAATGAAGGGATGATGGGCACACTATCGCATCCCTGTATTCCTTTGCCTATCCCAAGGAATATAAAAAAACGGCATTTGCCGCTTTATCTATTGTCCTTATCAAAAAGCAATTCATTATTCAAAAGGGTAAATCGTAACCCCCTGAACCACCCGATTTACTTCACCACTTGGACAGGGATCATCCGGTGTAATACCAAGAGCAATTGATTTATATAACGCAAGTATCTGCGCAAATAAAATATATTCAAATGCCAAGAGCATATTATCATGAACAACTTCATTGCCAAAACTTATCCACTCATCACAGAAAGAAGCAAACTGTGCATTCTCATGCGCTGACAGCGCAATGATATGATTTTGTTTCTGTTCACACTTCATCTCAGCCAGTAGATCTAATTCATAACGTTGCGAATCGGCATTCTGTGAAACAAAAACCACACATAAAGTACGATCATTGATAATAGATTTAGGACCATGGCGAAACCCCAATGGTGAATCAAACATCGTACACACACGACCGGCACTCAACTCCAGCATTTTTAGCGCAGCCTCTTGTGCACTCCCCTTGCATACATTCGCACCCAAATACACGATGCGCTCGAAATCAAAGCCTTCCACAACATTCTGCACACTCTGCCAGCCATGGTTTAAAAACGCCTCTGCCTTTGTGATGATATCCGAGAACTCCGCCACAATCGTATCAAAAGCGGAAAAGGATAGACTTAACAGTGCCGCCAGCATCATATTGGTATAAGATGAAGTCATCGCAAACGCCTGATCATGCGTTTCTTCACATAGATTGATCGCATAGGCATGGTTTTGGGTTGTCGCGGCCTTTGCCAAAGCCCCTTGCGCATTACAAGTAATAAACAAATGATAGAGCGAATCTTTACAAACCGCATTTGCCGCATTCACTGCCCCAAGCGACTCCGGCGAATTACCGCTACGGCCAAATGACACCAACAGCGTTGGTTTATCCGCTGATAAATAATTTCGCGGTGCCGCCACAAGTTCAGTCGTCGCATAAGACTTCACACGATACTTATGCAATCTGTTCAAATACGAAAATAGTGCATTTCCTATAAATTCACTGGTACCCGCACCACATAGCACGATATCATAGTCTGGCTGCGCACACACATTTTGAATAAAAGCTTGAAGCTCCTCCCGCTGTGTTTGAAGCTGTGCGATGGTCTTACGCCATGTCACTGGCTGTTGGCAGATCTCATTTGCGGTATGAAAGCCTTTTAAACGCTCCCAAGCCGCTCTCTCCTTACCCAAATACATGATAAACCCTCCTTCATGATACATTGCCTACTAGATGATGATCAAAAAAACTAATAAATCTCATTCAAAAAAATCGGTCGTTTCAATATCGCAAATGCCTCTTTGGGCGTTTTTACCTTTGTATTGTATAACTTATTGAACAACTCATAATTATTGATCCGTGCCATTGTCATCGCACTGCGTTTAGGAATGGTCAACGGAAATAATCGCTCCAACTGTTCGGATTGAGATACACACACGCTAACATCCGGATACCCATCCGATACATAGCGAAGCAGTTTCATCAAAGCCACGGAATCCAAATACACCAATTCGCTGATCTTCACCTCAACGCTGTTTTCACTGTATACCGCATAACCGCGCAGTTCATGATTTTGATCATGGTATACACACAGATTGCCATGATCCAAAACCGCGCGATTCATAAATAACTCATAATAATGGATGTCTCTGACATAACCACAATCAAAATGCTTACTGTATTTCAGATACAGATCGCTCAACTCGCGCGCACTGACCTGATGTGAAACACCGCTTTTATTCACCTTTTCAAAATAGTGAGTATTGATCGTATAACGCTTTGCATCGTATACCGTTTCAAAACCGAATGGCTCATACAGTTTGGGATTAAATGCTTCAATAAATGTGATTAAATGATTATGGCTTAATTCATCCAATGCCGTATTCATTAAATAACGCATATGACCACGGCGCCGATAATCAGGCAAAGTCGCAACACCAAGTATATAAGTACATTCCAGTTTGCGATTCGCAAAACGCACGACATGCGGCTGCATCTGTAAGGACGAGATAATCCGCTGATCCTGTGGTAGATAAAGGCACTTCCCTTCATCGAAAAGATGCTTAAAATAGAAACTGAGATACGCTCTGCTTCTTGTTGGATATGCGCTTTTCCAAAGTTCCATAATCTCCGGTTTATTCTCTGCCCTTGCTTCCTTAATCACGTTGTGTCATCCCTTATCTCTCATCATCAATCCGTGTTTCACTGTATTCCACATCTATAATATCATCCTGTCCCTGTTGTTCCCCTTTGCCATAACGATGTGTTGCATCATCATGAAAGGACTGGGTTTGTTCATATAAATTACGCCATGTATTCCTATGACGATAATAAGCAATTAAATTAGCGATGGCTGCGATCACCACCAATGCCATAAACAGTGGCCATAAAAAAGAAAACAGCACACCGAGAATATAAATTACAATGGCAAAAATGATAAATGCAAACAAAAACTGCATAATCATCCCTCATTTCCTAGTCATATTATAATATAAAACGCAGCACAAAGAAACATTTGTCCAAAAAAATCTTCATTTCAACATGCACAAAGTAGAAGTCAATAAAAAAGGAACCGTGTTAGGCTCCCTCTTAAAACAAATAGTTCAATAATCCCATATAGATGCCATTCGCAAACGCATATGGATCACGTCGTAATTTCTGTGCATCCTGTGGATTGGTAAGATACCCCAATTCTATAAGCACCGCCGGCATCGTTGTGGCGCGAAGTACATACAAGGATGGGTTGACTCTGACTTGATTATCCCTTGTGCCGGCACTCGCTACGATACCTGCCAGTAGATCCTGTGCGAGATTCCATGCCACAGAGCCGCGTTGAAATACATAACATTCACTGCCATTGATGCTTGGATTTGCATTATAATTCGCATGAATACTGAGAAAATAATCTGCTTGCCAATAATTTGCCATATTCACCCGTTGCCGCAGTGAGGAAGTCGTATCACTTCCTAACACTTGGGTGGGATACATTCTGCTTGTGCGTACCGCAAAGCGCGGATCACTGTCCAGCATATCCGCCAGCATACTTCCAACCGTAAAATTCACAGACTCTTCACTCAAGCCATTCCCACTTGCGCCGCCATTGATCGTACCGGGATTATGCCCCTGATCAATAAATATCTTAATTGCCATCTTTCATCCTCCCTTTTTAGCCTATGCATATTTTATATATGTGTATCAAGGGAATGCCCAGATGCGTAAATAACTGGTAACTTATCCCATCCTGTACTATAATAATTAGGAAAAAGGAGATATTACGATGAAAAAAGTCTTATGTATTTTAAGTGATGGGTTTGAGGAATTAGAGGCAGTGGGTACCATTGCCCTGCTTCGCCGCTGCGCAATTCCGGTAGATGTTTGTGCTTTAAACAAAGCATCCGCTGTTGGTCGCTTTGCGCTTCATCTTACGGAACTGTACCATTTGGATGATATTGATCCGACCCAATATGATGTCCTGTTTTTACCCGGTGGACCTCATTATACACAATTGGAGGCAGATGAGAAGGTACGTGATATCATTCAAAGCTTTGTACAAGCGCAAAAATTGATTTGCGCCATTTGCGCCGCACCGACAATCCTTGGGCGCATGGGATTATTGAAAGGTAAGCAATACACTTGTTTCACCTCTATGAATGAGGACTTTGGCGGAGCCTATGTGGATGCTTATGCCGTGCGTGATGATCAGTTAATTACCGGTAGAAGTGCCGCCGCGGTCATCGACTTTGCCTTTCTCATTATTGAGACTTTGCTTGGCAAAGAACAAGCCGAGATAGCGAAACAAAGTATCTATTATTGAGTTTCATATACTCACTTTATCTTTCTGGCATAAATGCATCCCCTATCCATCCGCAATCACTTCTGAAAAAGATGGCGTATCATAGCGACAGCCATCTTTTCTTTGTGCACTCACATACAACGCAAGCATCCCTTGCGAACTTGGGGCCATCACAGCGATCCACCACATTCGCTGTCAATACTTCCTATGGAATACACTTCAACTAGTCTTCCTTCTTTACCGCATGTGCTACCCATACAATGCGCGCTAATCCATACAGAAACAATACCGCACTCATCACTCCCTGCAAGGTAAGTTGTGTCACCTGACAGGCATCTTGGAATAAAAACAGCGCAAAGACAATCATGAAAGATGAACTCACAAGTACCCAAAGCAGTTCCTTTTTCATCCCATCCCCCCTGCTCTATTGTATTCTTTGTGTCCCTATCTGTTATTTTTATCTTCCCTTATACATGTGATTTCGCAGGTATTATGATTTGTATTTGATCAGGATTCATGCGCTCTGTATCCAATATAATCTCCTGAATCACATCTGCTTGAATCCGTCCGCACCTTGGATTCTTAATACTGTCAATACTGCCTTTGATACATGCCTGTACTTCACTGTTTTCAAAAGACAGATCACATCCCTCCATCGTGCAATCCTGCATAATCAAACCATCGCAATAACAAAGTGGCTGCGTTCCAATGATATGACAGCGCACCAGTTTTAAATTCTTTGCGTACCACCCAAGGTATTCCCCACGCAATACACTATCATAAACCTCTACATTTTCACTATGCCAAAACGCATCCTTTGTGTCTAAATCTGAATTGCGAATCGTAATCGACTTTGTATATTGAAACGAATATTTACCACGCATATGCAGCGCATCAACTTCCATATCACTGCATTCAAAAAACGGATATTCTCCCTCTAATTGACAATTCAAAATTCGCATGTCGCTGCATCGCCATCCAAACTCCGCAGAGTGAATCACGCACTCTTGTAGCGCTAATTTACCATGGCATTCACGAAATGCCTTGATACCGTTTAATTCACAGTGCTTCAAAGTGATATCTTCATCATACCATAATGCCGCCCGACAATTTTCACTCATCGTGCAGTTTTGAAGCAATGCTTGTTTGGTATGCCAAAAAGGGTAGCGAAGATCAAAAAAGCAATCTTGAACAAGCAAGCCTTCACTTTCCTTTAACGCCGATTCTCCATCTTGCGGTCCGGCGAAACGACAATGAATGACCTGTGCATCCCGAATCCCATAAAGTGCTCTTTCCGCATCAAATGTCTGGTGTTCAAACTTCATTTTGTATCCTCCTTAACGCTGATGATTCGTATCTGTTAAATCTTGTTGCTTTTACAAGTTTAAACGATACGCGCTGTTCTTTGCCATTATAACGCTTGAAGTAAACTTCAAGTCAAGCGCTTTTTCTATCCTTTCTCATCTTCTTTATTTTTGCACCATTAGATTTTATCCTCACAAATAATGCCATACACGCTTTGTTTATCCTTAGAAAAAAAGCAGGCACTCTTATCCGGAATACCTGCTTGCTTCCTCAATCCATCGGAAATACAATACCACTTTGACGACGCATCTCACTCAATGTTTCATGAATGAGATTACTTAATGCAAAGGGAATACTGGGGGCCTCGATCCATCCGTTTGCACAAGCGTCCATCATTTCTTTAATCTCATAGTAGAAATTTTCCTTTACCGGGACACTGAGATCAATGGTACGCTGATCCCTGCGATCCATCAGCGTGATGTGTTGCGGCTGACTTGGCTGATCAATCATCAACTGCCCCCATTCACCGCAAATTTCACATATATTTTTGGTGTCGCTGGCTTTGGAATAGGTGAGATTCACTGTAAAGCCGTCATATTGAAAAATGCTGGAGCCTGCCGCATCTGCGCCACTGTCTAACAGCGCTGCCGTACTTAAGATTTTATTCGGCGCTTGAAACAAGCCCAAACAGAAGGCCACTAGGTATACACCCAAATCCATGGTTGCGCCATTGGCCAAATCAGCGCGGAATGTCGTAGGATTCTCGCCCCGCAAATAGGCATCATAACGAGAGGAGTATTTAGAGAAATTCAAATTAACCTGTCGGATGGGGCCAATATCACCCAAATGTTCACGCAGAATGTGATAATTCGGATTGAACAACGGGATCAAGCCTTCTTGTAAGAATGTATGATTGCGCTTTGCACAAGCGATCATCTCCGCCGCCTCACGGGCATTGGAGGCTAACGGTTTCTCACAGAATGTAGGAATTTTGCGCTCTAAAAAATAAGTCGCAATCTCATAATGTAACGCATTGGGAACTGCCACATAGACTGCATCAACCAAATTTGCCTGATACATTTCTTCATAGGAAGTAAAGCAATGCGGGATCTGGTATTTCTGTGCAAATGCCTGCGCATGTGCTTGGGTCTTGCTGCAAACAGCGACAACCTCACAGCCTTCTACCTGCTTCGCTCCGTTCATGAAAAAATCCGATACAAAATTTGTTCCAATCACACCGTATTTCATTTAGTTTTTCCTTTCCCAGTCGATGATCACACCACTGTATGTTTCTTTATGATTCATTAAGCCATCGTATGCCTGCATGAGTTGTTCTGCATTTGGCGCAATGCGATGCGTTATCAAGAGATCCGCATCAATGATCTTCTTTTGTAATAGTTCCTCAATATAGCGCATACTGCGAACCATTGAGAGCCTTGATCCCTCTTTTGCCTGATAGGGATAGCGGCGATTCAAACAGCCGATTACCGTCAACATTTTCATATGAATATGACTGAAAGCATTTGTTAAGTTCCCCTCATACGGCGTGCGTGGTGATCCCATTAACAAAACCTGCCCATAAGGGGCCGCAACCACCATAGCCGTTTCAATACAAGCAGAAAGACCACTTGCGTCGACAACAATATCGGCGCCTTTCGCTCCACACTTCGCAAGGATTTCAGCTACTTGAACTTCAGGTGAACAATCTACAATCTCTTTGATGCCTGCCTTGCGGGCAAGTTGGGCACGATGCGCAACCGGCTCCACCGCAATCACGCGAACACCCATCTGTTGGTAATAGATTGAACACAATAAGCCAAGCATTCCCAGTCCCATCACCACAACACAATCACCCGGCTTTACCTCTGCGGGCAGGATGCCATTCATAGCGATCCACCCCATCATTAAAAGCGCGCCTTCCTCATCACTGGTCTGTGGATCCAAGCGATATAGAACACCGCCATCGCTGTGTTCACGATCAAATAACTGGACACTTGCATGCGTGCCACTGAACAACACACGATCGTCTGGCTGTACATCTTTTACATCATCACCAACTTGCAGTACCTTCCCCACGGCACAATAACCGGGATAGCTAGGATATGTCGCTCCTTGCTTCAAACCATATACCCTTGACAGTTCCGTTCCGGCGCTGATCAAGGATACTTTGGTTTCTATCAAACATTCCTTCGGTTGAATATGCTCAGTATCCACTTTTTGCCTCTCCATCGCAATCGTTTGAATGCCTTGAATTACAACTCGATCTGCCTGCATAGAAAACTCCTTTCTCTTTTGTTGTTATGTTGATATATCATGTTTATAGTTTATCATCCTACCTGTCTTGTGTCAACGTGTAAATAATACTTTGCAATTTTCAATCACTCAAGTATAATAATGACTGAAAGAGGAGTTGAGTGGAATGAATGAGCATCAGAATGTGAAATACCTATCCATTAAAAATGATATCAAAGTTGCCATTCAACGCAATGAACTGTGCGCAGATGAACAAATCCTTTCTGAAGCAAAACTCTGTACAAAATATCAAGTTAGCCGGATCACGGTCACGCGTGCCCTCAATGATTTAGTCAAGGAAGGTTACCTCTATCGGATTCAAGGAAAAGGCACCTTTGTAAAAAACAAGCAATTCGCTGAACGTGTATCGCATTTAACCGGCTTTGCCAAGCGCATGAAGCAGCAACAGCGCTCGTTAAAAAGTCAAGTGATTGAGAAAAGCAGTGTCCCCATTCCCCCTCGTATGGCGGATTACTTTCATCTCGCTTCAGATCAGCAGGTCATTTTATTAAAGCGACTGCGCATTGTAGATCATGCACCTTTGTGCCTAAGTATCGCTTATTTGATGCCGGAAGTATTCTATTGGGTGCTGTTAGAGGATATGGAGCAACAGTCGCTGTATGAATTGTTGGAAAACAAATATCATCGCCACCTTGGCAAGGCATTACAGGAATTTCAAGTTGGATACCTGAATGAATCGGATGCAAACCTGCTTGATATCACAAATCAAGAGCCCTGTTTGAAATTAACGCTGTTTGCTCATGTGGATGAGAATCAGCCGGCGCAATATGAAGAAACCTATTATTTAGGCAATCAATATACCTATCAAATTACTTTAAATGCAAGTAGCGAACAGGAGGACTAGATCCTTCTTTTTTTCTTGTCCTGCCTTGCTTTTTGATGATGAAGTAGGAATACACTTCGCATATTGTACTGCAAATAAAAAACAGCAGACCTTTCAGGTCCACTGTTTATTTTTTATACAACTTGATTAAGCAATTACGTTCAATACACGTAATAAGATAGCTGCAACTACTACTGCGATGATCAGACGGTTGGAGTTCATCCATTTCTTACCAAGCAGCCAGTAGCAAAGACCAGTCAACAATGCAGGGAACAATGCAGGCATGATTGCATCTGCATAAGTCTGCAAGTTGAACTCGTTAATCAATGCTTCACCAGTTTCTGGATCAGTACCTAAGTCCATTGTCAATGTAGTCAATGGGAACTTAACCATAGAAGCAACCATTGCGCCGACAACTGTCAGACCCAATACGGATGCAGCCTCTGTCAAAGCGTTCATATGTCCGCTCAATGTAGTTACCAACTTAATACCTTGCTCATATCCAAGATCGAACATCTTGAAACGGAACAACAAGACAGCAACCTGCCACAAAGTCCACAGACCAATACCGATGCCATTACCCTGAGTAGCCATGGATGCAGCGATGGATCCGAATACGGCACCTGCGATCATACCGAAGATTGTATCACCGATACCAGCGAACGGTCCCATCAATGCAGTTTTTACAGATGCAGCTGTTTCAAGACCAACTTCACTAACGCTCTGCTCCTCAATTGCGATATCCATACCAACGATGATATCACCCATTGCAGGCTGAGTGTTAAAGAACTGAGAGTGAACATGCAGTGCTTTGTCCTTCAGTTCCGGATTGTCACCATACAATCTGTCGATAACCGGCAGCATTGTAGAAAGGTAACCAAGCCCCTGCATACGCTCGTAGTTCCAACCAATCTGAGATTGCCAGATCCAACGTAAATTAACCTTACGTAATTCTTTAGCAGTAAATTTGCTGTTCTCACTAATCTTCATAATCGTCACCTCCGCTAGTAGCTGAAGCTGCAGCTGCGTGACCAGAGATTGCGTTCTGGAACACTAACAATGCAGCTACCAAACCGATCAATGCAACACCAAGTGTAGGTACACTCAAGTAAGCCGCCAATACGAATCCTAAGATTACATACTGAGGTTTCTTAGTTACAGGCAAGTAACGTAACAGGATAGCGAAACCTACCATCGGCAACATACCACCGGCAAGTTTAAATCCATCCATCAACCACTGCGGGAAGAAACTCATCAAGGTGTCGATTAACTCCTGACCTGCAAGCAGGAAGAAGAATACCGGCAAACCACGAGACAATCCCCAAGGAATGATACCTAAGTGGTTCATCAAACTGATTCCCTTTGTATTTCCACTTTCAACATATTTGTCAGCGATATGCTGGAAAGCAGTGTTAGAGAAACGTGCTAAGATATCCAACTGAACGAACAATGCAGCCAATGCAATACCGATCGAAGAAGAGAATGCGATCGGATCAGCACCAGTGGATGCACCCAATGCAGTTGCGATCATACCGGAAGAAGTGATGTTCAATACGGAAGCACCACCATAGGTACCAACACCCAACTGCGTCATCTGTAATGTACCACCAACAATTAAGCCGTAGGTAGGATCTCCGACTACAACGCCGGTAAACAGTGTCGCTAAGATACAGCTGTTCATACCAATGTTCCAAGACAATCCATCAATGATTCCCCAGAATGCCCAAAGACTAATTACTAGTATTTGGATAAAATTCAATGACATAAATTTTCCTCCTTTTCTGTCATTTATGACTCGGAGATGAAACCTTCATCCCCTTGAAACCCGCTCACAAATTCCTGACTAACTTGTAAGCGTTTTCCCTAATATAATATTAAACACTTCCTTAGGATTTGTCAACATTTTTCACATAATTTGTTCAACTTTGTGTGTGAAAATTAGGTGAAATGACCTTTTGCTCCTGTTTTCGTCACATATTCCCGGCATTTTTTAATTTATGCTCACATAATATGTGAAAGTATGTGATTTTTGTCTGCGTGATTTTATTTCATCTTGAAATGTTCACATTATTATAAAACGGACGGATATGCAATGACAGGAACCATTCTATCGGCATGCGCTGTAAGCAGGCATGTCCCACAGGAATATTTAAGTTTTGCATGTACCAAAATCCAAAAGGAAAAGGCGGAAGTCCACACCTCCGCCTCATGTCGGAATGAGTGAATATTAGAAGTGTTTTACGCGTCCTTCATATTTTTCATAGATCGCCCCGTTATCGAATCCATCCACATTCTGAGACTGGAATACCGGTGCCTTCACACCCTCAGCCGCACAGATTTTCAATGCCTCTGCGACTACTGTATCCAATAAGAACATGCTGGAGATAGAAGATCCCGGACCGGTTAATACACCGTCGATGTTTAATAATGCATCGCCGCTTGGAACACAGTTATCCAAAATGCTGTCCGCAAATTCATATAATTTTTTGCCGGATGGATGACGGCTTGTAGTTGCCTGGGATTGCTCTAAGTTCGTAACCGCTACCACGTACACGCCTTCCTTCTGTGAACGCATTGCCATTTCAATCGGTACAGCATTACGCCCGGAGTTGGAGGAGATAATCATGATATCGCCTTTTTCAATCTTATAATTATCATAAATCAAATCAGCAAGACCGGGCAGTTTCTCAATTGCACCGCTGCGCTGTGCACCAAATGCAGTCAATGAATCCGGATCCAGCATAGCATCAACATTGCCAAGTCCACCGGCACGGGCAAACAATTCAATCCCAATCATATGGGAATGTCCAGTTCCAAAGGTATGGATTACCTTGTCGTTTTTAATGCAGTCAGCAAAGATACGCGCTAATTTCTTGATTTCTTCCTTATTCACATCATGCGCCTTCTGCAATAACTCATTGATTTTCGTCATATATTCAAAATCGTACATAATGGTTCTCCTTTTCTTTTTTATTGTTTCTACCAATTCGTTTTTTCAACGAATTTGATTCAATACCCTAGTGTTATTATCCTATACTCTGCCGGCGTATTTAGCACGCAGTGCAGCATTATGAGCAGCGCCGCCTTCCTGTGCTTCATCCCAGAAGATTGGCAATTCAGCACCTTGTTCTTTCAGCATGCGGCAGCTTTCGCATTCCAATGATTGGGCAATGAATGCACCGGTAATGGAAGAAACAGAACAAATTTTCTCCAATTTACCCGTTTCGATCAGGGCATCACCGCGTGGTCCGCAGTTATCAATCACGACATCACCCTTCTCATACAATTTAAAGCCACTTGGATGACGGGACGCCTCAGCACTTGTGTGCTGCCAACTGGTTACTACAATCACCTTATGGCCATGTTCTTTTGCCGCAACCGCTAAATCAATTACCACACCGTTGATACCGGAGTTGGAAATAATGATAAAGCAGTCCTCTGGGCGAATATCATACAGTTCATATAACTGATTGCCGACTCCTGCACGACGCTCGAACGGTGTTTCGCTGTTTTTGAACTCATCCAGTGTTACTTTGCCTTTTAAGACAAAGTCATTCGTTTCGATTTTATGCACACAGGCAAGTGATCCGACACGATTTTGCATCTCCATCGCAAAGCCGACGGAATGACCGGAGCCTAATACATGAATCACACCACCCTTAGCGATGGTATCAGCCATGATCTGTGCACCGGCAACGATATTCTTTTCTTCCTTTTCCAGTAAGCCGTCCAGCAAACCGTTCAGCTCATTGAAAAATACATCCATTGTAATTTCTTTCATGTCGCCGTCCTCCTAAGAATCCCAACGTCCGAGATACTTATCGGACATGGCACGATTATGCTCATCGGCACCTTTTACATTGGCACTGAGCAGAATTGGACAATCCTTGCCCATTGATGTCAAGTAATGATAAGTCTCCGCCGTAATCATCTGTGCGATTACATTGCCTGTGATGGTCGCAATCTGCGTCATCTTATGTGTGCCATCTACATCCAGCAGGGCATCGCATTCATCGGCACCATTGTCAATGACCAAATCAGCCAAATCACTCAATTTCTTACCGGAGGGATGGCGTGACACTGCCTGTTGCGCCTGCTTTTGGGAAACAACCGCAATGATCTTGTGTCCGGCCGCTTTCGCTTTTAATGCCGTCTCAATCATAATCCCTTCATTACCCGCAAAACTAATCAGGATAAACATGTCAGTGGGCATAACGTTATACATATCCCATAACTTATGCGCCATCTCTGTGTTGTCATCAAAATCAGGCTGTTGAAATTCATCCTCTTTGATCACTCCACGCATCACCAAGTCCACTACATTAAACTGGTGAAACGGCATGAGACCACCGGCACGGTAGCCAAGTTCCATCGAAAATGCACGTCCATGATTCAAACCAAACAGCTGAACCACACCGTCATTTTCCATGCAGTCACCCATCATTTTTGCCGCAGCCAGAATGTTTTCCCGCTGTGCTTCTTTGACAGATGCAAGACGTTCCTTTGCCACTTTGAAATACTCTTTGGTAGTAAGCATTTTGTTTCTCCTTTTCTATTTTGTCTTACAGGGTTAATTATAGCCTCTTTAAAAACATTGTCAACAAATAAAACCGATTATTTGCATTCTGTAAGCGAGGAAGGAAAAAATCACAGCGATGCAAAGAAAGGCTCGCTAAAGCCTATGTGAAAGTTCCATTAAAAATGACCACATGACGCGGTCATTTTTGTGATTGTGATTCATTATGAGATAATCATGAGCGCATCGAGCCATTGCCTATGCGCAGTATTTTTTTAATCCTTTTACCAACTCACCAATTGCCTGTTCATCACAGTTGGTATCTTTATTGGTAGAAACGTGTTCTACCATCAATACATCATTGTAGAAATTGCCCCGTGCCAATAGCAACGCTTTAGGGTAAAACGAGAACGAAGTATAACGCAGATCTTCCTTCGGGCAAAGATGTCGCTTTGGCCGCACCTGAAAGCAGCCCTGAAGTTCCTTTGCTTCCTGTTCGCTTGCCTCTTTATATCCCACCACCAGCGTTTCACCATCACCGACACAATCCAGCATGATGACCAGTTTTTGATCCAAGGCATCACCTAATGTTTCACGCAATAGATAGTCTCCGCCATGATTACGGCAACCATTATCGCTTAATACAAACGCTATTTTCTTTCGCTGTTCCTTATTTAGTTCACCCGCCAAGGCCATCAATGCGACAACACCGGAAGTGTTGCGGTTGAAATTTACTTTATTGGCAACCCCCATCGTCATTACCGGCGTCACAATGGCACAAACGATAAAGATCGCCGGCCACAATAGCGACATCCATAAATCCCCTTGAAAATCCAAATTGGGTAGTTGATACATCAAGATCCACAGCATCAATACACTGCCGATAATCATCGGTGCATAAATAGGCAGAAAGCTGGAGACAAATGTCTGTACCCCGTTGAATGGATAATATTTCATTGGATTACCAAAGTTATGCTGGGGTGTATCGTAGTTGGCAATTACCAATGTATCCGCATGGCTGACATCTCCCACCATTAAATTGATGGATCTGGTTCGCTTATGCTTACCGGTATTGGCCTTCACTTGGTAGCCCATATCGCTGAACTCTTTGGCCGCAACACGGATAAACATTTCTTTTTGTTTTAACGTAAAACGTTTATGCATGCCAATGGCATATTTCATAATCAGATCTTGTGTTGTCATATCATTTCTTCTTCCATCGCCAATTGAATGGCGTATTTTTTATTTCGCGGCGCTGTTTGCGGTTTGCCTCACGCTCCGGCATGATACGATTCATGTAACGAACGATGCGGGTAGAATTAAAGGATTCTGCCTGAATATATTTGTCGCCGTTTAAGCGCAGAATAAACTGATCACCGCCGACTTTACCCTGACGTACTACCCACTCAATAATCTCATCAAACTCTACCTTTTGACATTGTTCCTTTTGATAAGGCACATAAATAATCATGCAGTTTTCATAAAAGCCAACCCGCTTTTCATTTGGTATTTTGAAAAAAGCAAACAGTGTCAGAGCCAGAATAATAATACCTAAAATTCGCATAGTCGATGAAATAAACAGCATGATAATCGCTATGATGAAGCATACGAATAATGCCACATTCGGTTTTGATGTAATTTCCTTTTTCGGTGTACCCAGTTGGGCAACAGAAGCAAGCGGAAATGCATTTACCAATTCAATTTCCATGGTTATCCCTCTTTCTTTAAGCAACATTATACCTAAAATCATTGTGTTTGTGAACCATTTCTTTTGCTTATGTGGTCTTAATGTCCCTGCTTTTCATATAAGCGCTATACAGAAGGTAGCGGCTGCTTGCGTTTTCAGCAAATGCAGGCAGAAAGGAGGTAGTTGAAGATCTTGCTTAATTGAGAAAGATTTGTTTTATATAAGGAAAGGAAGCATATTTTCCTATTTTTCATGTTTTATTGCCTGTGAATATGCTATAATAGAGAAAATTTAAAGGTTTTGAACAAACAAAAAGGAGAATCAATATGTTTATCATTCTATTTGCCGCAGCAGTAGGCGGTGTTATGGTATGGACAAAATACAGAGAAGCAGTGAAATGCAAACAGGCAGTGGAAAACGCTGTCACCAATCGCAAGTTTGAAGTATATGATTATTCTAAGGTCATGCGTGTCTTATATATTCTGTTTATATGTTTCGGTATTGCTTCGGCGGTTTTTGGCATCTATCAGCAAAACGATGAGACTGTGGCAATGGGGATTATCATCGCCCTGTTATTTATCAGCGAGCTTGTCATGTTGCCATATCGCTACAAACTGTATTACAACAATTCACAGTTCATTGTAAAAGGTGAAGTCTTACGGCTAAAAAGCATTAAATATTTTGAGCGTATTTTGAATTTGAAGTTTGCCTTTGTAAAAGTCATTATGTTGAATGGTGACAAATATCCGGTATCACCAAAAGCATATGCTATCTTGGATCAAAAACTGAGTGAGGTACGTCAAAAACCGATTCGCTAAAAAGGACAGGACGTCCTTTTTTATTTTTTATATAATTTTTAAATTTGTAGGAATCATATACATAATGATTGTTATATCTAGTCTTAGGAATTAAAAAAACTGCCTTTGCTAATGCGCCGGCAGTTCTTCTTTTATTTTTGCTTTATAGGTTCTTCGTCAGTTCGATGAAGTTCTGCGGTTCGTCAGAAGGCACCATCTGAGCTGTGAACTTAATGCCGTTTGCATTCAGGTCACGGAAGATTTTCAAATCATCCTGAGTAACGCAAACTGTATGATAAACACGTGTAGAGCCAACCTTATTGGACATATTACCAACGGTTACTTCAGTGATCGGTGCACCGCCTTTGATCGCTGCATCCAATGTCTTAGTGCCACGCAATACGATAAATACGCGCTCACCAACATAAGCTGTCGGATCGTTCAAACGTGCACATGCTTTTGCCACCGGCAAAATAGATAATTTAACCGTTGAAGGGCACGCCATTTTCAATGCCATTTTCTGAATTTCATCAGCTGCTGCGGAATCGTCAATTACCATCAAACGGGATACGTTCAATGTGTTGGTCCAATAAGCAGCAACCTGCCCGTGGATCAGTCTCTCGTCAATACGAACATTTACAATATTAGCCATAAATTTCTATGTGATGATTACATTTCCTCTTGGTAATCATCGTTTCCTTTCTAGTCACCGTTTGATCTATGGTAAGAAAACACCCCTTTTGCGCAGACGATCCTATGGGTATTTCCACAATTTCGCTGCGTTTTGGCTGTATGGATGAATCTGATAAAAGCAGGTGGAACTGCGATGACTATTCAGTTCCAACAACTTTGTTTGAGCAAGCAGAACCACAAATTGAAATAACAAATATTTGCCATTAACGGTATCTGCTTGTTAGATTTCTCCAACAAAGAAAAAGGCATTCTTTATCTTTACAGCCAGCTGTTCTCTTATATAGCCTATGATTATTTTAACGCAACCGCTTTCATAAAACAAGTGTTTTTTGCAATAAATGAATGAAGCGCTTACACCGAAACACTTTTTTTCCGTAAAGTGAAAAAGTAAGTTCCACATCAAAGGTGTATCAGTGGAAATCACTCTTACACCTATTTCCACTTCTTTTCAGTTGACTTTACTCTTACATT
>JAAWON010000003.1 GCA_022799495.1 Erysipelotrichaceae bacterium | reverse complement strand
ACAAAAAGGATCACCCTACAATAATTTAGAGCTCACCTTCATCTTGACCCTATGATAATTTATAGCCTACTTTTATCCCTACAATAATTTAGATATCCATAAAAAGTACCCGCCGGTACTTTTTTAATTCAATTATGGAATGATAGGATAACCTACATGATAGTGATCCTAAAAGCATTGTCAATTACTGTATGAGTACTTTTTTATTACTCATCTATTGCGATTGCTTCATCTATTTGCTCATCACGCCATAAATCAACCTGTTCGCGATTCTCTAGCATATACAGAAAATTGCCTTTTGCGCTGGGATAGCGCTGATAGATATCCTGTAATAGTGTTTTGACTTCTGTACGTTTGGTATAACCGTCATTGGGACAGGTATTTATAACAAAGGGAATATCATTGATGCGCTGAGCATGCAAAATATCTTCTTCATAACAGTAAATCAAGGGACGTATAAACATCATCTGTGTGTTTGTAAGCCACATTTTAGGTTGAAAGGTGGCTAAACGACCGCCATAAATTGCATTCAAAAACAGTGTTTCTACCGCATCATCCCCATGATGGCCAAATGCGGTTTTCGTACATCCGTACTGCTTGGCAGCACTGATCACAAGCGCTTTCTTGAATTTTGCGCACAAGGAACAGCGGATTCTGCCATTGCGGTCGAGATTGCGCTGTAAGATCGCATAAACACTGGAAGGCTCACTGTGAAATTCAATTCCATTTTGGGCACAAAAGTCATGCACCGCCGCAAAATTCATATCGGGGAAACCCAAATCAATATGGATTCCAACAACACTGAAGTGCTTATTGGGATACTTGGCATACATATGCAGCGCCGCAAGCAGCACCATGGAATCTTTTCCACCGGACACCCCGACGGCAATACGATCCCCATCCGCAATCATGTGATACTGCTCATCCGCTTTTTTTATTTTGCGCAATACCGCTTGCAGTTTCATGCGATCACCTCTAAGAAATTGTAACATAGCACAAAGGAAAAGCAAAGTCCAAGGATTATGGAAAAACAGGATTTTCCACTCAAAAGGAAAGGGAGTATGCTATAATAATAGGCGGTGATGAAATGGATGGAATATTAGCGGTTTATAAAGAGGCAGGCATGACCTCTCATGATGTTGTGATGCGTCTGCGTAAATTATTACATATCAGCAAAATCGGTCACAGTGGAACATTAGATCCGGATGCGCAGGGAGTTTTGTTGGTGCTGATTGGCCGTGCAACGAAGATTCTCCCTTATATTGAGGATACGGATAAGGAATATATTGCAACGATGAAATTGGGTATGCGTACCTTTAGCGATGATACAAGCGGTGCTGTTTTAGAGACAAAAGAAATCAAAGAAATCACTGACTTTAACGCCTTGCTACAAGGTTTTTGCGGCAAACAGAAACAATTACCTCCCATGGTATCCAGCGTGCGCGTCAAAGGCCATAAACTATATGAGTATGCCCGTAAAGGGGAAATGGTGGAGCGTCCTTATCGAGAGATTGAAATCTATGAAATAGAGGTATTGGATGAGAAACAACTGCGCTTTCGTGTATCTTGTTCCAGCGGTACTTATATCCGTTCACTATGTGTCGATATTGCGAAACGCAGCGATAATCTAGGCTGTATGGATTCACTGATTCGCACACGAGTAGGACGTTTTACACTTAAAGATTGTGTTACCCTTGATCAAGTGGCACAGGGGGAATTTCAATTATTTCCGATTCGCGAAGCATTGGCGCATTATCCTTTTGTCGCTTATGAACCACTCAGTGATATCATTCAAGGAAAACGTATACAGCTTGATAGTGAAGACACGCAGGTTGCAATTGTGAGTGAACAAGAAGTCATGGCGATTTATGAGCGAGAGAGTGGGCAGTGTTATCGCTGCGTGCGTGGATTATGGTAGGTGATAGGATGAAAGAGCAAATCATCACATTGAATCAAACGATAGCTTGGAACGAGCCTTTTTGCGCATGTATCGGTTATTTTGACGGTATGCATGTGGGCCATCAACAGTTGTTGGCGGAGACAATGAAACAGGCAAACATATGGAATGCAAAAGCGGCACTCATCAGTTTTGATCCTGATCCTTGGCAAGTCGTGCGCAAGATGCACCAGATCCCTCATTTAATGAGTTTAAGACAGCGCAAAGAAGCGGCACAGGCCATGGGAATTGAATTGTGGATCACCTTGGATTTTACTGCGGAAATGGCCGCCTTAGAGGTAGCACAATTTCACGAACAAATTTTACATCCATTGCCGCTACGTCATTTGGTATGTGGATTTGATTTTCATTATGCTTATCAAGGCAAAGGAAACATCCACACCTTGCAAAATCAATCCTTTGGACTCAGTGTCATTGATGAGGTGAGTTCCGACTTTGCCAAGATTAGTTCTACCCGTATTGAGCAATGTATTATGCATGGCGATATGGAAAAGAGCGCGGAATTATTAAGCAGGCCTTATCAGATGCAAGGACACGTCGTTCATGGTTTGCAAAACGGACGGCGCATTGGCTTTCCAACCGCAAATTTAGCAGGGGATACCTTATATGTACAACCAAAGGAAGGTGTCTATGTCGGCTTGGTGGATGTGGATTCTATGCGTTATCCGGCCATGATCAATGTCGGTAGCAATCCTACTATTCAAGCAGGTCAATCCGCTACGATTGAAGCGCATATTCTGAACTTTGACGGTGATTTATACGATCATCATGTATGTTTTCATTTTCTGCATTATCTGCGTCCTGACCATAAGTTTTCTGGTTTAAATGCTTTAAAGCAACAGTTAGAACGTGATCGCATTGCGACATTGAACTATTTGAAAGGGAGGGGTATGGATGCGCCTACAAGTATTTAATCTCATTGATGAGACGTTGGATTTGCTGGATCGCAATGATGTGTTCTATCACGCGGCTGAATGGGAAATCCAACAGATTCTGCGAAATATGTTTCAAGATTATAGTGAGGAAGTCGTCGATTTTAATTCACGGGTGAAAAGTAGGGCAAGTTTACGCGAAAAAATCATTCGCAATCGCTTTTATCAGGAATGCACGAGTGCTGAGGAAATATTGGCACAGCTTTCTGATCTAATCGGTGTTACGATTGAATGCCGCTTCATTGAAGAGGAACACAAAGCCCTAATGCATTTGCGTACAATGATGACCCAGAAAGATGAACAAGGTCGATATTATAGCAGTGATTTTCCTTCCCTGCATCTGGATGTGGCCTCCCAACAACCACAAATTCAAAAAAACGGATTCGCAATCTATCGTTTGGATGGACATTATATCAAAGCCGGTACCAGCATCAATTTTGAATTGCAGATAAAATCACTGGTGCACTCTTTTTGGGGGGAAATTGAACATAAACTCGTATATAAAAACACCAATTACTATGTTTATGATGAATTTATGCGTGATCTGCTTGCGAGCATCAATGCCACTTTAACCATTACCGATCGCCAGCTTTCGATTGTATATAAACAGATGC
Source organism: Erysipelotrichaceae bacterium (assembly GCA_022799495.1). Lineage (GTDB taxonomy): Bacteria > Bacillota_I > Bacilli_A > Erysipelotrichales > Erysipelotrichaceae > C-19. Next base: position 65,603 of record JAAWON010000003.1, on the reverse strand, counting down.
AGGATCTTTCCTTAAGCAATTCCGGTTTGAATGAGGATAGTTTTGAGAAACAGATCTCCAAGGCAATCAATGATCTGTTTGCGAAAAAGATGGTGGAATCATTGGGTTTCACTTTGAACATCAAGCATACTGCGACCGTATTGGGGCATTATATTTACATCAAAGACATTCATTATGACGGTGGCAATAATGATCGCATCGCTGCCTTGTTTCAAACGTTCAAAAAACTGAATCACATACATATTGATTTTGAACATGAGATCATATTTCAGGAGCCCTTTACTTCCAATGATATCTTTATTGACACACTGGGACATTATTTGATTTCCATCATCAATGATGACTATGATTGGTTTGTTTTCTTTAAGATGCTATTTGCGGTAGAGCCGCTCAATGACATGCAGGATTTCTGCTTATTTCTCAGCGTGATTAAAAACTATCTGGTGGATAATTACTGGCTGAATACCAGTTTCATCAAATTACCGTTGGCTGAAGGTGAACTGCTTCATCAGGAATGTGCGCGTATATTGGCAAAGTCACTTTGTGAGATTGGAACGATTCATATCATTTACGATGATAAAATGATTGCCGTGAATCATGCATTTGTGCAGTTTGTGGAAGAACTGGAACAACGAGTGCTCTCTTACAAGGATTTTATGGCTTATCAAGAAGCGTATTATGAGCATTGGCTGAAACAGGTGCGCACAATCTTCGCATAAAACGTATATCTTTCCTTCTTCCTGCATAGGATGTAGCAGGCAAGGAGGACATTTGATATGAACAGACAAGCGCTTGCTTTTTTGACGATGTTTTCACTGATCCTAATGCTTTCGGTCTATTATGTGACCCTGCCGGCAGATACAACAACGGTCATGAGCACACAAAAAGATGGGGAAGTTGAGGATCAAAAGGATGCTCCCAAAAGCGATCAGAGCGATGCGGAAAAACTACAGGAGGAAATTACATCAAAAGCAGAAGCAGCGATGCAAAAACAATCCGAGGTCGTCAGTAATGCGGATTCCACTGATATTCAAAAACAAGAAGCCTTACAGACCATTGACGACTTAAAAAGCGATCAGGCCGCTGCACAGGCAATCAAAACGGCCCTAAGCAAAAATAGTTTCATGGCCGCCGTGGAAATCTCAGAGGGTACCTGTCGCATCAATGTATTTGAAAGTGAAGACAATGCGGAAAACGCAAAAGCGATCATGGATTTGGCAATGGCTGAAACAGGAAATAAATATTTGATCGAAGTTACGTTTAAGTAATGCATTTCGTTGAAGAATCTGTTATAATGTTACCAAGAAGGTGAAATTATGGCACAAGAGTATATCGCAGTAAAAGAAAAACATGAATTGGGTTTGATCGCATTGAGTAAATCCGTTTTTGAGACAATCGCGCAGATTGCGGTTGAGGAAATGGAAGGCTTATCTTTAGCAGACCCGTTTAATCCGTTTAAAAATTCAATTGGTTGTAAAATTCAAAACGATCAGTTGATCATTACCGTTGCGGTAAAAGTGAAATATGACATGAATGTGAAGGAAGTCTGTGCGAAATTACAGAATACCATTCATGATAATATCGCTCATATGAGTGATTATACGCCTGATGTGATTGATATTCGGGTGGCTGGATTTGTCTTTTAGGAACAGGACACTGTTCCTTTTTTTCGTGAGGTGAACAAAATGGCGGTATCATTTGAAAACAGTTTGGTGATCGGTATTTCATCACGAGCCCTGTTTGATTTGCAGAAAGAAAATGAGATCTATGAGCGGGATGGATTACAAGCCTATGCTGATTATCAGATTGCTCATGAAAACGATGTGTTAAAACCGGGTAGTGGCTTTCCTTTGGTGAAGGCCTTATTGCAGCTGAATCGCCAAAGCCAAGAACGCTTGGTTGAGGTGATCGTAATGAGCAGAAACAGCGCTGACACAAGTTTGCGTATTTTTCATTCCATTGAGGAATACGGACTGGATATCACGCGCGCGGCTTTGGTAGGAGGAACCAATGTATCTCCTTATTTAAGTGCTTTTGCGGTTGATCTGTTCTTATCTGCGGATGAAGCAGATGTGCAGAATGCAATTGATCACGGCTTTGCGGCTGCGCAGATCTATACGGATGGCATCTATGATCTTTATGATGATTTATCTCAAATCAAAATCGCATTTGATGGGGATGCGGTATTGTTTTCCGATGAGGCAGAAGCGATTTATCAACGAGACGGTTTAGAGGCTTTTGCCAAACATGAACAGGAATTGGCTCATCAGACACTTCACGAAGGTCCTTTTGCCAAACTACTAAAAACACTGGCGCATTTACAAAAACGCTTTCCAACAAGTGCAGCGCCGATTCGCACTGCCTTGGTAACTGCTCGCAATGCGCCGGCGCATGAACGAGTGATTCGTACCTTAAGGGCATGGGATGTTCGCATTGATGAAGCTTTTTTCTTGGGCGGTGTCAGTAAGAAACAGATTTTGCAGGCGTTTGGAGCGCATATTTTCTTTGATGATCAACGCACCCATTTAGATAGTACTGCGTTGGTGGTACCCAGTGCACGCGTGCCGTATATCACGCATCGTTAGGAATCAGTGCTGAATACAAAATGCATTAGGATGCAATGATTGGGAATGCTGAAACGCATTCTTTTTTTACATATCGCACCTATCTATGCTTCGTTTTTCATAATCAAATAAAGCGAAAAGAACTTTGTCGAAATATTGTCATTATATTGATGAAATCTAGCGTAATTGCTGGTAAAAACTCATACAGTTATGGTAAAATAATAAGGATGAATGGAGGTACGCCTATGAGCAGCCGTCATAAATTGCGAGAAATGGGTATGAGTGCTTTATATCAGTCCTTTTTATTGAATAAAGATATAAAGCAATGTGTATATGATATCAGTGAAAACAATGAAATTGATCCTTTTTTATATACAATTACGATTGATGCCATTACCTATAAGGATACTTATATCGAAGCGATCAATCGTGCACTGCGCGATGATTGGGAATTTCATCGTTTGGGTTATGTAGAACAGGCTATCTTGGTTATGGCCGCATGTGAATTGGATTTAGGTGTTTCACCCAAGCAGATCGTCGTCGATGAAGCAGTGATTTTGGCAAAGAAATACTGTGATGAGGAAACATACAAACTGATCAATGGGGTATTGGATCATCTATGAGTCAATATTTGTATACCGTATCTACACTGGTACGGTATTTAAAAGACAGTTTAGATCAGGACATCAATCTGCGGACCATTCTATTGCAGGGTGAAATATCCAATTTTACCAATCATCGCAGCGGTCATTGGTATTTTACCTTAAAGGATGCGAAAGCACGCATCAGTTGTGTGATGTTTGCCTCCCATGCATGTCGATGCAGTTTTTTGCCGCAAGAGGGTATGCAAGTGATTGTAAAGGCGAGTTTATCTGTTTATGAGGCACAGGGTAGTGTGCAGTTGTATGTAAGCAGTATCCAGATGGATGGGATTGGTGATCTGTATTTACGCTATGAACAGTTAAAACGCAAATTGATGCAGGAAGGCATATTTGATTCAGCGCATAAAAAGCCGCTACCGCTATATCCGATGCATATTGTATTGATATCAGCCAAAGAAGGAGCAGCCATTCATGATATGAGGCAGACGCTAAAACGTCGCTGGCCACTGGCTAAGGTGACTTTTTTACCCAGCCTTGTACAGGGGAAGGAAGCGGCTGCACAGTTGATTGAGAATGTGAAAAAGGCGGATGCTTTGTGTCCCGATGTGATTTTGATCGGCCGAGGTGGAGGCTCTATCGAGGATTTATGGTGTTTCAACGATGAAGCATTGGCACGCTGTGTTTATGCATGTGAGAGCGTCATTGTAAGCGGTGTTGGTCATGAAAGTGATACTACTTTGATTGATTATGTGGCCGATGCCCGTGCGGCAACGCCAACCGCGGCTGCTGAACTAGTCACACCGGATCAATATGAAGTGGCACAGCTGTTGCAACTGCAAAGACAGCGCTTGTATCAAGCCGTCAACGCCCATTTGATGCAGGCCAAACGCCGCCATGCGCATTTGTGCAATCATCGTTACATCCAACAGCCATCACTTTATGTGCAGGAGGCAACGATGCGTTTGAGCATGCTGAGTCGGCAATTGGAGCAGGGCAGCGTATTGTTACATACAAAACGCGCTCAATTAGAGCACCAGCGCCAAACCTTGATCCTGCTTGCTCAAGCATTTATCAAAAAAACTGATGGAGAGACGATGCAAATCCGCCGCTCACTACATCAAGGCATCAAAAAAAACTTGGAACATCAACAGAAAAACTTTCTGAAACAGGCAGCTTTATTAGATGCATATAGCCCGCTTAAAATCTTACAGCGCGGTTATGGAGTGCTGTACGCACAGGAGCATGTGATTAAATCCATACGTGAGGTCGCACCTCATGATACAGTGAAAATCCGGATGCAAGATGGCATCCTGCATGCGGATATAAAACAAAAGGAGGAATTATGATGGCGAAGCAGCAAACATTTCAAACAGCTATGGATCGCTTAGAGGAAATTGTCACTGCCTTAGAGAAAAATGAAGTCGCATTGGAGGATGCGATTCACTTATTCGAAGAGGGCCTGTCTTTGCTCAATCATTGCGATAAACAGCTGAAAGGCTTTGAGGAAAGCATCGCTCAGTTGATGCATGAATATGAAACAGGTGAGCAGGATGCCTGAGTTTGAGCAATATCTGCACAATTTATTCGCTCAGCGTGCATCCTCCAAGGTGAAGGATGCGATGATGTATTCCTTGTTAAATCAGGGAAAGCGAATTCGCCCCAAACTGTTGTTTGCGGTATTGCGTGCTTATGGACTAAAGGAAGAAAAAGGCTATTGTGCAGCAGCGGCGATTGAAATGATCCATACTTATTCGCTGATTCATGATGATCTACCGGCTATGGATGATGATACGCTTCGCCGTGGCAGAGCAACCTGTCATGTGGCATTTGATGAAGCAACGGCCATTCTTGCCGGTGATGGACTATTAACCATGGCATTTGAAATGTCAGCGAGTGCGTCGGATGATGCCAAAACAGCATTGGCTATTGTAACGGAATGTGCTAAAGCTGCCGGCTTTGAGGGAATGATTTTGGGGCAGGCACGTGACTTGGCGGCTGAGGGAAATACATTACAGCACGAAATGCAATTGCGTGAAATTCACGCATACAAAACCGGTAAGTTATTGAGTTTGCCACTAGTTTGCGGCGCTTTACTAGCCAATCGTCATGGTGATATAGAACAATGGCGGCAAATTGGCGCTTTGATCGGTTTGTTCTTCCAAATACAAGATGATGTGCTGGATGTGACTGCCACCAGTGAACAGCTCGGGAAAAATGCAGGTAGTGATGCGAGTAACCATAAAGCCACTTATGTCACTTTATTGGGAATTGAAGAGGCAATGCTTCGCGCCAATGCCTTATACGATGAAGCGCAGTCATTATTACAGCGCATGAACATTCATAAAGAACCGATTGAGGAACTACTTGCGGCACTGCTTCAACGCAAACATTAAACGAGGTGATTGATGACATGAATCTATATGATATCAAGGGACCTGCCGATATCCGACAGTTGTCACTTTCACAATTAAACGCATTGGCAAAGGACATTCGTGAATTTCTCGTTGATAGCATTGCCAAAACAGGAGGGCATCTGTCCAGTAATCTTGGCGTTGTCGAATTAACGATTGCCTTGCATTATGTTTTTGATTCTCCCCATGATAAATTGATTTTTGATGTTGGGCATCAAAGTTATGTACACAAATTGCTGACAGGACGCTTGCATCAGTTCCATACATTACGTCAATACAAAGGCTTGAGCGGTTTTCAAAAACGGAAAGAGAGCATTCATGATGTATGGGAGGCAGGGCATTCTTCCACATCCTTATCGGCGGCACTGGGTATGGCGATCGCACGTGATTTGCGCAAGGAAAGTCATTGTGTTGTCCCGATCATCGGTGATGGCGCTTTAAGCAGCGGTATGGCAATGGAGGCATTGAATCAAATAGGCAGTGAAAAGCGTAATATGGTCATCATATTCAATGATAACAATATGTCAATTTCAAAAAATGTTGGTGCACTCGATACCACATTTACAAAACTACGGGCAAGTAAACCCTATAATTCCTTAAAACATGATCTCAGTGATGTATTATCGCAAAGCAAAGCCGGAAATAATCTACTACAGGGTATGCGCAGTTTTAAAAATACAGTAAAAGAAAGTGTCGTGGATACTTCCATTTTCGGTGATTTTAATTTAGATTACATCGGACCGGTGAATGGCCATGATTTAAAATTATTGATCAAGGTTTTACGCATTGCCAAAAAGCATAAAGGACCGATTGTGGTTCATGTTATTACCAAAAAGGGAAAAGGTTATTCCTTTGCGGAGGAGGATGCCAGCGGGGCATGGCATGGGGTTTCGCATTTTGATCCAAGCACCGGCAAAGTATTAACCCAAATGCCACCGCAGCATGCGAGTTGGAGTGAAATCTTTTCTGAAAGCCTGATTCAATTAGCAAAACAGGATCAACGGATTGTTGCCTTGACACCTGCGATGGTGTCTGGCGCTAAATTGACACGCTTTTTCAATCAATTTCCACAGCGCTCCTTTGACTGTGGGATTGCCGAGGAACATGCGGCTACCTTGGCAGCGTCATTGGCGCTGAGTGGTATGCGGCCGTTTCTATCGGTTTACTCTTCCTTTTTACAGCGTTCCTATGATCAGATTCAACAGGATGTGGCCCGCATGGATTTGCCGGTAGTATTCGGTATTGATCGCTGTGGATTAGTCGGTGAAGATGGAGAAACACATCATGGTGTCTTTGATATCGCGATGTTACGCAGTATCCCCAATTTAATTCTGTCTCAGCCTAAGGATGCGATCGAAGCGCAACAACTGTTAATTACTGCGTTTACTCAGAATCATCCGTTCGCCATACGATATCCTCGCGGTCATGCGCCCTTTCATTTAGAGCCCAAAGTAGCGCCGCTTACGATCGGTACTTGGACAAAGGAACAGTGTGGGCAAGCGCCGATTGCGACAATTATCACCTATGGCAGTGATGTGGATAAAGTAATTGCGAAGGCTAGGGTCAATGCGATCTCCTTACAGGTGATCAATGCCCGATTCTTTAAGCCATTGGATGAAGCGATGCTGCTGACAATCGCACAAGATAAACTGCCAATTATCATCTATGAAACGGATATGTTGGCGGGAGGCCTTTCATCGGCCATTCTTGAATTTTATAATGATCATAAATTAAACATACCGCTGACGCGCATTGGTTTAGGTGATCATTTTATTGAACATGGCTCACTGCCACAGTTGCGCAAAGCGGAGCATATTGATATCAACACGTTATTTCAAACCATTATGGAGTTGCACAATGCGACTTGATCTTGCTTTGGTGGCACGTGGTCTATGCGATAGTCGTGCCAAGGCACAGGATGCAATCCAAAACGGAATGGTTCAGGTTAATCAGCGTATCATAACCAAAAACAGTTTTGTGATTGATGATAGCGATACAATCAGTATATCCACACCAAAAACACAGTTTGTATCACGTGCCGGTTACAAATTGTATGATGTTTTGGAACCATTTGGCATTTGTTTAAAGGATCGTATCGTATTGGATGTTGGTGCGTCTACCGGTGGATTCAGCGATGTTTGTCTGCGTGAAGGAGCACGTTTTGTCTATGCGGCAGATGTGGGCAGAGATCAGCTGCATCCCTCTTTGCGCGGACATCCGCGCTTATGCAACATGGAACAGATCAATTGCCGCTATTTGAGGAAAGATATGTTTGAACTACCGATTGATTTCGCCTGTATTGATGTATCCTTTATCTCTTTGCGCCTGATCTTGCCATCTGTGCTTTCCTGTATGCGTGATGTGGAACTTGCAGTCTTGGTGAAACCACAATTCGAGGCAGGCAAAGATGCATTGCACAAAGGGGGAATCGTAAGAGATCCTAAGGTGCATGTGCGGGTATTGTGCGAATTCCATGAACTGGTACAATCATTGGGCTGTGCCGTTCATCATATACGCAAAAGCAGTATCCAAGGGCGTGATGGTAACCAAGAGTATATTTTTCATATACGCAAGGAATTGAGCCATAAGCAGTTTGATTATCAGGCAATCTATAAGGAAACAATCAAGCAGAGGTGAAGGCAATGCTGAAAGAGTTATATGTCAAAGATTTTGTATTGATAGATGATGTGCGTCTGTCCTTTTGTGAAGGAATGTCAGCCTTTACCGGTGAAACAGGTGCCGGAAAATCGCTGTTGATTGATGCAATCGCACTTTTGTGCGGCGATCGCATTCATAGCGCAATGGTCAAGCAAGGACGCGATCAAGCAGTCATTGAAGGTGTTTTTTCGCTGCCCAAGGATCATATCGCCTTTGTACTCTTACAGGAAGCAGGATTTGAAATCGAGGAAGATATCATCATCGTACAGCGTACCTTTACTCCAGATGGCAAAAGTAGTGCACGTTTAAACTATCGTACTACGACGTTATCCTTTTTAAAACAGGTGATGAGCTCATTGATTGATATTCACTCTCAGCACGACAATCAATATCTATTGAATAACAAATATCATTTAACTTTATTGGATCAATACTTAAGTGCTGGACAGTTCGCGCAGGAAATCAAGCGCTTATATCATGATTATCAGCGCATTAGCGACGAATTAAATGCCGCATTAAAGCAAGATTATAATGAGGATGATTTAGAGTATTTAACCTTCCAGTTAAATGAAATTAACGATGCCCATGTGCAAGAGGGAGAATTGGAAGCGTTAGAAGAGGAACTAAAACGCTTTATGGCCTTTGAAAAGACTTCCGCAGCCTTAGCGCAATGTCTACAATTGTTAAATGGAGATCATGGAGCAAATCCTGCCGTATATGAGGCGGCCCGGATGCTGGAACATGCGCCGGAGGATGCGTGTTTGATGGAAGGATACGAAAAATTAAATGAACTTTACTATGCTTTGGAAGAACAATATCAAACATTATATGATTATGCAGAACAGATGGAATATGATGAACAACGGGTGAATGAGATCAATGAGCGCATTTTTGTCATTCGCAAATTGTTTCGTAAATATGGTGGAGATGTGCAAACGCTTTTGCAAAAGCAAATGGAAATCGAACAGCGTATAGATTTGATTTTACATCGCAGTGATTACTTAAAAAAACAAGAGGCCAAGCAGCAAGCCGCTTATCAAGCCTTTTATAAACAAGCACAGCGTATGCATGAATTACGTGTCACAAAAGCCAAGGAATTGGAAGCAAAGGTTGTGAAGCAACTGCATGAATTACAGTTGCCGAATGCTCGTTTTGTTGTTCATTTTACTGAGATTTCAGGTAATGCGCATGGGATGGATGCGGTTGAGTTTCTGATTTCAATGAACAAAGGAGAAGCGTTGAAACCACTTCAGACAACAGCTTCCGGTGGTGAACTTTCACGTTTGATGCTCGGTCTCAAAACGATCTTTACCGCCTTACAGGGGATTGAAACGGTGATCTTTGATGAAATTGACACCGGCGTCAGCGGCAGTGTCGCATTTGCAATTGGTAAAAAAATGCAAGAACTTGGCATTCAAACACAAGTTTTCTGTGTGACCCATTTAGCACAGGTCGCGGCTTGTGCCAAACATCATTACTTAGTGGAGAAACACCAAACAGATAATTCCACAACCACGCAAATTCGTGAATTGAATGATGCGCAGCGCATTCAAGAATTGGCCATGATCGCCAGTGATTCTACTTCTGCCTCCGCATTATCCGCAGCGAAAGAATTATATCAAAAGGCACATGCATAAGCGCATGTGTTTTTTTAGGCTTCAACAGAAGCAAAATGGCTATGAACACAAATGAGTATTCTTAATAGGTAACATTTACCGAAATTATTTGCATACAAGCGGATATACTAACTCTCAGGAGGTGAAAACATGGCAAAAAAATGGGCAGCACTCTGTTTTACCTTATTCTTGTTTCTACCGATTACGGCATTTGCGCAGGATGAATTGTATTTAGGTGGCGACAGTATCGGGATTGAGGCAGAATATGATGGTGTCATGATCAGTGGTACATATGCCATACAAGTAGATGGTACGATGTATGATCCCAAAGATCATGATATCCGCATCGGCGATATCATACAGGCCGTCAATGGAGTGCCGATTCATTCCATGCAGGAATTATATGCGCAGTTATCTTCCTATCAGGAATCCCGCAATCAAGTTACATTGACCATTAAGCGCTCAGATCAACAGTTAGATGTTCCCTTACTCACATTATATCATCACAAGGATCAAACCTTCCAGAGCGGATTATATATTAAAGATAAAATCAGTGGTGTCGGTACGATGACCTTTTATGATCCTAATCATCATAGTTTCGGAGCGTTAGGACATGAGATCATGGACAGTGATATGAAACAAATTGCCGATATTCATCAAGGTACGATCTATCCGGCAGAAGTTACCTCAATCACACGTGCACAAGCACATGTGGCAGGGGAGAAGCATGCCATCATTGATTATGAGCGACCACTTGCGGCAATTCACTCGAATACGGTAATTGGGATCTATGGCACTTACATCCACATCAACCAAACAAATCCAATCAAAATGCCGTGGGCAACGCAAAGTGAAATGCATACGGGAAAGGCCTATATTTATACGGTACTCAACGGAAGCGAAATTGAAGCCTATGAAATCGAAATCACCAAGTTACATCATCAAAGCAGTGCAGATGTCAAGGGAATTGAATTTATCGTAACTGATCCTAATCTCATTTCCCAAAGCAATGGTATTGTGCAAGGTATGAGTGGTTCACCGATTGTTCAAGATGGAAAAATCATCGGCGCAATTACGCATGTGGTTACTTCTGATCCCATCAATGGATATGGAGTCTACATTGAATGGATGTTGGCAGAAGCGAATAAAAACAACTAAAATCAGAAAACGACTTTTTTCGACTTTCCTTTATGCTTTGTAAGAGAAAGAAAACGATAAAAGTCGTTTTCTATTTTATTTACCACATAAAATCACAAGATTTTCCAAAGTATTGACAGGTTACGACAAGATATATCAAGAAAAGCACTATAATAAAGGCGTAAAGATTAAGTATGAAGGAGGAGAGCTTAACAATGAAAGAGTATTTGAAGGTATACATAGCGGATGATAGTATGGACATGATTCATTCGCTGAAGGAGGAATTGCACAAACATCAAGTATACCGGGTGATCGGCAGTGCCTGTAATGGTGAACAGTTACTGCGGGAACTACATGGCAAGCATGTGGATATTTTGCTTCTAGATTTGATTATGTCTAAAAAAGATGGTATCAGTGTCTTACGGGAATTAAAGGAAAATCAAATTCAAGCAGATCATATTATCTGTACAACTCCCTTTATCAACGAACTGATTGTATCTCAGGTGCAGCAGTTTCGCGTTGACTATTTAATGGTGAAGCCATTTGAGTTGTCACAGCTCATTGAGAAGCTAAACATCATTACCGGATTGAACCAACAGAGTAAAATCAGTACCATAATGAATCCGGCGCAGAGTGAAGATGAGCGAGAGCGTTTGTTAAAACTGGAATTGGAGAGTGAAATTACTTCATTATTACATGAAATCGGTATTCCGGCTCATATCAAAGGTTATATGTATCTGCGCACTGCTATTTTGGAAACCTATTTGAATGTAGATTTCTTAGGTCAGATTACCAAGGTTTTGTATCCGGAGATTGCTCGTAAATATGCGACTACCTCATCACGGGTGGAGCGGGCAATCCGTCATGCGATCGAGGTCGCATGGAATCGTGGCAATATTGATGCGATTGATGATATCTTTGGCTATACCATTTCTGCATCAAAGGCAAAACCAACCAACTCAGAGTTCATTGCGATGATATCTGATAAATTGCGATTGGAGCATCGTCTCAAAAACAAAAGTTTAAGTATGAGTTATCGCTAATCTATTTGATCTATGAACAAGCAAAGCATTCATTTCAAATCTTGCTCAGAAAGCGATAAATTCGACTGGTAAAATAAATTCCTATCCTTTATAATATTTGAGGATAGGAGTTTTTATATGGCAGGACGTGTGATATTTCATATAGATCTGAATTCTTTTTTTGCCAGTGCGGAGGTATTGAAAAACAGCGCTTTGGAAGGCTTGCCCATTGTCGTAGCGGGCCTGCATCGGCGCAGTGTGGTTTCCACTGCAAGTTATGAAGCGCGGGCATTTGGTGTGCATAGTGCCATGCCGTTAATGATGGCACAGGAGAAATGTCCTCAACTGGTGGTCGTGCAGGGGGATTATAGCTGGTATGAGGAACTAAGTGAGCGATTTTTTCGCTTTATAAGGCAGTTTTCTCCCTATGTGGAGCCTGCCAGCATTGATGAATGCTATGTCGATGTCAGTGAGACCATCAAGCAGTACAAGCGACCGCTTGATTTGGCTTGGACCCTTCAACGGCGCCTGTATGAGGAACTTGGCTTACCTTGCAGTATCGGGGTTGGACCCAATAAATTTTTGGCTAAGATGGCCAGTGATATGCGCAAGCCAATGGGTATTACTGTTTTGCGCAAACAGGAGATTGCGCGCAAATTGTGGTCGTTAGCGATTAGTGAGATGTGGGGGATTGGTAAAAAGAGCCAAGCCCTGTTAATCGCAAATGGTATTACGACCATTGGTGACATGGCCAATCCCGATTATGAGAGCAGGATTATGACCTTGTTGGGCAAGCATGCGTATACATTCATTCAAAATGCTAGAGGCAATGATACGAATCGTTTATCCTTTAATTCCAGTGTTCAATCCATTTCTCAAAGCACGACAATGGATTGCGATATCGAGGATTACGATGAAATTAAAACGGTGCTGCGTCGCCTTGCGCATTCGCTTTCACGTCGTGCTCAGCAAGAAGATATCAAAGGTGCTTTAATCTCCTTAAGTATTCGCTATTTTGATTTCACCAATGCGGTACGCTCCATGAACATTCATACGTATGTCAATGAAGAAAGTGTTTTATTTGAACAAGCACTGTTGTTATTCGATCGTCATCATAATGGTAAAGCAGTACGCCATTTGGGAATTGCGTTAGGCTCTTTATTTTCTTACTCCCGAGCGATTGATCAACTGCGTATGGATCTGGGCGATACGCAGCATACAAATGATATCGAGCATGTTTTGGCACAACTCAATAAACAAATGCCGGGCGGACATTTGATACGTGCTGCACAGGCTAAAAAACAGGAATGATTTGTCGAACGAAATATGGACAGCTGTTCCTGTTTTTTTCATATGCTCTTATGAGGAGTGAGCATCATGAAAAAACGCTATCAAGGTTTTCTGCACAAGTATCAGAATGTATATTTGTTTATCGCTGTTTTAATGATTTCCGGTTTTATCATGGGGATTTTATTATCTCGCTATATTGACGGTACCGATATTGAATCTTTATCTACCTATTTAACGACAGTTGATCAAAATCAGGAGGCATATTCTGCTTTTGTGGCGCAGTTTTTTACCGGCATCCTGTTTATTCTGCTTGTTTTTTTATTAGGTACCAGTGTCGTCGGGATTCCGCTGATTGCCTTTATTATTTTTACCAAAGGATTACAGATCGGTTTTTCCTGTGCGTTGTTTGTCGCAAGTTATTCACTGAAAGGAATCGTCGGGATCATTATGACGCTAGCCCCACAAGTGATTTTGGATTTGCTTGCGACTTGTTTGATTGCGGCGAGCGCCATTCAATTATCCATGTATTTGATTTACAGTTGTTCTAATCGAGATCGTTTAAATTTCAAAGTGCTGTTAAACAGCGTGTTAAATGATTTATGCATCTGCTTTGTGATTGTCTTGATCGCAGCTTATGTAAAATCGACATTGGTGGTGGAATTGATCAAATTGTTTAATCTGATTTAGCGAGATCGTTACTGAATGCAGGGTTTTCATTCCTTTTGCTTATTGGTATAATAGGAGCGAAAAGAGGGATGACATGGATATCACACAGTGTAGTTATGACTATTTGAGTGGAACTGATATATATTATTACCAGCATCCGGATATGTTTCATGTGAACACGGATACCTCATTATTGGGACAGTTTATGGAAATTCGCAAAAAAGATGTGGTAATGGATATTGGAACGAATAATGGAGCGCTTTTATTATATGCGATGCAGCACAAGCCGAAGCAGTTAATCGGGGTGGAGATCAACGCACAGGCTTGTGAATTGGCAGCGTATAATTTGAATGAACTGCATCAGGCGCAGGCAAAGATTATTTGTGCGGATATCTTACAGTTGCGTCATGAATGCGTTTCTTGTATTGTTTGTAATCCACCGTATTTTAAGGTGAGTAATGAAAAACAAGTCAATCAAAGGGAGCATATGGCAAGAGCGCGCCATGAAAAGCAATTGCTGCTGGAGGCATTGATTGCGAAAATCAGTTCTCTGTTACAGGACAAAGGACGCTTATATATGGTACATCGCGCCGATCGTTTGATTGATTTATGCGTGTTATGCCGCAAACATCAGATGGAGGTGAAGAAAATACAGCTGGTATATGATGAAGCCAAGCAGGAGGCACGCAGCGTTTTATTGGAAGTAATGAAGCAGGGGCAGCCGCATTGTCGCATCTTAAAGCCGATGATCATACGGCGATGAGGCAGAGGTTATGTGGAGAAGGGGGTTTGTATGGCAAGGGAATTGCTTGTGTAGAAGAGGCGTGAAGTTCAGTAGTATCTAAGTAAGAGGATCGCCATGTTTGGAAGAATTTCGCAGTGTTGCATCCGCTTGGCTGAGAATGATTTTATGCATATTCATCCTTCCGAAAAGAATAAGATACTATGTTTTGGTAAAAAACATACTTTCAGTATTTGTATCCTAATGATGGTTTATTCAATAGAACCTTAAACAATACTATAATAAGTGCAAAAGAAATGATGCTGATAGTATCAATTGAGGTGATAGGATGAACGAGAATATTGCAAAGACAAGACTTGGTAATTATGTGCGTGAACAACGCGAAAAAAGAAAACTGACACAAGAGAAATTAGGAGAATTAACTGAGTTATCTACAGTTACCATTAGCGCGATTGAACGTGGTGTCAAAGCACCTAGTTTTGAATCCTTATGTGCTCTGATCAAAGTCTTGAATTTGGATGCTCGTAGGATATTTCCTTATGATCCGGGCAATTTAGGAGATCATGAAGAGGCTTATCGCTGTTTTTGTGAAATGGGAAAAGGGATGCGCAGTGATCAATTAAACTCATTGATGAGTTTTGTAAACCGTATGCAACGATAATGTATCCGCTAAAGTGCGTTATGCACTTTTTTTATTGCATATCCACAAACAAACATAACCTATCTGACGCTTATGGGAAATCATACAACCACCACTACCTGCGTTAGGATTCTTAAGAACTGATTTCTATCATAAAACTGATGAGTAAATAAAGGTAAATTGTGGTATAATGGTTACGGTGATTGTAATGCTTATAACAGATGCTATGGAAGATTATCTTCATCATATTCAGGCGGTGGATCAAAAGGCAATGACTAGCATTTCTGCCTATCGTCATGATTTATCACTCTATGCACAGTTCTTAAGCGAACATCAGCGAATGCATATCAACGATATTTCCTATGCGGATTTACAGGACTTCATTGATGAACAAAGAGCGATAAAAAAAAGTAATAGCGTCAATCGCATCATCTCCACACTACATAATTTTCACCATTATCTTACTTCTGTTTATCCTGATTTAGCGGATCCAAGTGTCTTTCTAAAATCAAAAAAAGCGGGACAAAAATTGCCGAAATATTTTAATGCTCATGATATTGAACGATTATTGGATAGTTTTGATGGCAGTGATCAACAATTATTTGAACATGCGATGCTGGAACTGCTGTATGGATGTGGACTTCGAGTCAGTGAACTATGTGCCCTCACCATGAATCAATTACATATAAAACAAGGTTTCTTACGGGTCATCGGTAAGGGAGATAAGGAACGTATGATTCCGATTCATGAGCGCGCTAAGCATGTGGTGAATGATTATTTGGAACTGGTACGGCCACAGTGGCAAACAAAACGGGTGAATCAGGTATTCATCAATCATTTGGGACATCCAATCACACGACAATATGTTCATGCGCTAATCAAACATAAACTCAGAGAACTAGGATTAAACGAGGCATTGTCTGCCCATAGTTTTCGCCATAGTTTTGCGACACATCTATTGGATGGGGGAGCGGATTTGCGTGTTGTTCAGGAGTTATTGGGACATAGCGATATCAAAACCACGCAAATTTATACCCATATCCAAAATCAGCGTTTAAAAGAGGCTTATGCCAATTTTCATCCGCGTGCCACAGCCACGAAAGCAGATGAGCATGAGTAAGCATATGAAGGAAGCACAGGTATAAAATACACGATAAGAAAACAAACAGTGAAATCAATACAGTAATAAAACGGAGGCTTTATGAACTATCAACGAATATTCACGATTGTGATTGACTCTTTGGGCGTTGGCGCAGCTTATAATGCTAAAGATTACAATGATGAGGAATGTGATACATTGGGCCATATCGCTGATTGTATGCCAAGTTTACGCATTCCTAATTTATCGGCTCTCGGGCTTGTGAATCTGCATCCGCTGCGCGGCCATCAAAGCGTAAAACAACCCATTGGCTATTATACAAAACTGATTGAAAAATCTGTCGGTAAGGATACAATGACCGGTCATTGGGAAATGATGGGACTACATATTACAAAACCGTTTATTACGTTTACGGAAACCGGTTTTCCACAAGCATTACTCGATGAATTAGAGCGCCGGTGTGGCCATCATTGTATTGGTAATAAAGCAGCGAGTGGTACAGAGATATTGGATGAATTAGGCGAGGAGGAAATCGCTACCGGTCATATGATTGTGTATACCTCAGCGGATTCCGTCTTGCAGATTTGTGGCAATGAAGAAACTTTTGGTTTAGAAGAATTATATCGTTGTTGTGAAATTGCCCGTGAATTGACCATGCGAGATGAATGGAAAGTTGGTAGGGTCATCGCTCGTCCATATATTGGAAAGAAAAAAGGTTCGTTTGTGCGCACCGCCAATCGGCATGATTATGCGCTGAAACCTTATGGCAGAACGGTACTCAATGAATTAAAGGATCACGGCTATGATGTCATCAGTGTTGGTAAGATCAATGATATATTTGATGGGGAAGGGATCACAGCCGCTCATCATTCAAAAAGTAGCGCTCATGGCATGGAACAGACATTATCCCTGTTAAATCAGGATTTTAACGGATTATGCTTTGTCAATCTTGTGGATTTTGATGCTTTATGGGGACATCGCCGCAATCCAATCGGTTATGGTGAGGAACTGGAGCGCTTTGATGTGGCACTTGGTCAACTATTGCAGGGACTGCGTGAAGACGACTTGTTGTTGATTACAGCGGATCATGGCAACGATCCAACCTTCAAAGGCAGCGATCATACCAAAGAAATGGTGCCGCTATTGGCTTATTCACCTAAACTGAAAGGACATGGATTATTGCCACTACAGGATACTTTCGCCGCTGTTGGTGCTACCATTGCGGATAATTTCGGGGTAGATCTTCCTTCCATTGGTACCTCATTGTTAAACTATCTTAAATAAGTGGCTATCAATAGATGAGATCATAATGCATAAATAGTTGTCTAATGCTTATCGTATGAAACAGTGATATCATATAAATGATACCACTAAGAATCAGAACGATTAAATAATATAGTATGAAATATAGATCAAATCAAATAGAAAAGGAGCAATGATCATGAGCAATTGTAATACATGTCCCAGCAAGGGACAGTGTGGTAAAAACGCTGAGAACTGTGGGGTTGTAAATAATCCCAATAATCTGATTCATCATGTAATCGCTGTGATGAGCGGTAAAGGGGGTGTGGGAAAATCCAGTTGTACGGTGCTGCTCGCAAAGGAATTGCGCAAGCGTGGCTATCAAGTGGGTATTTTAGATGCCGATATTACCGGTCCAAGTATCCCGCGTTTAATGAATGTCGCAAAGGAAAAGGCATATGGCACCAATGATGCTATTCAGCCGGTTGTGGATAAGGATGGAATCAAACTGATGTCATTGAACTTTTTAATGGAGGATGAACATCAGCCGGTGATTTGGCGTGGTCCAATTGTTGCCAATGCGGTGAAACAGTTTTGGAGTGATGTTGTTTGGGGCGAACTGGATTATTTGCTCATTGATATGCCTCCGGGGACGGGAGATGTCGCATTAACCATTATGCAAAGTATGCCGCTCAATGGTGTGGTCATGGTTTCAACACCACAGCCAATGGTTTCCATGATTGTTTCAAAAGCAATTAACATGTGCAACCAGATGAACATTCCTGTGTATGGCGTAATGGAGAATATGAGTTATGTCGTGTGTCCTGATTGCGGCAAGCGAATCGACATTTATCACAGCAATGATGTGGAAACCTTTTTGGCGAACCATCATTTACCGCTGCTTTGTGAATTGCCAATGCTGGAGAGCATTGCGACGATTCATAAGGATGATGATTTCAGCGAATCTATGCAGGCGGAAATTGATGCACAGTTGCGCCCCTGTGTCGATCGGTTATTATCTCTGATTCAAGCACAGGTTAAGCAGAAATAAGGGATTCATCCCTTTTCTTTTCGAGCGTATCCATTGATGATGCGCAGCCACTTGAACCAATCAAGCAATGCACAATGCAACCAAAAACGAGGAGGCAGTTATGAAACTGATAGCTATCCTAATCGCCAAATGCGCATCCTTTATTTTAACTAAAATCCAGCGCGGCGGTTCTTTTCCGGGACAACTGGCCTTACGAATCTGTCCTGATTTATTGAGTAAATTAACAATTCCATGTGATATCATCGTGGTAAGTGGAACAAATGGCAAGACATCCACCAGCAATATGATTGCGGATCTGTTTCAGTTTCATCAACAACGTGTGATTTCCAATCGCAAAGGTGATAACTTGAAAGAAGGAATCACAACTACTTTATTGAATGCATGCAGTATCACTGGCCGCTTTCGTGGTGATATTGTTGTGTTGGAGGTAGATGAACTGAATGTTCCTTATATTATAAAGCATCTGCCTGTAACCTATGTCGTCATTACCAATTTCTTTCGTGATCAACTGGATCGCTCACAGGAAATGGAGCAGTTGATTCGCAAGATAGAAACAGCATTGGTGTCTTTTCAGGGTGTTTTATTATTAAATGGGGATGATCCCAATGTCGTTAGAATCGCTGATCAAACTCCGCAAGCAAAAGTTGTTTATTTCAGAGCAGAGCGCTGTTCTACTGCCAGTGAGCAAAGTGAGGAAGCAAGTGAAGGGAAGTTTTGTCCACGCTGTGATGCACCGTTGGTGTATCAATATTATCAGTATTCGCATATTGGTTCCTTTCACTGTTGTAAGTGTCATTTTCAAAGTCCGCAAAGTGCTTATTGCGCCTCTGATATTGTTGTGGATCAGGGCCGCTTTCAAGTATTGTGCCAGCAATATCAAGCACCGGTTCCATCTCTTTACAGTATTTACAACTGTATGGCAGTCATTGCGCTCTGTGATTTATTCCATCTGCCTGCTACATTGCCGCAAACGGTATTTGCACAAACCAAACAGCCGGCCGGACGCAATGAAACCTTTTACTGGCAAAATCAATGTTACACACTGAATTTAGTGAAAAATCCCACCGGTGCCAATGAAGTGTTAAAGACAATTGAATTGGATTCATCACCCAAAGCTTTAATGATTGTATTAAATGATCATGCACAGGATGGTACAGATGTCTCTTGGATTTATGATGCACAATTTGAACGGGCGCTTGCATTATCCACACAATTCATCGTGTGCAGCGGTAGACGTGCCTATGATATGGCACTGCGCATTAAATATGCCGGATATCAAGGGGAATTGTTGGTTCAAGAGAGTATTCAAGCGGCTTTGGATACCCTTTATGCACGCCCTATGCGCAGTTATCTCATCGCCACCTATACTGCATTAGCACCGCTTAGAAATGCCATGCGAAAGGAGGAGCACTGATGAATGAAACAATACGTGTATGTTGGATGTATCACAATATCATGGACCTTTATGGCGATAAAGGCAATATGATGGTTTTATCTGCTCGATGTAAGGCGCGTGGAATCCACTGTGAGATTGAAACAATGGAAATTGGACAACCCTGTGATTTATGTAGTTATGACTTATTATTTTTTGGTGGGGGAGCGGATCGTGAACAAAGTTTATTGATTCATGATTTGTTACAACGTAAGGAACAGATTGCTTCAGCCATGGCACAAAATACTTTTATCGTACTCATATGTGGTGGTTATCAACTGTTCGGTCAATATTATATTGCGGCTGACGGTACAAAAATCAATGGGCTCCAATTCTTTGATTACTATACCGAGGCTGCCGGTAATTATAAACGCTGTATTGGCAATATTGCGATTCAAGCTCATTTGGATGATCAGGAATTTACCTTGGTTGGCTTTGAAAATCATGGCGGTCAAACTCGCAATGTAGCACATCCTTTGGGTAAAGTGCTATCCGGCTTTGGCAATAATGCCGTAGATCATTACGAAGGCTTTTATAATGGACAGGTACTGGGCACTTATATGCATGGTCCGCTGTTTCCCAAAAATCCTGAAATCGTTGATTTTGTCATTTATAAATGTCTAAAGCGCCATCAACCGAATCTAAAATACACCGATCTCGCACCTTTAGACGATACATTGGAATATCAGGCAAAAACATGTATGTTAAAGCGCTTGGAAATCGGATGAACAATGAAATAAGCGATGATATTCAATCAATAAGCAAATAAGTATGAGGCGAAGCAGGGAAGGGACTTCGCTTTTTTATTAAATTTTCATTCCATAAATTTTTTATGCCATTTACCATAAAGCAAAGGAAAGGGAAGTCCTTTTATGCGATGAAGTTGAAAGGTAATACTAATAAAATAAAGTAAGTCAGATATGATGATAGATGACAACTAATGAAATGATAACTACAGAAAGGAAAAAAACAATATATTTGTGAATAAAATAACAAATGAAATTCAAGAGGGAAACAAGGTTTACATGGACACATGAACACTGCATCATTATGATTGCTTTGCAAACTGATGTGCAGATGCGAAGCAAATACAGAAGCAAGTTTTGTTTAACAGCGACATTCATCATAACTTACGATATTGAATCAACATGCACTCATTGATCGCATCATATAAAACTATTTGTTTCGTATAGTGATTGATAAGAATCATATCATTGTTCATTCATAAGGAATCCATCTCAATATAATTCATAATCAAAGGCAATGAAACAGTATAACAGCATAAATATTAGAACGTGAGACATGATAAGGTAAAGGAATCCATTCACACTTATCCATACACAAGGATGAGCAAGCAATTTTATCATCAAGGTAAGATACTGTATCAATAAATCGAACATCATTTTATTGTAGAAAAGAAGTAGAAAGCATGCAAATTTCAGTGCCATACGATAAAATAATATAAATAGAATATAACAAACACTATTTTAATATCTAATATGGTACAGAAACTTAATTCCTAAATATTACATAAGATACATTATGCGAAGTAATGGTTATAAGATATTATGAGGTGCATTATGAATAAAGAGGAAAAACAGAATCAATTAGAGACTCTTGTATAGGATGAATTCCTCTTTTCTATTTCCATCTTTCATATAAATAAAGATAATCTTTATAGGCATACAGAGGTTGTTTCATGAGATCAGTACGAATGTGGGATTGCTTTGCTGTTTTTGCCATGGCGTGATGATTATGAATCGTTTTTTGATTGAGATGAAAGGAACTGCAAGGAGTGATCAAACGTATGAAATCATCTTACTTCCCTTTCTTTCTATCCTAAGTCTTTTTAAAGTGATGAATCGGATGAAATATGATGATTCAAACATTTACATTATGAAGCATGAAAAAAGGATATATCATCCAATGATATATCCCATAGATCATCTTGATTATTTCACTGATTCTTTCAGAGCTTTAGCAGCTTTGAACGCAGGAACTTTTGTTGCCGGAATTTGGATTGTTTCTTTTGTTGCCGGATTGATACCCTGACGAGCAGAACGTTCCTTTACTTCAAACTTTCCGAATCCACTAATATCAATTTTGTTTCCTTTGCTCATTTCTTCTGCTAATGTTGTGCATACTGCATCAATTGCCGCAGTCGCATCTTTCTTTGTTGCATTCAATTTTACCGCAACAATCTCAGCTAATGCTTTTTTATTTAAAATTTCGCTCATACTGATTTACCTCCATCGTGGTTATATGATACCATTCATGCGGCTTTATTTCAATAGTTTTCAGCATTTTCTAAGCGAAATTTTATGTTTTTTTTGTTAGAGTACGATTGCGATGACATTTCCCTTGCCCTTATTGACTAATTTTGTGAGAATATCCTGTAAGCGCGCACGGGCAGCCTCTGGAATCATGGATAATTTCGCATTTAAGCCATCACGAATTAAATCGCTTAGCTTACGTCCGAAGATATCCGAATCCCATATTGTATCATCATTACTGCCATCCTCACGCAACAGATAATTGATCAATTCCTCACTCTGTTCCTTACTGCCGATGATCGGTTCAAAGGAGCTTTCCACATCTACCTTAATCATATGAATACTGGGTGCGATCGCCTTCAATTTAACACCATAACGACTCCCCTGCTTAATGATCTCAGGCTTGCTGAGTTGAATATCTGATAATGAGGCGCTGGCAAAACCATATCCTGTCTGTTTTACCATCTTCAACGCACTTGAGACCGCATCATACTCTTTTTTGGCCTTAGTAAATTCCTGCATCAATGAAATAAGTTGTGCCTTATCATTGATCTCTACCCCGATGATCTCTTTCAAAATCTCACTGTAAAGACCCGGAGCAACACTGATATCGACATTGACAATCCCACTGCCCGCATCTATGGTGGCAAGATTGCTGGATTCGATATATTCATTTTCATCCAAAACTTGGGTAATGCCTTTTACCTCACGCAGCTTATCCACGGAGGACATACTTGTCTGAATTGTTTCATTGAAACTCTTCTTTAACCAATGCTCATCACTTAATACCGCGATCCATTGTGGCATATTGATGTTAATTTCAGAAACCGGGAACTCGTATAGTGCTTCCCGCAGAATATCATGGACATCACTCTCACTCATCGCATTCACACCGATTGCCAATACAGGCACTTCATACTTTTCTTTCAATTTTTCGACAACACTGGTACAAGCGATACTATGTGTATCTGCACTGTTGACAATCACGATGAAGGGCTTGCCGATCTGTTTTAATTCATCAATGACCTCTGCCTCAGCTTCAATATACGCTTCCCGTGATAAATCTGTGATGGAGCCATCAGTGGTAACGACAATACCAATAGTGGAATGATCCTGAATCACTTTTTGCGTACCGATCTTGGCCGCCTCATTGAATGGCATTGCTTCCTCATTCCACGGCGTGCGCACCATGCGTATCCCATCCTCATCCTTGTAGCCCTTAGCCTCAGGAATCACATAACCAACGCAATCTACCAAGCGAACATTGACGGTGAAGCCATCATCAAATTCGATACAAGCCGCATTGTTGGGCACGAATTTAGGCTCTGTGGTCATAATTGTCTTGCCTACCCCTGCCTGTGGCAATTCATCAATCATCCTTGCCTTCTCATATTCGTCGTTCACATAGGGAATCACTGCTTTTTCCATAAAGCCCTTGATAAACGTAGACTTGCCGACGCGTACCGGTCCTACGATACCTAAGTAAATGTCACCGCCGCACCGCTGTGCTATATTTTTCAAAATCTCAGGTGTATTCATATAAATCCTCCCTTAGTCACTCTTAATCTATGTGAGAGAATTTTCAATTATACCGCTTTTGCGTTTTTTTATCACAGAAAGCTCTGCTTTTTTCCTCAAGTAACTTCAGTACCCTAGCCAATAGCGTCATCTCATCATAAGCAAACTCATAAAGGATTTCATATAAGTCCTCATAAAAATCATGATTGACATGTTCTTCTTCCATCTGTTTGCTTAATTGCTCATATTGATCCTCATAACGAACAAGCAATGATTCCAGCAGTTCTGCGATGGCCAAGCGCTCCTCATGATTCATACAAGGTTCTATGTGATCCATAGACGAGAAGAGATCAAAACGCTCTTTCATAGCCATTCTCCACCCATCATGTCATGATCCTTGCATACGCCTTGCGCCACATGAGAACTCATCCACTTCTTTGTAGTATGCCATAAGCGCTCAATCATATATTGGCATTGTGCCTTGTACCAATTAAAAAGTACAGGAAAAAAGCAAACACGTGGTTGTGCCTGTTCCTGTACAAATAGGGTCATTTGACATTCTAAAACATGATACTTCCCCCCGATACAAGTCGTATATCGCTGTTTTATGATGCGGCAATCCCCAAAAAACTGCATTCGCATCATCATAAATTGAAACAACTATTGTTTACAGTTTTGCACAAAGCGATATGCGTCCTTGCACATCTGTTGTAAATCCTTTTCCGCTTTCCAGTTTAATTCCTTAGCTGCCTTTGTGGTATCCGCATAACACTCTGCAATATCCCCTGCTCTGCGTTTGGTGATGCAATAGGGAACCTCCACATGATTCACCTGTTCATACGCCTTTACAATATCCAATACGCTGTATCCTACTCCGGTGCCTAAGTTATAAGCATCAATCTTATGGGTGTTACAGATGGCAGAAAGAGCCGCAATATGTCCTTTGGCCAAATCCACGATATGAATATAATCGCGAACTCCTGTCCCATCATGGGTTGGATAATCATCCCCAAACACATTCAAATGATCTAATTCTCCATTTGCCACTTTGCATACATAAGGCATTAAATTATTAGGGATATCATTGGGACTTTCGCCGATTAGGCCACTTTCATGCGCACCAATCGGATTGAAATAACGCAGAATTGCAATACTCCACTCTGGATCTGCATGATGCAAATCATTCAAGATTGCCTCTCCATATAGTTTGGTTGCGCCATAAGGATTGGTTGTGGACAATGGCATATCCTCAGTGATCGGCACTCGCTCAGGATCACCGTACACTGTTGCGCTAGAGGAAAAGACGAGATTCTTACAGTTAAATTCACTCATTACCTCACATAAACTCATCAGACAATTCAAATTATTTTGATAATACATCAATGGCTTTTCCACACTTTCTCCCACTGCCTTGTAAGCCGCAAAGTCAATTGCCGCATCAATGGTCTGCTGCGAAAAAATGCGTCTTAATAAGTCTTTATCACGAACATCTCCTTCATAGAACACTGGTTGTTTCCCGCTGATTGCTTGAATCTTTTCCAATACTTCCGGTTGTGAATTGGAAAAATCATCAATAATGACAACCCCATAACCGCTTTCCAGCAGTTCTACCGCAGTATGAGAACCGATAAATCCGGTGCCACCGGTAATCAATATGTTCATTGTACTTTCCTCCTGTATTTGCTTTATGCTTTTATATTATACCATTATTATCCAGGCTTAACCATAAAATCATAGGAATACATGTCTTTCCCAATGGCCTCTTGTTGATCTTTTCTTGCCTTTTCCACGCTTACATACATCAAAAAAAGCAGATTCCAACATATGCTTATCGCTTTATTCTACCGTGTGGATACCCTTAACAAAGCACTTCGATTATGCTATAATTAGCATGGTTTGAAATCATTACAAGGATGATTCCACCAAGGAGGGCAAGTAGAATGGAAAACAAAGAATTACTGTATGAAGGAAAGGCAAAAAAGGTTTACGCAGGAGACACACCCGATCAGGTGCTTGTATCCTACAAAGATGATGCTACCGCGTTCAATGGTGAGAAGAAAGGAACTATTGTCGGTAAAGGTGTGGTGAATAATCGCATGAGCAATCATCTGATGCAGATGCTGGCGCGCCATGGCATCCCGACCCATTTCATCAAGGAGTTAAGTGAGCGTGATACACTGGTGAAAAAGGTGGAGATTGTACCATTAGAGGTTATCATTCGCAATAAGGCGTGTGGTAGTTTCTCAAAGCGCTATGGTGTGGCAGAAGGCAGTGCCTTGGCCAATCCTACGATTGAATTTTCTTATAAAAATGATGCTTTGGGTGATCCTTTGATCAATTCCTATCATGCGTTGGCTTTAGGGCTTGCGACAGCTGTGGAATTGGAGCGGATTAAGGAATTGGCGTTTCATATCAATGAATGCTTAATTGCTTATTTTAAAACGATTGATATTGAACTGGTAGACTTTAAATTAGAATTTGGTCGTTATCAAGGTGAAATCGTATTGGCTGATGAAATTTCTCCGGATACTTGCCGTTTATGGGATATTCATACGCATGATCGGCTGGATAAAGATCGTTTCCGTCGTGATATGGGAGATGTGGAGGAAGCCTATTTGGAGGTTTACAAGCGTTTAGGGATTGCTTAAAAGAGGTGTAAAAATGGCAAATGATCAATATATGAGTCCCTTAAGCGGACGTTATGCAAGTAAGGAAATGCAGTATTTGTTTTCATCCGATAAGAAATTCAAAACTTGGCGTAGACTTTGGATCGCATTGGCAGAAAGTGAACAGGAATTGGGGCTAGCGATTAGTGATGAGCAGATTCAAGAATTGAAAGCTCACAGCGAGGATATCAATTATGAAGTGGCGATTGCACAGGAGGCAAAGGTTCGCCATGATGTGATGAGCCATGTATATGCCTATGGATGCCAATGTCCTAAGGCCAAAGGCATCATCCACTGGGGGGCGACTTCCTGTTATGTCGGTGATAATACCGATTTGATCATCATGCATGAAGCACTGGCATTGGTGCGTCAAAAACTAATCAATGTCATTGCCCAATTAAGTGCTTTCTCCATGCAGTATAAAGCATTGCCAATGTTGGCATTTACGCATTTTCAGCCGGCGCAACCTACGACTTTGGGTAAGCGCTGTGCCCTTTGGATGCAGGATCTCATGCTGGATTTAGAGGAACTCGATTTTCTTTTGGAACATAAGAAGCTCTTGGGCTGTAAAGGTACAACCGGTACGCAGGCAAGTTTTATGGAATTATTTCATCAAGATAGTGAAAAAGTAAAACGCTTGGATCAGATGATTGCGGAAAAACTGGGATATGAGGAGTGCTATGCGTTGAGTGGGCAAACTTATTCACGCAAAATTGACAGTCGTATCTTAAATGCATTATCACAGATTGCACAAAGTGCCCATAAGTTTTCCAATGATATTCGCCTTTTGCAGCATCTAAAAGAAGTGGAAGAACCATTTGAGAAGCATCAAATTGGCTCCAGTGCTATGGCCTATAAGCGTAATCCCATGCGCAGTGAACGCATGGCTTCACTAGCCAATTATGTCATCAGTGATGCACTCAATCCGGCCATTACAGCCGCAACGCAGTGGTTTGAACGCACATTGGATGATTCCGCCAATAAACGCATTGCCATACCGGAAGCGTTCTTAGCCATTGATGCGATCTTGGATCTATATTTGAATATCAGTGCAAATCTGGTGGTTTATCCTAATGTCATTCATGCGCATTTAGAGAAGGAACTCCCCTTCATGGCAACGGAAACAATTCTTATGGATTGTGTCGCTATGGGTGGAGATCGTCAGGAACTTCATGAGGCCATTCGTGTACACAGTATGGACGCTGCTCGACTTGTGAAAGAAGAAGGCAAAGAAAATGATTTGTTAAAGCGAATTGCGAATGATCCCCTATTCCCATTAGATGAAGCACAATTAAAGGCACTGATGAATCCGCAAAAGTTCATCGGACGCTGTGTGCAACAGGTGGAGGAATACAACGAGACGATCATTCAGCCGCTATTGGCAAAGGAAAAAGAATTGCTAGGCATGCATGCCGATATTCAGGTATAAGAAATATTTTCTTGTAATAGGATGAAAAAACACATGAAGGATGCGATATTTCGCTATTCATGTGTTTTTCTTATTTTATAAGTATGCTTGATTCCTATGTGTTATTCAGATTTATTTCAGCGATTGTGTATCATTGTGCCCAAGCCAAGCTGTTTGCGCCACTCTGGTGCTTCTCCATCTTCACTCCAATATTCATCCAAGCTGATCAGTTTACCTTCTTCTCTTTGTATTAAACTGGTCACATGAAAGGAATACGCAGAATTGTATACATGCGTAATAGTGAATACCCCTGATGAAATGGGACTCACCATTTCTATTCTTCCCTGCCAAGCACCGGGATACTCGCAATTCACCCGGATAAACTCGTCACAAGTAAAACATTCATTGGTATTATGCCAGCGTATACAGGCTTGTGGGTGAATAAAATCCCGCATTTTTTGTTCATCCTGATCAAAGACCGCCTGCCAGTATGCATTCAACCATTCAATTAGATCCATCCTCGTGATTCCTTCCTTTCATTCGTTGATAGCATATTCATCCCTTATTGTGATACTGCAAGGCTTGAGGCTTGTTCCTGTCGTGCGATCCAAGCATTTAGTTTTTTGATTTCTTTCAGTGCAAAAATCAATACAATGCCCCCACTGGCCAAATCGGCAGTGGCCCCTGCATATAATATACCATCCAATCCAAAGAACATCGGTAAAATGATAATCAGTGGAATCAGCAGCAATAATTGTCTAAGCATGGATAAAAGGCTTGCTTTCAAAGGCTGGCCGGTTGCTTGAAAGTAATTGGTAGTCACAATTTGAAAACCGGAGGTAAATACTCCAAATAAATAGATGCGCATCGCTTTGATCGCAAAGGTATTGAAATTTGCATCGCCATTGCCAAATAATTTTAGAATCACATCCGGAATCATTTCACATAATGCCCATCCAATCAATACGATCAAGGTTGAAGAGGATACCGCAAGCAAATACGTTTGCTTGATTCGCTTGGGCTGATTCGCTCCCTGATTGAATCCCATGATTGGCTGAGAACCGACACCGATACCAATGCAAAAAGCTACGATAATCATACTGATCTTCAGGACAATCCCGACAGCGCTTAAAGCAACATCTCCGCTTACTTCACTTTGATTTCCATAGTAGACAAGTGAATTATTCAATATGATCTGCATGATGGCTGCGGCACTCTGCGTGATACAACTGGAGATGCCAAGAGCGAGAATACTGCGGATGATATGCGGATTGGGCTTCATATAACGCTTTTCAAAGCGCATGGTCTTCCCTTTCTTCCAAAAATAGATCAAAAGGACAACCGCAGATAGTATCTGTGAGGAGATTGTTGCGATCGCAGCGCCGGCCACTCCCCAATGAAAGACAAAGATATATAAAGGGTCCAAGATGCAATTTAACAGTGCCCCAATGACAATACTGTACATGGATAAAGCCGGGCTACCATCGGTTCGTGCCATATTGGAAAGTGAAATACCTAATACATTGAAGGGCAGACCAAGGAAAAGAATGGACGCATACTGATAAGAATACTCCATATTAAGTGGTGTTGCCCCAAATAATTTCAAAATCGGATCAATAAAGATCAGACCAATCATTGCGATACTTATACCACTGATCAAAGAAAGGATGAAAACATTTCCTAAGGTTTGCTTTGCCTCCTCCTCCCGCTTTTCCCCTAACTTTAATGCCGCATAAGCACTTCCACCAGCTCCGATCAAGGTCGCTATGGCTAATATGATGGATACAATGGGAAAGCATACGGTGGTCGCCGCATTGCCATAATAACCGACACCTTGACCGATGAAAATTTGATCAACGATATTATAAATCGCATTTACCAACATGGAAATCACCGATGGCAGGGCAAATGCTCTTAACAATTTACCAATCGGCTCCGTACCGAGGGGATTGGATGCCTGTGTCCTTTTGTCGGCTGTGCTTGTCATCTGACTTTGGCTCATCATGCTTCCTCCTTATGTAGAAAATACCTGCGCAGATTATTTTTATATAGACATGATCATAAATCGCTTTTTTATGCAATCTTGTATAGTATAACTAAAATCGACCATTTTCGCAAGTGAATTTTTTCATCTGATTCCTATGGCATTTGATGTAATTTAGCCCCTTTTTCTACGGGTGAAAGGAATAAAAATTGTATAACAAAAGCGAGAAACATGAAAAAACAGTCGGTTTAAAACTCCGACTGTTCATTGAATCTTACAGAAGACACCGTGCTAGACAAGCGCATGCGTAATAATATTATTATTTCGATCCGGTCCCACAGAGATCAAGGAAATGCGCGTGTTCGTGTATTCTTCAATGAATGAGAGATATTCCTGACATTGTTTGGGCAAATCTTCATAGCGTTTGCATTGCGAAATATCCTCATCCCATCCTGCGAATGTACGATAAATCGGTTGCGCCGCTTCGACATCACTCACCGCTGAAGGGATATAATCCAACACTGCTCCGTTTACCTTGTAGCCTACACACACTTGTAATTCTTTTAAACCACTGAGTACGTCGATCTTGGTGATGACTAGATCGGTTAAGCCATTTAAGATACAAGCATGTTTTACAACATTAAGATCCAACCAGCCACAACGTCTTGGACGACCTGTTGTTGCACCATATTCATTGCCTTGTTCACGAATATAGGTACCGATTTCATCATGAAGTTCACTGACAAAGGGGCCTTCGCCGACACGTGTGCTGTATGCTTTCACCACACCGATGATATGCTTTAATCGCTGGGGAGCGACCCCTGCTCCTTCACAAACACCGGCTGAGGTAGGAGATGAAGATGTTACAAACGGATAAGTTCCATAGTTGATATCCAGCATTGCGGCCTGTGCACCTTCAAACAACACCAATTGATCTTCATCTAGTGCCTGATTGACGGCATGAACCGATTCAATGATGCGTGGTACCAACTGATCGCGAATCGCCGCAAAGCGAGCGATCAATTCCTCTAAATCAAAAGGTGTACCATGATAGATATTTACAATTTGTTCATTTTTTAGTTGAAGTGCATATGCCAAGCGCTTCTGAAACGCATCAAAATGGATCAAATCATGAGCGCGAATACCCCAGCGCGTATATTTATCCGCATAACAAGGACCGATGCCTCGCTTTGTCGTACCAATTTTATTTGCGCCTGCTTTCTCTTCTTGAAGTTGATCCAATAAAATATGATAAGGCATAATCAAATGAGCACGATCACTAATATAGATATGTTTGGTACTCATCCCCTTGCTTTCCAACACCGCAAGTTCTTCTAATAAGACAAATGGATCAACGACAACACCGGGTCCGATGATACATTTCGCATGCGGATGTAGGCAACCGCTGGGCAATAGATGAAGTACATGCTTTTCACCATTTACCACAACCGTATGTCCGGCATTGTTGCCCCCTTGAAAGCGTACGATCATATCGGCTTTTTCGCTCAATACATCGACTATTTTTCCCTTTCCTTCATCGCCCCATTGCGTTCCGACCACAACATAACCACTCATCTTGCTCTGACCTCCAATTTCAATTTCTCAATAGAAAAGGTGCTCCCAAAAATGATAGAAACACTCACCTTTCTAGGAACACCTGTCCCGTATAATAATACAGAAAACAATGACATTTGTCAATATGTCCGCTGCTTTTCCATCCAATAACATGATTTCATTTGGATAAAGCAAAAATGATTCTCATTGTTAAATCTATTATTAAAATTAACATTTGCTTTCGTTCATCATGCCGCGATTAGTTAAAAAAGCCTCAATTCTGCTTAATGCGACTTTGATCTCTTCAATGCTATATGCATAGGATACCCGTATAAAGCCCTCTCCGGCTTCTCCAAAGGCATTGCCGGGCACACAAGCTACTTTTTGCTCCGCCAATAATTCACCACAAAATGCCTCAGAAGACAGACCGCTTGAGCGTATACAAGGGAAAATATAGAAAGCACCCTGTGGCATATGAGTAGTTAAACCCAAACGATTGAACCCATTGACGATAAAATTACGCCGCACTTGATAAGCATCCCGCATTTCCTGAACATGATCCATTCCATTGCGCAGACCTTCAATGGCGCCATATTGGGCAGCACTGGGCGCTGACATAATGATATATTGATGAATCTTATTCATCGCATCAATGAAAACAGCATCAGCGCATACATAACCCAAACGCCATCCGGTCATCGCAAATGCTTTGGAAAAACCGGAAATCAAGATCACCTGATCTTTGATCGCATCAAAATTAGCCGGTGAAGCATGCGCTACATCATAGGTTAATTCTGCATATATTTCATCACTAATCACTAAAATTCCCGACTCTTGTAAAATCGGAACCAGTGCTTCATAATCCGCATGCGTCATCACACTGCCGGTAGGATTTCCGGGAAAGTTTAATAAAATCGCTTTTGTCTTATCGCTGATGGCTGCCTTTAACTGTTCAGGCATCAATTTAAACGCATGTTCTTCTTGTAATTCAATGACCACAGGTACTCCGCCATTCATTACCACACCCGGCTCATATGCAACATATCCGGGAGATAATACAATCACTTCATCACCGGGATTGAGAATGGCACGCAAGGTGATATCAATCGCCTCACTGCCACCTACCGTAACGATGACCTCTTGTTTGGGATCATAGCTTAATTGAAAGCGCTGCTTTAAATAACGACAAATCTCTTGACGAAGTTCCAACAATCCGCGATTTGCAGTATAAAACGTCTTTCCTTGTTCGATGGAATAGATCGCTGCCTCACGAATATGCCAAGGAGTATCAAAATCCGGCTCACCAACACCAAGCGATACCACATTCTCCATCTCTGATGCCAGATCGAAGAACTTACGAATACCGCTTGGCTTTACCAGAGCCATGCGTTTGCTTAATTTGCTTTCCTTGTTCATGGTGTCACCAATAGCCGCTCATTCGCTTCCTCTTCCATCTCAAAGACAATTCCTTCCCCCTTATACTTTTTCAATACAAATAACGTACAAGTACCGGTTACTTTGTCAATACAAGCGAGTTTACTACCGACAAATTGAGCGATTTCCTGCATGGTTTTACCATAAATAATAACAATAAATTCACTCTTACCACTCATGAGATACATCGTATCCACTTCTGGATAGCGATAGATCTGCTTGGCAATGCGATCATAGCCATATTCACGCTCGGGCATAACACTGACCTCAATGAGTGCCATTACCCGATCGGTATTGGTTTTATCCCAGTTAATCAATGTGTGATGCCCTAAAATAATCTGATCTTGGGTTAACTGCTGCATTGCAGTCTGCACATTATCCTCACTTTCATTCAGCGCTGCCGCTAGATCACAAAGCTCCATTCGGGCATTTTTTTCCAACAACTTCAATAATGCGGTTTCTTGCATGGTATCCTTCCTTTCTCTTTCTGTTTCCTATTACAGTACCTACCAAGGATAGAGATGAAGCATGTTGCTCCTTGTTTCCCATATGGAGAAAGGATGATGCCTCCCCTTATACCATGGTTTTGTTTGATTTGCGAATAGAATCAGTGGTAGTGCTAATCCATATTCCCTACTTCATTTAAAACAAGTCCTTTGTTTTGATCCAATGCCCATTTCAAACCCCAGTTATTTAAAAAGATCAATAGATTTCTACCTTTTAAATCCTTTACCCGTTTGGTATCGGAATTGAGGTTTAAGGTATTAGGATCTAAACTTTGATCCTCAATCCAGCGTACGCATTGATATGGGAGAATATCCATCTTGATTTCAACATTATACTCACTTTTCAGTCGCTGTTCCAAAACATCAAATTGCAAAACGCCAACCCCACCGACAATGATCTCCTCCATGCCTAAGTTTAACTCTTGAAAGACTTGAATTGCTCCTTCTTGCGCAATTTGTGTGATTCCTTTGGTGAATTGTTTGCGTTTCATCGTATCCTTTTGGCTAACACGGGCAAAATGCTCCGGCGCGAAGGTGGGAATGCGATTAAATTCAAGTTTATGCGCAGCATCACACAACGTATCACCAATCGCAAAGATCCCGGGATCAAACACACCGATCACATCACCGGCATATGCCTCGTCGATGATTTCACGATCCTGCGCCATAAATTGCTGGGGCTGGGCTAATTTAATCTTTTTCCCGCCCTGCATATGATAGACCTCCATGCCTTTTTCAAACTTACCGCTACAAATGCGCATAAAGGCAATGCGATCGCGATGAGCTTTGTTCATATTCGCTTGAATTTTAAAGACAAAAGCACTGAAGGAAGGCGCAAACGGATCTACTGCGCCATTTGTCGTGGCACGTGGCAGTGGTGCACTGGTCATAGACAGGAAATGATGTAAGAAAGGCTCCACTCCAAAATTAGTCAAGGCACTGCCGAAGAATACAGGTGTTAATGCACCATGCGCTACCTGATCCGCATCAAATTCAGTTCCAGCCATATCCAAAAGTTCACTGTCTTCCTTTAATTGCCGAAAGAAATGATCCCCTAACACTGAGACAAAGCGATCATCGGCTAAACTGCCCTCTAGTTTCTCTGCCTCTTTTTGACCGTGATCTCCGCCATGAAAGGCAATGATACGCTTATGATCACGCTCATATACGCCTTTAAAATCCTTACCAGAGCCAATCGGCCAATTCATCGCATAAGTCGCAATGCCCAATTCCGCTTCAATGTGTTCCAATAGAGCGAAGGGATCCATAGCGGCACGATCCATTTTATTGATAAAGGTAAAGATCGGAATATGGCGAAGCAAACAAACCTTAAATAGTTTTTTCGTTTGTGCCTCAACACCTTTTGAACCATCGATCACCATCACTGCGGAATCGGCCGCCATCAAGGTACGATAGGTATCCTCACTGAAATCCTGATGTCCCGGAGTATCCAGTATATTGATGCAGTAACCCTCATATTCAAACTGCAAAACAGATGAGGTAACAGAGATCCCACGTTGTTTTTCAATCTCCATCCAATCCGATACCGCATGTTTACTGGCTTTTTTTCCTTTTACACTACCCGCTTGATTGATCGCCCCACCATACAGCAGTAATTTCTCCGTCAAAGTGGTTTTACCTGCATCGGGGTGAGATATAATTGCGAATGTTCGCCTTCGCTCGATTTCATGTGTAAGTTTTTCCATTAGCATCCTCCCATCCTTACGCTTTTATCATCGCTTATACCATAATAACGCTATGAACTATAAAACGTGTTCCTATTATACCATGAAGTTCTCTCCTTATCCATGAAAAAAAGCACGCAACGCTTAGAAACCCTACCGTTCGTGCTTATGTAACATCATGGTGAAAGAATGATAACACAGCGAAAACTTTATGCTCACTCTGCTTTTAAATCACGGCGCATAAGCGCATTAGCGGATTCCTTCGGATCTTTGTCCTCATAAATCACCCGATAAATCTCCGATACAATCGGCATATCAATCTGCATCTTTTGAGCCAATTCATGGACAATTTTAGCAGTGCGAATCCCTTCCACAGTTTTTTGATTGGTGGCTAAAAAATGCTTGGCACTGCCCTCCTTGCCAATCGTAAAGCCGGCTTGAAAGTTACGCGAATGATGGCTTGTACAAGTAACAATTAAATCACCGATTCCGGTCAAGCCCATAAAGGTGTCTTCCTTGCCGCCCATCGCCACGCCAAAGCGCATCATCTCACGGATACCACGGGTGATCAAAGCTGCTCGGGTGTTATCGCCATAACCTAGGCCGGCAAGCATTCCACTTGCCAAAGCTATCGCGTTTTTTACCGCGACGCCGATCTCACTGCCGATCTCATCACTGCCGCGATATACACGCAAATATGCATTGGAGAATAACTGTTGGATTAAAATTGCCGCATCTTCGTCTAAGGATACCGCACAAATGGTTGTCAGCATTCGTATCACAACCTCTTCCGCATGGGAAGGGCCAATCAATGAAACAACACTGCGCAAAGCCTTCGCAGGCATCGCACTGCGGATAACATCAGACATGCGCCCATTGCTAATTGGATGAAATCCTTTGGCCGTATTGACGACTATGACCGATTTGCGTAGAAACTGTGCAAGCTGTTGGCAAACGCTCTCAATCGCGATACTTGGCACACTCAAAACAATTACATCCGCATCTTTCACTACCGTAATATCCATAGTGGCACGCAACTTGGGATTTAAAGATACATTAGGAAAATAGGCGCGATTTTGATGATGCTCATTGATGTCTGTAATCTCTGCTTCATTTACCCCATATAGGATAACATTTTCTTCTTTATCCGCCAGCACTTGAGCCAAAGCACTGCCCCAACTGCCGCTGCCGATTACGACTGTTTTCATCACATTACTTCCTTTCTCGTGCTATGATGCGCAACGTAGTTCCTACAAAGCCAAATGCTTCCCGTAGTCGATTTTCTAAATAGCGCTGATAAGAGAAATGCAATAGCTCAGGATCATTGACAAATAATACAAAGGTAGGCGGCCCTACAGCCACTTGTGATGTATAGTAAATCTTTAAACGCTGACCTTTATGTGTAGGTGGCGGTGTCATCAACTGGGCATCTAAAATGACCTCATTTAATACATTGGTTGGAATGCGCAGTAAAGAGGCATCATGTACCTGATCAATTAGGGGCAACAACGTATGAACGCGTTGACCGCTTTTGGCAGAAACGAAAACAATTGGCGCATATTGTAGATACACAAATTCTTGTCGCAATTTCTTCTCGATTTTTACCATAGTCATTTCATCTTTTTCAACACAATCCCATTTATTATAAACGATGATAACTCCTTTGCCCGCTTCATGAGCATAACCGGCCACATGTTTATCCTGTTCGCGAATCCCACTTTCTCCATCCAACACTACCAGAACTACATCACTGCGTTCAATCGCATTCATTGCCCGCAGAACACTATATTTTTCAATATTTTCATAGATTTTTCCACGTTTGCGAATACCGGCTGTATCAATAACTACATACTCTTTCCCATCACTGCGAAAAGGGGTATCAATCGCATCGCGCGTTGTTCCTTCAATGTCACTGACTATGGATCGCTCTTGACGTAAGATTGCGTTGACCAACGAGGATTTTCCAACATTTGGTCTGCCAATGAGTGAAAACTTTGTCATCCCTTCATAGTCATTGTGTTGGCGATTGGAAAAGGCATGAATCATCTGATCCAATATATCACCTATTCCAATTCCATGAACACCGGATACTGCGATTGGATCTCCAACTCCCAAGGCATAAAACTCATAGATGTTCATCGCCATTTCTGCATTGTCTATCTTATTCACTGCCAATAGGACCGGTTTTTTGCTTTTTTGTAGCAACTGCGCTATGAATTCATCATCGCGGGTGATTCCCTCTTTGCCGTTTACCACAAACAAAATCACATCTGCCTCTTCAATGGCGATATCCACCTGCATTCGGATTTCTTCCTGAAAAGGTTGATCAGCGAGTTGAATGCCACCGGTATCAATGACACGATATTCTTTTGTCAACCATTCACCTTTACCGTAAATACGATCACGAGTAACACCGGGAGTATCTTCGACAATGCTTTTACGTTCTTGGATCATACGATTAAAAATCGTCGATTTGCCGACGTTAGGACGCCCGACAATGGCAGCAATACCTTGAATCATACACTACCTGTATTCGTTTTTTTGCGCATACAGTTCCCTCATTTCTATTCTTGCACAGCAAGTGCTATTTATACAGAAAGTCCTGTTTTCACAGGACTTAATCACTGCTTTCTTATTCACAAATGAACAATTCTTACTTTCGCTTTTGCCAAATTCATTTATGCTTGTTTGACAGAGGCTTTCTGCACAGTTTCGATATGTGCCATTATATATTGGATCACTTGTTCAATGCTCATATCACTTGTATCAATTTCCAACGCATCATCTGCTTTTTTTAATGGCGAGGCCTTTCGATGAGAATCCTGATAATCACGCTTTTCAATATCGTGATAGATTTCTTCATAAGTAATGTCCATTCCCTTATCCAAATACTCCTGATAGCGGCGTTGAGATCGTGCCTCGACACTGGCTACCATATAGATTTTGATTTCTGCATCAGGCAAAACAACCGTACCGATATCGCGGCCATCTAATATATATCCTTTATTTGCCGCAATACAACGCTGTTTAGCAACCAATGCTGCGCGGACGCTTGGATAAGCAGAAACCTTTGATGCTGCCATGGAGATATCATTGGTACGAATCTGTTTTGACACATCTTCCCCATTGATGTATACCGCTCCATCCTCATCAAAATGAATATCCAAATGTGTTAGCATCGCTTGAAGCGCGGCTTCATCTTCTAAATTCAGGCCTTGTGTGATTGCCGCATAGGCGGCACAGCGATACATCGCTCCGGTATCCAAATGTGCATAATGGAGCTGCTTGGCCAATAGCTTTGCGATTGTGCTTTTCCCGGCTGCGCTTGGTCCATCTATTGCAATATTCATACTCATTACACCATACCTCCTGCCTGAATGATCCAATAGATCACAATGCCGACAATGACAAGCAACGCTAATATCAGACAGCCCAATATGATGTTCAGCATACGGTTTGTCTTCTCCACGCCTTCACTTAAATCAATCAGATCATCCTCATACTCATTTAACTGTACGCGCAATTGTTGCGTCTCTTCCACCAGTTTTTGATGCAGGCGCTTTTCACGTTCCACCGCTGCTTGTTCCTCTTTTGTTGGAACTGCACTTGGTTTATTTTTACGCGTAATGAAAGGATTGCGCTTTTCACTTTCAGGAATGCTGATAGGCTGTGTACCAAGTGAGTTCTGCATTTTCAATGTTTCTTCTTCTGCCACGCGTTGTAGTTTAGAAACATCCATTGTCGGTCGCTTGGGCTCTTTTGTACGTTTTGCGCTCACATCGCTCAACGCATGATCTAATGCAATTTCTTTGGGCCGCTCACTACTTTCCTTGCTTGTCTCATGAACAGGCGTTTCCTTTTCCACAAAACTCTTTACTTGTGCGGCGATATCCTCACGCTTGCGTTGTGTTAGCGGATCCGGTTTGGGTTGTTCCTTTACATCTTCATCAATTTTTTCAATATAATCAGAACGCTTAGCCCGTGATACACTATTCAAACGATTCAAAATATCAATCTGCGTATCTTCGTTTTCCCGCGTTCCCTTTTTAATGTTATACTCTCTCACCTCATTGATGAAATCATCCAAATATTCATTGCGAAAATCATCCGTCGTTGCTTCCACAAGGGAAAAATCATCCTGAACTTTGCGTTCCCGCTCCGGTGTATACGCTTCATCCTCACGGATGCTAACTTTTTTGAATATGGAGGAATCCAACTCGTTCAAACGCTTCGCATAGTCCTGAAGCTGCTCCTGCGGCAGTGTATCAGAGCCGATGCTGTCATCTTCGATCTGTTTGCGTAGATCTTCATAGCGCTTGACCCTTGATAATGTTTCCATAAGAAAAGACCTCCTTATCAGGGTATATTATATCAAACTTCTTCGCTAAATGGTATGTTTTATCCATATGTTTTATTGAGAAAATCATACTTCTAACTTGAATCGACAATTTATGGCAAAAAAAAGAGCGATTGCTCTTTTAAGTTGACTGCTTAATCTTTTGCCCGACCGGAGTATTTGCCATCCGCCGTATTCACTACGATCATTTCATCTTGTTCAATAAACAGAGGCACTTTAATCTCCAGTCCCGATTCCAGTTTTGCATTTTTCGATGCACTCGTCGCTGTATCACCTTTAACTGCCGGTTCACATTCCACTACTTGCAACGTTGCTTTATCAGGCAGAATCACACCGAGGATTTCACCTTCAAACATGGAAATCATCACATTGTCATTCGGTTTGATGAAATTCATTTCCCATTGCAGGCGCTCTTTTGGAATCTCAATTTGCTCATAAGTTTCATTGTCCATGAATACAAGTGCTTCTTCTGTATCATACAGATATTGCATTTCCTTTTTGTCAATGCGTGCAGGCTGGATCTTATCACCACCGCCCCAAGATAATTCCACATTGGAACCGGTACGCAAATTGCGTACTTTTGCTTTTACCACCATTGCAGAACGTGCTGTTTTATTCTGACTTTGCTCCAAAACAACATAAATATTATTGTCCTGCTGGATCGTCATACCCGGTTTTAAATCATTTGAAGAAATCATGCTCATTCACCTTTCTTTTCTCATTATCCGACCATATTGTAAAGCATTTTCACCTATCCGTCAATTTTTATTTGTTATTGGGCATACATTACGAATACCTTTAAAGATGTGAAAGCAAGAGACATGAAGTTTTTTTGCTTCTTTACATGAGACTGCGATAGCGGATACTACAACCAAAGGAAAGCAGTGGTAGAAAGACAGCCAAATATAAAAACCATGCAACATCATAGTTCAGAATCGCTGTACGCCAAACATAGTAACTTATGATACACCCGCTCAACACTGCTGCAAGGATAAAATCCTTTGCTTCCAATGCCTTACAATTGGCTTGATATAAGCGAATCGTGGGCAATAGCAAAAGTGCGTATAGCGGTATTGTTTCATAGATGGATGCTTCAATAAAATACAACATATGGCCAAGTCCTAAAAGAACGCTGTAAAAGATCGTGCTGATCATCAAGTTCATCCACATAATATCACCTCAGTATTACTTTGGCTATGGCGAGCTGAGATATACAAGATCGAGAATTGTTCCTTGTGCTATATCATAGTAAATTCGCATATGTAAATCAGCGATTGTTACATCGCATTGATCTAAGTCATATTCAATTTGTATTATTAAACCTTCATGAAGGATCTGTTCTTGTTCAATCGCCATCATCATTTTCTTTTCTTCTTCTGAATCTGTTGTGGAGGCATCTTCTGTTGGTAAGGATTCTCTATTCTGCACTTGCTTGAAACGTGCCTTAATCCGGTATACAGCGATGATTTGCGCATCATGATAAGGCATGGGGGTGGCTACGGATTGATTCATCACACAACGTTGCATCAACAATATGGCTACACTTACGATAACCTGCATCAACAGTAAGGTATACAAAGTGACAAAGCCATTCCTATTCACACGCAAGCAGAGCCTCTTTACTGTTTGTTTGGCGCGTATAAGCAAGGTAATAACATTCATTTTGCTTAAAGAAACGAATGTGATCTACCTGTTGCATCATCACCTCAAAGCCGGGTCGCTTCACCAGCAGATGACCATACTGTTCCAAAGTGAAGAATTGCATATGATAGCGAAATGCGAGTTGCTCCTGCGTCAGCGTAAAGGTATCCGCTTGTGCTAATAGAAAACGCAGTTGGCGCAAAGCAAGCGCATCTTCCGCCTCATAGTGCTGAGCAATTGAACGCGGCAATAAGGCAATCAGCGCACTGCACAAGACTGCACATAGACTGACGGCACTCAATGCCAAAAGCATTTCAATCATCGTAAAGCCTGGTTCCCTTCTGATATAGTTCATATCCATCCACCTCCTGAAACTGCGTAAATGATGTCTGCCAAATGGTAAATGCTTGCAACAACACCAACAGACAAAACGATATCACTAGCAAAGCAAATAGCGCATCGACCAATAAAAAACCTTGATTTCTTCGTTTAGCGTACATACATACGTCCGCTTCCTAACTGTATAACAAGAGATCCTTGATGTGCAGCGCTATGACAAGTGATGGTACGTGCACGATCAACATTACCGTTGGGATGAAACAGCACTTCTCCTTGACAGCGCATCTCTAGCTTAAATACTTGATCTGCATAATGTAGTTCATCGTTATTCATTGTGACCTGTATTTCCTTACCATGGCGCATCGCCATTGTTTGTGCATACTGCAGATGTTCATATAAACTGGCCATTTTAATCCCCATCCCTTGTCTGCGTATATGCATCAAAGGAAATAGCATCATACAAAGTACAATCACAAATAAAACCACCAGCATCTCAATCAAGGTAAACCCATCACTGTAACTGTGCTTGCCCATTTACAATTACAATCATTTCACCGGCCGGACAGCGCTGTTGTCCTTCCTCCAAATATCCTTCTGTGATTAGTTGGCTGATACTGTCAGGAGGTACAAGATGCTCTACTTCATACAAAAGAATTTGTCCATCCACAACTTTTAATAATG
Source organism: Erysipelotrichaceae bacterium (assembly GCA_022799495.1). Classification (GTDB taxonomy): domain Bacteria; phylum Bacillota_I; class Bacilli_A; order Erysipelotrichales; family Erysipelotrichaceae; genus C-19. Next base: position 23,385 of record JAAWON010000003.1, on the reverse strand, counting down.
CATCACATCCCTTTTCTTGAATGATCTTCTGTTTTTGCTGAATATTGGGTAGTGTCAATAAAAAGACCAGAGCGATAATTGATAATACAATGATCATCTCCAATATCGTGAATCCTTCCTGTTTTTTACGCATTGCTTCACTTCCTTTCCTCCTACATGTTTCGCCGCGTTCTTTAAAACAATTTAATTACAATTGCACATCGCTTTCAAAAAGCTTAAACAAAAATAAAATACTCCTTTAAAATGACTCCAATAACTGCAAAGGTAGCAGTAAAATTTGATATACAAGAATCACCATTCCTGCAACAAAACTATATGTAAACACTTGGATGATCACTCCAAAACGCTTCAAATATTCCTTCCATTGTTCTTCCTGCCGTTTTTGATATTGGCTGAGCACTTCCGCTAATTGTTGGGTATGCTGGGCAATCTGCCAACTCTGTACAAATCCCGGTTCGATCCATCTTTGTCTTTTCAATGAATCTGTTATTTCCTCTCCTTGTGCCAGTGCATCTGCAATATTCTGCGCACAACTGCTTAACAAACTTCCCTTCCGAAAAGAAGCAAGAAATATAAAAGCCTGACGGGTGGAAATACCATGGCGCTGCATCTGTGTAAAATACCCGGCGAATAAATAAGAGCAATACTGACTTGGTAAATGAGTCCTTTGTAAAAATCGCAATATTGCAAACCGCAGGTTAGGTACATATTTTGCCAACAACCACAAACCAAAAGCTGATAAACCCATTAGGATAATTACATATACCAACAAGCGCATCATTGTGAGAAGTAGCGTAAATTCTTTCATTTCTGTCTGTGAAAAACTCTGCATTAACTGAGGCAAAACACAGCCGCTGAATAAAAACAGTGCCGCAAAGGAAAAGCAAAGCAGTAGTAGTGGGTAACTTGCCTGCTGAAATAGTGTTCTTCGCAACTTCATCAAAAAATCAGCCATTGCCAAAGATGCATGGATTGCATCACCTACGCCAGTGATCTGTAAGAAAAAACGTAAATGATCGTAAAACAAACCGTGATGTCCTTGTGTAAGTAAATCGGTTAAAGGCATTCCTTGGCGCAATTTTCGTATTACATTTTCATCACTTTGAATCATGCAATAAGCACTTTGAAACGCATAACCTTGCCCTAATAAATTAGCTAATGCCTCCCATTCATAGCGTCTCAGCGAGCAAATCACTGGCTGCCGCTTCTGCTTGTATAAGTTGGTTTGCCACTGCCTTTTTGATTTTGTAGTAAATATCTTCATAATTGACCAGTGGCTGTCGTGCCAAAGCCTGCGTAAGCTGCGTTCCTTCCAGAATTTCATATATGCAAACACGTTCCCTTTCTTTACCTTTCAGCGCATAAAGTCGTTGTGCACAAATTGCACTCAACGTATGACTAAGTTCTGCTCGCGATAAACCTAATTCCTCAAGACGTTTTAACGCTTCTACTGCGGTTTTGGCATGTATACTAGAAAATACCATGTGCCCGGTCAATGCACAGCGATAAGCCATGTTCGCTGTTTGGGAATCACGAATCTCTCCAATCATAATCACATCAGGGTCATGACGCATGAACTGGCGGATTCCTTCCGCATAAGTAAATCCATTCGCCTCATTGATTGCCACTTGAACAAAACGATCATCTTGTATCTCAATGGGATCTTCCAAACTCATGATTTTTGCTTGCGAATCCTGTGCAATCGCATCTAAAAGAGCATAAAGTGTGGTGGTCTTACCACTCCCTGTAGGACCGGATAAAATCACCATGCCACTGCGCATCTTCGTCCATGCGTAAAAACATTCCTGCTGCTTAGGATCTTGACTTAATTGCGCAAGTGCAATCCGGCAATGATGATTCAAAATACGCAGAACACCACTTTGCATGCCATGTGAGGTAAGCAGTGAAAAACGAAAATTTAACTGCTTTCCACCATGCTTTAACCGGAAGCTTCCTGATTGCGCCTTATCACTGTTTCCCAGATCCAAATCAGCGATATATTTCAAATAATGAAATAGACCTACATCCAGTGCTGCACTATGAATCTCCTCCATTCCCATCATGCCACGCACCTTTACCTGCAAAGCATTACCATATACTGTAAAATGAATATCCGTTGCTTGTTTGGCAAGAGCCATATCAAGCAAGCGATGTAACCGATCCTGCATAACTCACCTCCTTCTATCTATGCTTTTATCCAATTTTCTTTCTCAATACAGAAATTTATTTTTCATATCTGAATCTTGACAATATACTTATATTTTCATCAGTTTTCTACCCTTATTCCATTGTGGTGCACAATGCTTGTCCACATCGCATCAGGATGAACAAAAATAAAAAAGAGGCAACTAAATGCAGTGAAACCAATTCATTGATTTCACTTCAAGTACCTCTTTATTCTAATAGGTTATCTTCATTTTATAATAGATGCTGAAAGAATCAAATCAAAAAGGGATTGTGTTTTAACTCCTGTGCCAACGTCGTTTTAGGGCCATGTCCGGGATATATTGTTAAATCTGGATCCAATGTTTTCACCATCTCCAGTGTTTGATACATTTTCGTATTTGATCCACCAATCAAATCTGTACGTCCGATACTGCCTTGAAACAATACATCGCCACAGATCATAGCATCCCCCCAGATCATTAGGCAACTTCCCTCCGTATGACCGGGAGCATCTATAAGTGTAAACGTAAATTCATTGATCTGATTTTTACCAGGTTGTAAACCAATGGCTTCACTTTTCACAATTACTTCTTCTCCAAGTCCTGAGGCATTACGATAAGGATCACTCAACATCCCCAAATCCGGGTCATTGATATAGACAGGACATTGATATAACCGTGCATAAGCATCCACTCCGCCAATATGATCAAAATGCCCATGGGTAAGGAAAATTCCATCTACAATCCCTTCCCGCATCTCAATCAATTGTTTGATCTGCCCACTTTTCGTGGCCGGATCCACAATCAGCACATGGTTATGATGCCATAACAAATAACAATTCGTCATAACCGGGCCTAATACCATGGAATCAATTTGAGCCATTACTTACCTCCTTTGAAATAAAAAAGACCATGTGGCCCTTTTTATTTTTTCTCCTTATGTGCAGTCTTTTTGTTACAACGCGGGCAAAATTTATTGATCTGCATACGCTCCGGATGTTTACGTTTATTGCGCGTTCCAATGTAATTTTCTTCGTTGCACTCAGAACACTTGAATGTAATACGATCTCTCATGTTAAACCTCCTCATCCTTATTTGCGATAGCATTATAACATACTCATATGAAAAATGCTAATCTTTTTTTTAAAACACCGTGAAATGAAAAAGTGTATATACCTGCATGATTCATCTATTCGCCATAATAGGCTTTTATAACCTGCGGCATGATTTCCGTTGTGCAGATATTATCCTGTAAACGCGTGGTGGCAGTGGTTGTATTTGAAGAAGTGGGTGCGGAACAAACAAAGGCAACCTCCGGCTGTTGATATGGCCAAAAGCCGATCAATGAGGCATTGGTAGATGCATGCCCATCAATAGTGACTTCGGCAGTTCCTGTTTTCGCAGCGATCTCATGACCGGCCGCTTTTACCGCTGTACCACAGTAATTTGAGGTAACACACGCACGAAAGCCTTCTTTCACTGTATTCAAGTGTTCCAAACTACCTGAGATCGTGGAAAGCACCTCCGTCGTATTCTTGTAAACAAGTGAATCAGAGTTCACTCCATATGCCCCACTGACCAAGCGCGGCTTGATTTTTTTACCGCCATTTGCGATCGTGGAAACATACTGTAACAACTGGATTGGCGTATAATTATCATATTGGCCAAATGAAAAATATAATAAGTTACCCGGAGTCTCATTGCTGCCTTTAAATGCCAATTGCTCATTGGGCACATCAATACCGGTCAAAACACCAAGACCAAACATAGAATAATAATTGCGCATCAGCTTAAATACGGCCGCCGCATCATCAATAAACAGCGGTCCATTGGGAATATAGGTTGACTTTGCCAAACGAATTGCAATATTCACCATATAAATATTACTGGAAACTTTTAACGCTGTAACCGCATCCACATTGCCATGATTCTGGAAAGACGCAATGGTTGGCGTTCCTTTGATCTGCATCGGTGCATCATAAATCATCTCATTTTTGCTTACAACCCCTTCATTTAGCCCCATATACACGGTTGCCCCTTTTACAACAGAACCGGGTGTATATCCCTCTAAGTAATTACCGCTGGCATAGTTAATCAACTGATCATCGCTACGCAACACACCGCTCATCGCGTATACCTCACCTGTATTGGGATTCATAAGCGTGACAAACAAGCGATCCATGTCAGGTCGATTGCCCTTGCCCCCATACTCCTGCATCACCTTTTTTAATATCTCATCAATTTTTTGTTGAAGATTAATATTGATGCTCAGTTGTAAGTCGTATCCTTTTTTTCCGGGATTTGTCTCAGTAAAAATAGGATTTCCTTCTTCATCATATTTAATCATATTAGTCTTTGCGCTACCGGATAACAGTTCCTCATATTGCTGTTCTAAACCAGACTTTCCTACTCGCGCATTCATTTCGTATCCTTTGGCATGATAATATTGCATCAATTCTGCAGGCAATCCCTGCTTGCTGGTCGTCACTTGTCCCAATACATCACGCAATGTATCACCATAAGGATACTGTCGCTTCCACGAAGTAAAATCAACATCGAAACCGGGAAAATCCTCCTTATGTTCCGTCAAATAAGCGATTGTTTCCTCATCTATATCCTCTAAAATTACGCGGGTATGAGAACTTTGTGAATGAACTTCCATTGCACTGTAAACAAGCCATGCCGCTCTGGTTACATCATCTAATTCAGCGTCTATCATTTCTTTTGTAATGCGTTCTAGTTTTAATTGATAAATCTGCGCATCACTCAATTTCAATTCTGCTTCACTCAGTAAATAATTCGCCTGATCATTTATCCCATTTTCAGTGGTATGTAAGGTAATATATGCATCCTGAAGATCACGCAGCGTCAAGTCATCCGTAGGCACCGGGAACTGTTTGGCAAACTTTACTGCCAATTCCCATTGGTCTGCGCTGCTCGCATGTTCCGTTGGAAAATAGGTGATGCTGATGGAACTGATGGTCTGCACAATTTCCTTGCCCTGTGCATCCAGCATTTGTCCCCGAGGTGTCGAAGATACTTGTTTTTTCATTGTATACACTTCAAGTTTATTCGTATAATCCTCCTGTTGGCGAATCTGAATATCAATCAAACGAGCCGCAATGATCATAAATAACAGCACGGTTACAATCATAACCACGTTCAAACGCTGATTTACGATTTTCCGATAATCATTTTGTTTCTTTAATAAATCACTGCTGTGCAGCAGATTTTTCGCATCTAATTCACGAAACGGATTTCTTAACATGGCGGCACCTCCTTATCCCCTAGATGATTCTTACATATCCTACAAGATCCATTCTCATATCCTATATGTGCTGAATTTGCCTATTCATTATAATATAAATCCACCTATAATACAAATACTTGAGCACACCTACATAGAAAAAACACGGCTCATACAAGGTAGTTCTTTCACTTGTCCATCTTTCCCAATCACCACATTCCCTTAAATCTTCTTTTCTTTCTCTTCATTTTATTTGGCGCAACCGTAAAAGTGTGCTATCATAATGCCATAACAGAGGTGATCCGATGAAACGAACAGAAACAAGAGCGATTTCTTTCAATGGTATACAACTGGGAGGTAGCGATCATGTCCTCATCCAATCTATGTGCAATACCAAAAGTGCTGATATAGAGGCAACTATAGCACAGATTCTTGCGTTAGAACAGGCAGGGTGTGAAATCATTCGCATTGCGGTGATGGATGATGCAGATGCACAGGCGATCAAAGCAATCAAGCGACAAATTCATATTCCCTTGGTCGCTGATATTCATTATGATTATCGTTTGGCTCTTCAAGCAGCCGCAAATGGAATTGATAAAATACGCATCAATCCCGGTAATATCGGCAGTAAAGAAAAAGTCGCCGCAGTCGTTGCCGCATGTAAGGATAAGCACATTCCCATTCGCATTGGGATCAATTCCGGATCATTAGAAAAAGATATACATGAGGCACACGGTAAAGTCAATGCGGAAGGAATGATGGAAAGTGCGCGACGTCATGTAGCGATCCTTGAGGAATTGGATTTTCATAATATTTGCCTGTCCTTTAAATCAAGTGATCCCCTGCTTTGTATTGATGCTTATCGACAAGCAGCACAGATATTCCCTTACCCCCTGCATTTGGGTGTAACAGAAGCAGGTCCACTGCTCAGTGGCGCAATTAAGAGCAGCATGGCGCTAGGCACACTGCTAAATGAAGGCATCGGCGATACCATTCGCGTTTCCATTAACGGCGATCCTTTACAAGAGGTTTTAATCGCGAAACAGTTGTTAAAATGCTGTGGTCTCATTCATCAAGTGCCTAATTTAATTGCCTGCCCAACTTGCGGAAGAACCGCTTGGTCCATTCAAGAAACCGTAAAAGAAATGGAAGCCTTTTTGCAAAATATTCACACTGATATCACAGTTGCCATTATGGGTTGTGCAGTCAATGGACCCGGTGAAGCCAAACATGCGGATATCGCAATTGCGGGTGGTAAATCAGAAGGCTTACTAATCAAAAAAGGAACAATTATTGCCAAACTGCCGCAAGCGGAAATCGTACCACGTCTGAAACAGGAAATCCTTGCGTTCTGTGCTCAGAAAGAAGCCACAAAAAAGCAAACAGCTGAGATGGATTCATAGTCTCAACTGCTTGCTTTTCTTTTATCTTTTTCTTATAAGTTTTTATTATATTTATTCCACTTGTTTGTGGGCCGTTATTATTGTATAACTGCCCGCATGAATCGTAAGGATGCAGTCATTGCCGCTGACATACCAATTCTTTCCGTTTTTGGCAATGATCGCTTCCTTTGCCATAATTTGCTCTTTACACCATGCGATGACATCATGATCAGGCAAGTTCAAATTACGCTGAATGCGCATTGCTCCGGCCGGTGTGGTATGCAGTTCATCCAAATGCTGGATCAGCACATGCTCCTGCTTCACCATACCCCTCCTTTCCCATCTATGTTATTTCACTTCTTCAATGGTAATGGAGGTAATGAAAATATCACTCACGGGCTTATCCTTCGCTCCGGTTTTTACCTCACTAATTCGTTTTACCACATCCATGCCTTCAATCACCTGTCCAAATACCGTATGCTGTTGATCTAAATGCGGTGCTCCGCCCAGTTCACGATAGACTTGTTTGACTGCGTCTGAATGAACAAAGCCAGCATTGCTCCACTGCTTTTTTTGTGCCTGAATATAAATGCGTTCAAAATAACTGTCATCATAGGCGGCACCATCCTCATTTTGAACGATAAAGAATTGTGATCCATTTGTATTTTTGCCTGCATTCGCCATTGCTAGCGCACCGCTAAAGTGATAGAGTTGATCACTAAATTCATCCGCAAACGGTTCCTCCCAAATACTATTTCCACCGGTACCATTACCGGAAGGATCACCACTTTGGATCATAAAATTGGCGATCACGCGATGAAAAATCACATTGTTATAATATCCCGAACGCGCATGTGTCACAAAATTTTCAACTGCCTTGGGGGCAATTTTAGGAAACAGATGAATTTTGATATCGCCCATACTGGTATGCAACGTCGCAAGCAGATCACCACTTTGCGCCTCATTGAATTGAATCAATTCCACGCTTTTATCTGTCGCTGTTTGTTCATTTGCTTCTTGCGTATCACAACCACTTAACAAAAGCATTACCGCCAAGACGCAGTACCACTTTTTCATGCTTCCTCCCTCCTGATATGCTCTAACAGTTCCGGTTCAAAGACACCTTTTTTTAACATGGCAATTTCATGACGATAAGGCGCATGTCCATCCACATAGGGTGTTTCCAATATTTTTACCGTTTCCTGTAATTTAGGATGATGCACAATTTTGCATAGATCGTGAAAGCCTATTTCACCAAAGCCGATATTTGCATGGCGATCCTTATGTGCGCCCCTTATATTTTTGGAATCATTGATATGCAGACAAGCCAATCGCTCTAGGCCAATCACAGAATCAAACTGTGCTAAAATCTCATCAAACTGAGTGAGATCATATCCTGCATCATGGATATGACAGGTATCCAAACAAACCCGCAAATGGTCACCATATTTGGCATGATCCATAAGATAACGCAGTTGTTCAAAGCGATAACCCAATTCACTTCCCTTACCTGCCATTGTCTCCAGCGCAATCTGTATCGAGCCGATCTGTTCCATCGCAAGATCCAGTCCGCTGATAATACGATCCAACCCCTCTTGCTCACCCGCGCCCACATGCGAACCCGGATGCAAAACCAGTACGGTTGCGCCGATTTCCTTTACTCGCTCTATTTCTTTGGCCAAAAACTCCACTGCTAAAGTGAATGTTTCTTCGCGCACTACATTCGCCAAATTGATAATATAAGGCGCATGTACAATCATGGATGTAGCGGCAATGCCATGTTCTTCCATCATTGCATGGGCCTGTGCAATTTTCATCTCAGATACGGCTTTTCGCCTTGTGTTTTGGGGTGGTCCCGTATAAATCATTAAGGCATTGGCTTCATAGGACAATGCTTCCTGTACCGCCCCGAGTAAATAATCGGGCGCTGATACCGACACATGAGAACCGATTTTCATTCGTTGCTTCCTCGCTTTTCCATCTGTGCTGCCTTAGCACGTTCTTTCTTTTGTCGCTGAATATCCTTTTGGATTAATTCGCGCTTGGCACGTCGCTTAAGACGCTCAATTTCCTGTTTGCGCTTTGCCTTATATCCCGGCTTCACCTTTTGTGACTTGCGGCTCATGCGCTTGCTGATTTCCTTTGTCAAAGGATCTTCTTGTCTCTTTGCTTTCGCGTTTTTCGCTTTCAGATCACTCCAAACCCCGTTTTTGAATTGACGATGCTGAAAGTGAATACCACGCTTTTGCAAAGTCTGAATGCTATTTTCATCTGCTTTGGCATACAAAGCAAAGCAAATGCCATCTTTACCGGCACGTCCTGTTCGGCCACTGCGATGAATATAGAAATCCAATTCTTTCGGAAAACCCATTGAAATCACATGGGATACTCCCTCTATATCAATACCTCGAGCCGCAATATCTGTTGCAACTACATAAGCATGCTCCAGTTTCATCAATGCTTTCATCGCCCTCGTTCGCTCACGTGGACTTAGCGCACCGTGCAACTCAATTACATCATATGAGGCATCCCTAAGCATCTCTGCCATCGTTGCTGCCTCACTTCGCGTATTGGCAAAAATCAGGCAAACATACGGCTGGAAGGATGGAAGAAGTTCCAATACCTTTTGGGCATAGGATAAATGCCGGCAAGGGATCAATACATGTTCAATACGCGGTTGAAATAAATAATCCTCCCTCACTTGAATCGTGACGGGATCATGCATATATTTTTTTAAAAAGGGTTTTAATCCATTGGGGATCGTAGCGGAGAAACTCAGCATCTGCAAATCCTTGCGCATCCGTGATGCAATGGCATCTACATCCTCTAAAAAACCGTATTCCAATGTCATGTCCGCTTCATCTACCACCAGCATACTCACATGCTGTAACAATAATGTCTGATCCTGCAAAAACAAATCACGAATCCGTCCCGGTGTACCAATCACAACATGTACAGCACGCTTCAGCCCTTCCTTCATGCGTGATTTTTCCATTCCACCACTGATCAGGCGTACTTGTAAGCGCGGATCTGCCTCATTCATCCCCTTTGCTCGCTCATATAGCTGTAAGGCCAATTCACGCGTTGGTGCAGTGATCACCGCTTGCACATATGGCAGCGTTGGATCCACATGCTCCATCAAGGCAATGAGAAAAGCATGTGTTTTACCGGTGCCCGTCGGTGAATGGGCAATGATGTCCTTCCCTTTCAGCGCAAGGGGAATCACCTTTTGCTGAATTTGAGTCGGCATGACAAACTGATTGATGCTTAAAAAAGTCCTTGTTGTATCCTTTAACTGATAATCACTATATCTATGTACACTCATTCGATTTACCTCACATTCTGCTCAAAAGCATATGATACCCGCAGATTCCCAATAGAATGATAACTTGCTTTCTTTTATTTCTTCATGATATCCTTCATTTGCACACAGGCACACTCGGTTTTATTATACTGATTTTTAAGTGATTGTAAATAAAATATTATGCGATTCCAGCGTAATGTATTATAATAATGATAAATGGATAAATGAGGTGAAGCAATGGAAGTCATTCAAATTACCCCGCGTGGATATTGTCATGGTGTTGTGCGAGCAATTCAAATTGCCAAGCAATGTGCAAAGGATTACCCTGATCAGCCAATCACAATTTTGGGAATGCTCGTGCATAATCACTATGTGACAGAGGCATTGACCCAATTACATATTCGTACAATTGACGATAAAACAAAAAGTCGAATGGAATTGCTGGATGAAATCAAAGAAGGAGTTGTCATCTTTACTGCTCATGGAATTGCGCCTGCGGTAATTCAAAAAGCCGAGGCAAAAGGATTGATCTGTGTGGATGCGACTTGTCCCAATGTACGCAAAACGCAGGCTATGGTTGCGAGTCATTTGGCTCAAGGCTATGATGTTCTCTATATTGGCAAGGCAAATCATCCGGAAGCAGAAGCCATCTGTGCTCTTAGTGAACGCATTCATTTTTTAGAACCGAACGATCCATTGCCATTGATTTCAAATGAAAAACTATTCGTGACCAATCAGACTACAATGTCCATATTCGATATTGAAACCCAATTGGCAACGATTCGCAAACGTTATCCCAAAGCAATCATCAGTGAGGAAATCTGTGCAGCGACAAGAATGCGACAAGAAGCCATTGTAAAGAGTTCCCAAGCCAAAGTAGATGTATTATATGTCGTTGGCGATCGCTTCAGTAATAATTCCAATCGCTTAGCACAGATTGCTAGAGAGCATGGAATAACTCGCGTTTTTTTGATTGATGATGTACATGGAATTGAAGAACATCAATTGGCACATGCGCAGCGAGTCGCTGTGACTGCCGGCGCCTCCACCCCCACCTATTTAAGCAATCAAGTGATTGACTACTTGATGCATTATGAAACAAACAAGGAAAAGCCAAAAACCGACCTTAACTTGTTGCTGGAGTGATTTATACTGGATAGGATAAATGAAAAAAGCGTTTCCAATGATTTGTGGCCGTTTCATTGAAATAAGTACGGCAGTAGTAATCATAAAGATCCACGCTTTTTCTTTTGTATATAATCATTGACGCTTTGCTCACTGCGACGGCGCTTCTTCACCAATAAATTCATGCAATTCCTGTGCGAACTGAAGATAATAAGAATATTTCGCATGTTCCTTCGGCAGATGTTCCAAGATCACTTCCACACGCTTCAAACGATGTATGCAATATTCTTTAAACAGCGGATGATGAGGTAAAAAAACACCATAGCGCTGTGTCCATGCATCATAAGCGGAATGCGTTTCACAGGTAAAGCAAAGCAATTCATAAAAATGATCCTCTTTTATTAAATCCTCTGCCATGATGGTAAAGTGGTGATCACTGATCCATTGACGCAACTGTTCCACATGAGAGTTGGACTGCACAATAAACCGCCTGCCCTTACACAGTTTTTGTGGTTCTGCCATGAGTATGGTACGAATGGTATCAAACCCCATTCCAGCAATGATAATGGTATCAACACTATCATCCAGTGCAGCCAAACCATCACATTGAATACAAGTGATGCGTTCTTGTAACTTTGCCTGCTTAACGGCGGAGCGCGCCGCTGCTAAAGGTTGGGCGCGCAAGTCACAAGCATATACATGTTCATAGCCATGTTGCGCCAAGGTAATTGCCAATAGCCCGTGATCACAACCGATATCGGCCCCAATCCGCCCGCCTTGGGCAAGACGATAAAGCGCCAAAAGGCGCTTACTCAGCGCCATCAGGGTTTATCGACAAAATCTTTTAATCGTTTCGATCTTGTCGGATGTTTTAATTTACGCAATGCCTTCGCTTCAATTTGACGAATGCGCTCCCGTGTCACATTGAATTCACGACCAACCTCTTCCAATGTGCGCGTTCTGCCGTCATACAAACCAAATCGCAAGCGCAGCACCTTTTCCTCACGTTCAGTTAAGCCTTGCAAAACATGATTGATTTCATCTTTTAACAACTGATTATTCGCATATTCATCCGGTGATAATGCTTCCTTATCCTCAATAAAATCACCGAGGTGAGAGTCATCCTCCTCGCCAATTGGAGTCTCTAATGACACCGGCTCTAATGCGATCTTTTGAATTTCACGCACCTTTTCCGGCGAAATATTTTCCATTTTTGCGGCAATCTCTTCCGCGGAAGGATCCCTTCCTAAATCCTGTACCAATTGGCGCTGAATCCGTGTCAGCTTATTGATCGTTTCGACCATATGTACCGGTATGCGGATGGTTCTTGCCTGATCCGCAATTGCGCGGGTAATTGCCTGACGAATCCACCATGTCGCATAAGTGGAAAATTTAAAACCCTTTGTATAATCAAACTTATCGACTGCCTTCACCAATCCCATGTTTCCCTCTTGAATCAAGTCCAGAAACAGCATCCCACGGCCAACGTATTTTTTCGCAATGGATACAACCAAACGCAAGTTTGCCGCAATCAGTTGACGTTTTGCTTCCTCATCCCCCTCCTGAATGCGTTGTGCGATTGCCGGTTCATCTTTGGGATCAAGCAGGTCTACCCGACCAATTTCTTTTAAATACATTTTCACCGGATCATTGATTTTGGTATGAGAAGCATTCGCAAACGACTGTTCTAATGATTCAATATCCGTAGCGAGTGCATCCATGCGGTCGATATCCTCTATGCCATCTAGGTCATCATCACGATAACTCAGATCATCACCGACCAATGCATCATCGTCATTCAGATCAATATCCTCGTCATCTTCATCGTCTTTGACACGGATTCCATTGTCATTGAACCATGTTAACAGCTCATCAAATTCCTTATCACTGAGATCCAAATGCTCACAGGCATCCATCACATCACTCTGATACAATACATGATGTATATCATAAGATTGTGACAGTTCTTCCTTGATTTCTTCCAGTGTCTTATACTCCTGCATAAGAACCTCCTTTTTGCCTTTTGCCGTTTGTTTCATGCCTGCTATTCCTCCCTTGTATTAAATAAAGCATTGCGCTCACGAATTAGCTCAATGCGCTTTTCCGCCAATTTCGCCTTTTCCAGCGGGTCATTGATCGCCTGTGCCTGAAAAATCGTATCTTCTATCTGCTTATCCAGCATGCAGGAACGCAGTTTATTCACCGCTTCCTTCATCGCTTCGGGATGATAACCTTCACTTGCCAATTCCCAATCCGCAATGGACAATAATAATTGTCGTAAAGATTCGATCGTGATTGTATTAAGGAAATCAGCGATCGCAAGTTCTGAATGGGTACGATAGTAATCAATGAACTGCAAAGCCAACTGATTTGCATCATCATCCAACAGATACCCTAATTCATCTTTGAAATATTGTGCTGCATTACGTGAATGCAACATCTGGGAGAGAATCTCATATTCCGCTGCCAACACCCCGCTTTTCGGGTAAGTCAGATAGGAGCGCTTTTGTTCACGCCCTTTCGCTATATGTTTAGAGGGCGCTGCGGGCATTTCCATATCAAAACCGGTCAATTCACGCAAGCGTATATAATAATTCTTTTTCTCAAAGTCATCGCTTAATGCCGTGATTTCTTCAGCCAGTTCCTTTGCATAATCTTTTTTCTGCGTATAATTTTCTAAATCATACTTATGTAACAGATAAGCAAAGAGAAAGTCAATCCAAGAAATGGTTTTATGTAAAGTTTTTTCCAGTTCTTCCTTACCATAAGCTTCAATAATCTCATCCGGATCCAATCCGCTTTTATTATCCACAATCGTGAAAGGAAGATATCCTCGAGCCAGTTTGCCGAATTTATAGGTCGCATTTTTCCCCGCCTGATCGCCATCGTAACAGACCACAATATCTGTACCCAATTTGCGCAACAGTTTCAGTTGCTCTTTTGTGCAAGCAGTTCCTAAAGTAGCGAGCGCATTATGATAGTCCAGTTTTTCCAAAGCCAGAACATCCATGGCTCCTTCTACCAGATAGGCACATTTGGCCTTGCGTGCTTCACTTTTTGCTCGATGATAGTTAAAGATCAATTCACCCTTATGATACAGTTTTGTCTCCTGCGTATTGATGTACTTTGCTTCACTGCCATCCTTGATGCGTCGTGCCGTAAATCCCACCGGCTGTCCACTTTCATCATGAATCGGAATCATGATGCGATGAAAGAATACATCATTGATACCCTGCGATCCCATGCGCACCACACCGGCCTCCAGCATATGCTCATCCGTATGCTTTTTCGCATGTAGGAAACGATATAAAGCATCATTAAGCGGATTATAGCCTAGTTCAAAGCGATCAATGATCTCATCATTTAAACCACGCTGATGCAGATATTGCAGAATGCTTTGCGCATCCGGCGTACGCAATTGATAGTGTGTAAACTCAATCGTATCCGCACATACGCGATGCAAGGCATGAGTATGCGGGTCCACAGTCGTTTCAAAAGCGGTATGGGGCTGTTCTAGTTCAACACCGACCAACTGGGCCACCTTGTATACCGCCTCCACAAAAGAGATATGCTCATACTGCTGGACAAAACTAAATACGTTGCCTCCTGTATTGCATACAAAACATTTGAAAATCTGCTTTTCCGCAGAAATTGACATTGAGGGATCGTGATCGTCATGAAAGGGACAAACTGCGCTATAACTTCTGCCCTTACGATTGATCGGAATATAATGGGCGATGACCTCAACAATATTCGCTTTCGCACGTACTGCATTGATTTCCTGTTCGCTCAACCGGCTCAAACAATCACCTCTGTTATAGTTTTATACGATTTTCGATATATGATACTAATTCGCTGATTTTAACTCGTTCCTGATTCATGGAATCGCGTTCCCGCACAGTGACACATCCATCTTGTTCGCTCTCAAAGTCAACGGTAACACAATACGGTGTTCCAATCGCATCTTGACGGCGATAGCGTTTGCCGATACTGCCCGCTTCATCATATTCGCAATTGCCAATGGGAGCCAATAAGCGATAAATTTTCATTGCCTGATCCTGAAGTTTTTTGGACAAAGGCATAATACATGCCTTAACCGGAGCCAAGAAAGGATGCAAATGCAATACCACACGGGTATCTTTTTCCAGTTGTTCTTCCTCATACGCATCACAAAGGAAGGCCAACATCAAGCGTTCCACACCAACTGCTGGTTCAATGCAATAAGGCAGGAATTTCTCGCCGCTCTCTTGATCAAAGTATTCCAAATTCTGCTTAGATGTTGTCTGATGACAAGTCAAGTCATAATCTGTACGATCCGCAATCCCCCATAATTCGCCCCATCCAAAGGAAAACAGATATTCAATATCGCTTGTCCCTTTGGAATAATGGGATAATTCCTCTTGGCTGTGCTCACGAATTCGCAGATGCTCTTTCGCAATACCGAGGTTCAACAGAAATTGCATACAGAAATCCTTATAATAAGCATACCACTTCATATCCTCACCCGGCTTAGTAAAGAACTCCAATTCCATCTGTTCAAATTCACGGGTACGGAAGATAAAGTTACCCGGTGTTATCTCATTACGGAAACTCTTACCGATCTGTCCGATTCCAAACGGTAATTTCCGTCGAGCACTGCGCTGTACATTTTTAAAATTCACAAACATACCCTGTGCTGTTTCCGGACGCAGATAGATCGTATTTTTCGCATCCTCAAGCACTCCCTGAAAGGTTTTAAACATGAGGTTAAACTGACGGATATCAGTGAAATCATGAGCACCGCAATCGGGACAGGCAATATGATGTTCCTTGATGTATTCCATCATCATTTCATTGCTCCAACCACCCGGATTCACCTCACCATGTGAATCATCCTCAATCAATTTATCTGCACGATGCCTAGTGTGACATTGCTTACAATCCATAAGCGGATCACTGAAACCACCCACATGGCCACTTGCTACCCATACTTGTGGATTCATCAAAATTGCTGATTGGATACCGACATTCTGTGGTTCCTCTTGAATGAATTTACGCCACCATGCCTTCTTGATATTTTCTTTTAGTTCAACCCCAAGCGGACCGAAATCCCACGTGTTGGATAAGCCACCGTAAATCTCACTGCCTTGATAGACAAAGCCGGAATTCTTAACATGCGAGACCACTGTCTCAAAACTCTTTTCATTCATTTTCTGCTGCCTGACCCCTTTCAAAAAAAATTTCACCGTTCGGTGATGCTATTCATATTGTCAAAAGCATAAAAATAGATACAAATATACACTATAATATATACACTTTTTATGGGCGCTTGTCAACGAAAAATTTCTTCTTTTTCCGTAACTTATACTATGTACTTCATCTCATAGATTCAAGGATTTCACCATATATATAAAAACATCATAAAAATAGCTTGTTTATTTTATAATTCTCATAATAAGAAACATTTGAAAATAATTTAAACTTCACTACGAATCCATCAGACAATAATTTTCTAAGAAAACTTTATGGTATAAAAGGATATTATGGAACTAAAACACCTTAGATAATCAACAGATCCTATCACACCCTTACTATTATACTGCTCATTTAACGCCTCATCTACTCATAATAAATAAAGCATATGATAGAACTTATATATGCAAAAAAACAGTGTTGATTCAAGATGAAATCAACACTGTTCCTTTGTGTATAGAAGCATAGTGTCATATATCCTGTTTTTTGACCACTATTGACAGATCACATGGATCGGTGCGCCGGCCAAATAAGCTTTTATATTATCCGCTACAATATGTGCCCGCTTCCCCATTGCCTGAATGCTGGCAAAAGCGATATGCGGTGTAATCATTACATTAGGAGCGTGTAAGATGGGGCGTTCAGAATCAAAAGGCGGTTCCTGCTCCAGCACATCAACACAAGCACCGGCAATCAATCCTTCACTCAATGCGTTTGCCAAAGCCGCTTCATCTACAATCGCACCTCTTGCCGTATTGATGAACAAAGCATCCTGCTTCATTAGTTTTAATTGTGCTTCACCAATCATATGATAGGTTTGCTTTGTCGAAGGCACATGAATGGATACGATATCAGAACGCTTCAGCAACTCCTCTAAAGATACATACTCTACGCCATCAAGTGCTTTGACACTGCGCGAATAAGCCAATACATTCGCGCCAAAAGCATTGGCAATTTTCGCAACTCTTGAGCCAATTGCGCCGGTACCGATGATACCAAATGTTTTGCCCTCCAGTTCATAACCAATTAGGCCATCCTTGGTGCCTTGATTGCGTGCTCTTTCTTCACATGCGGCAAGGTTGCGATAAAAGCCGATTGCCATACCAAATACCAAATCAGAAACAGCCGCATCCGAATAACCTGAACAGTTGCATACAGTAATATGATGCGCTTCACAATATTCCATATCCACATGATCCACTCCGGTAAACGCAACCATAATCGCCTTTAACTGTGGACAAGCTGCCATTACTTCCTTGGGATAAGGCAAGTTGCTTAACACAACGATATCCGCATCTTGACTACGTGCAATCAGTGTTTCAATATCTTCTTTGCGATCCGGATAATAAACAATCTCACTATCCTGATTCAATGCGGGCGCTAGAATCTGCGCCAATTCCTGCTCAGGCAGGCCCAATGGCTCCAATACTGCAATTTTCATTTTCTTCGTCCTTTCATTTCTTGTAGGTGGGATAAAAACTTCATGCTTTGTAACCGTATTCCACTGTATTCCGCAAAAAAACGATATACCAACATAAAATGCTCATACGTCCAATTTTGGTCCTGCACAATCACATCGTAATGGCACATCTGTGCTTTACAAAGGAGCCGAAATCGCTTCAAATCAGCGGCGTCATAGCGTTGATGCAAATGCCCATCATAACAATGTTGACAGACAAAACCACCATGCGCACAGGAAATGGCACAAATCCCCTGTTCCCTTGCACATATCACGCACCCATCCACATACGGTTCGATCCCGAGTGATCGGTTGATACAGGAACAAAACAATGCCAATAAAGCATAGGGCTGCTGCGTATTGGCCAAGTGTTCCAATGCTTCAACCAACAATGAGTACCCATCCTCCAACTCTGCTTTTTCCATGCATTCACAAAGTACCCCTGCGATGGTACTTTTCTCTAAATCCGCACGTATGGAGCGATAGGAATCCAGATTATCGGCACTCCGTAAGTGATGCAATGTTTTCCCCTCATGAAAGTCAACATGACAACGCACTTGCGCATAAGGTTGTAACACTGCAGCATTTTTGCTGGTAATACTGCGAACTCCTCGTGCAACGATGCTTTGATAACCATGCGTTTTACAAAGTAGGCGTACCAAGACATCTTTTTCACGATAGTCACGCAGCGATAGGATAATACCCTCTAGTGTTTCAGTCATTGTGATAGCCCAGCATCGTCAGTTTACTGGTGCGATTACGCCAATTTGGCTCTACGCGCACATACAATTCCAATTCCGTTCGCTTACCTAATTTCTGTTTCAATTCCTTTTGTGCAGCCAGACGAATGGATCGAATCATCGCGCCTTGCTTGCCAATCAGAATTCCCTTTTGTGAAGCACGCTCCACAATAATCAGCGCCTGAATATGGAAACAGTTCTCACGCTCTTGCATGTCCTCTATCACAATCGCAACACTATGCGGTATTTCCTCTTCTGTTTTATATAATACCTTTTCCCTGATCAACTCACCAATTTGAAAACGCTCATCATGATCTGTAATCATCGTATCAGGAAAATAAGAGACCCCCGCTTGTAAATACTGCTTACTGATTTTCAACAACTCATTTAAATTGTCCTGTTTCAATGCTGAAACGGGAATGATTTGGGCAAAGGCAAAACGCTTTTGCCACAACGACAATACCTGTAACAAGCGTTCCTTGCTTAACAAATCTATTTTATTCACCAATAATAGAATCGGCGCTTTTTGTCCCTGCAAGCGTTCCAACAAAAAGGCGTCTCCTTTGCCATAAGGCTGTGTCGCATCCACAATCCAATAAATGAGATCAGCTTCGCTCAAAGCCTGATAAGCATTGCGATTCAACTGTTTGCCCAATTGATGCTGCGGCTTATGAATCCCCGGAGTATCAATCAATACAAGTTGCGCCTCATCATCACTCAAAATCCCCATAATATTATCTCTTGTGGTCTGTGCTTTCGGTGAGGTGATTGCAATTTTTTCTTTCACCAATGTATTGACCAACGTACTTTTGCCGGCGTTGGGTCGACCGATCACCGCAATGAATCCACTTTTACGCATGATGCAGATCCTCATTGCTGAATGCCAGCGGTAACAATTGGCTAATGTCCAATATTTGCTGTTCTTTTCCATTGCTCAAAATAATTGGGATATGGAGATCAATTAACTCACTGAGCACTTGTCGACATGCACCACAAGGGGTTGCCAACCGCTCGCCATCGCTGACAATTGCCACTGCGGCTATATCCGCTTTGCGCACACCGTTGGAATAAGCTGCAAACAATGCGCTGCGCTCGGCACAATTCGTCAGTCCAAACGATGCGTTTTCAATGTTGGCACCCGGATAAAGCGTTCCATCATGGCATAAAACGCACGCTCCCACATGATAGTGAGAATAAGGGGCATATGCGTGTTGCATCGCCGCAAAGGCACTTTCTAATGCTCGCTGTTTTATTGCTTCATTCACTGTTATATCCATCAAAACAACTTCCCTCCAATCACAGTTAAACCGACCACTGCCGCTAATATAGCGAATAACAACACCGCCGCTGCCGCATAATCCTTTATTTTTTTTGCACGCACATCATATTCGGGATACAGCGCATCACATAATTCCTCCACTGCCGAATTGATAAACTCTGCCCCCATTACCAATAGAATCATAGCGATAATTACCATCCACTCCAGCCATGATAAGCTCAACCATCCACACACTGCAATTACCGCCAAGGCGATCAAACCTTGCAAAGCAATGCTGCGATCATGCCGCAATCCTGCATAAAGCCCATCAAAGGCATATTTAAATTTATTGATATACTTTTTTAGGAACGATTTCATTGAGTATCACATCCTGTAAGTGAAACATTTCCTGCTCTTCTTTTTCATTTTGATGATCATATCCATGTAGATGTAACAGACCATGCGTAAATAAGAAATTCACTTCTCGACGCAAGGAATGGCCATACGCATGTGCTTGCTCCACAACTGCCTGCACATTGATAAATATATCCCCCAATTCCTCACTTCCTTCTGCCATTTCATATTCATCAACACTATCACACAACGCGAAACTGATCACATCAGTCGCTCGATCAACGCCTCGATAATCGCGATTCAATGCATGAATGGCATCCGCATCCACAAAAATCAGTGAAACACTGCGCTCTTGCTCACAGTGAAGGATTTCCTCAAGTCGCTTGGCAACCTGCACAAAATCCTTTTTATAACGAGTCCAGCGCGCTTCCCCGCTTTGATTGATGAGATTGATTTCCATTTTGGATCACTCCTTTATGCAATATTTCTTTCACCTTACACGTCCCCTTTACAAGTCCTTTATTTTTATACGGACAAAGATACGCAAGGCAATGATTTCACAACGCTATTATTTTAACATAAACACGATGGAAATGCATCTTCTTTCCCATCCACAGCTACAAATGTTCTTCCCGCTTATAACTGTTCAATTTGTTTCAGTGCTACTTATAATTTTAAATGATTGCATATGCTTTTTTTTATAATTTGAGGGTGTATTCATTGTTTTACACTGCTTAATACGACACTACGCTTATGAACTCCTAGATGATAAAAGAATAAAAAGCAATATACAGTCCATAAAATATTTGGTAAAATAAAGGCGATCTAATGAAACATCAGGAGGAAACGATATGTTGTTTGCGACACAATCAATAAATCAGGTGAGCATCCATTGGGATTTTATCATCGGTGGTTTAGCCCTGTTCCTATTTGGCATTGAATTTATGGGAAACGGTTTAAAAAGTATTGCCGGTAGTAAATTACGCGATTATATTGATCGCTATACCAGCAAGCCTTGGAAAGGCATGTTGGTTGGTATGATCTTAACCGTATTCATTCAATCTTCATCTGCGACAAGTGCTATAGCGATTAGTTTTGTTCGAGCCGGTCTTATGAGTTTGGAACAATCGGTTGGAATCATCATCGGTGCGAATATCGGTACTACGATCACTTCTTTTTTGATCGGTTTAAAAGTAGAAGCGCTCGCTTTATACTTCGTCTTTCTCGGTGTGCTTGTCTTTATGTTTGGTAAGCGCAAAAAAACTACCTATGCAGGCCAAATTCTACTCGGTTTCGGTATGTTATTTTTTGGATTGCGCTTGATGGGTGATGAATTATCTTTGCTAGGCCAAACAGAAGCATTTGCGCAACTCGCTACCGCAATGGGTGAACATCCGATATTAGGAGTAATTACCGGTGTCTTGATGACTGCGTTGG
This sequence comes from Erysipelotrichaceae bacterium, assembly GCA_022799495.1. Lineage (GTDB taxonomy): Bacteria > Bacillota_I > Bacilli_A > Erysipelotrichales > Erysipelotrichaceae > C-19. The sequence continues at coordinate 1,682 of JAAWON010000003.1, read as the reverse complement.
TGCAATCCTCCAGTGCAATGATCGGTATTGTTCAGAAAATCTATGAAGCAGGCGGCTTAACCCTGACCGCTTCTTTGCCTTTGGTATTTGGTTCAAATATCGGTACGACAATTACCGCTGTCATTGCCAGTATCGGCGGTAGTCTAGCGGCGAAACGAGCAGCCGCGATCAATGTCCTATTCAATGTATTGGGAACTGTGCTGTTTATGTTTCTGCTCTATCCCTTCGCTGACTTCATTGAAGCATTGTCGCAACAATTCGCTATCGCTCCTATGATGCAGATTGCGATCGCAACCATCATCCGTGCGCTGATCATTTCGTTGATCGCTTACCCCTTTATCAAAACAATGGTGGCCTTTGCGAAAAAGATTATGCCCGGTGAGGAAGAAAAGATTGATGTGGATATTGAAGTGCTGGATCCCAAATTGGCCGAATCTCTGCCCTCCGGTGCACTTGGTGTCACCAAGCAGGTAACTTTGAAAATGGGTGAACTTGCCGCCGACTGTATCAATGCGAGCCGTGATTATTTTAATAAGCATGCGGGTAAGTATAAAGATGTCTCACGTCAATATGAAGATGCGATCAATTCCTTGGATTCCAAAATCACTGAATATATGATGCAAATTGCACACGAAAGTTTGAGTGATACTGATACCGATGATTTTATTTCCACCTTACAGGTCATAAAAAATATCGAACGTGTCGGTGATCTGACGATGAATCTCAATGAATTTTACGAGTTGGCCTTTGATGATAAAGCATCCTTTTCCAAACATGCGCTCAATGATGTCAATGAGATGTATGAGACGGTATTAGAAATGAATCGTTTGGCGCTCTCACATTTCATGGAGCATGATGAGGCAATTCTACGGGAATTGCTGGACAAAGAGAATTATTTGGACTTGGTGGAAGAAAAAGCCAGAGAGCGTCACTTCAAACGCATGGCAAACAACGAATGTGCCTCCGATGTAGCAGCCGGTGTTTATGTTGATATATTAGGTACACTGGAGCGTATCGGTGATCATATCTTCAACATCGTAAAAGAAGCCGATAGTGATACACACGCATATGAACAGGCAATTGCACAAAAAATGCTGGAACAGGGTTTTTAAATCCTTCCAGCATTTTTGTATTGAAAACCGTGTTTTAAACTTTATGGTTTTACCAATTCATAGGGCCAATCCTGAATCCCACCTAAATCGTAAATATTGGTGTATCCCATCGAACGCAACTGTGTCGCCGCCTGAGCACTGCGACTGCCACTGCGACAATACAGGATCAACACCTCATCAAAAGCGATCATATCCGTAATCCGAGATAATTGATCCAAGGGGATGTTCAGCGCATTGGGGATATGCTGCAGCTCATATTCCGCTTCACTGCGCACATCAATTAGGATAGCCGATTGTTGTTCCAACATGGTCTGTACCTGTGCCGGTGTTAACGTTTGAATTACTGCTTCCTCCTGCTGCTCACAGCCCATAATCCAAACACAAGCAATCAACAACCAAATCCATCGTTTCATATAGTTTCCTCCAATCCTCAGCTAACATCCTGTGAAATTTTACTTTTTTTCAAAATCCCCTGTCAAGCGAAAATGAAAATGTCCCAAAAAAAGTTAAACATTAGCACCAAGAACACGGTGCTTTTGTTTGGCAAGATAAGCCTGAAAAGAAGCGTGC